>CAYUYU010000042.1:0-1173 GCA_964449405.1 uncultured Thermotogaceae bacterium
GCAAACATCAAACGAGTTTTAAAACCAGGTGGAGAAGTATATATCACATTGATTTCAAAACACACTTGGTCATATTCCGCCAATTCTTCCAGGATAAAGATAGTAGATGAGAATGTCCGGTTAAAAGAGGAGCAGGATGGCAATTTCTTGCCGCATTTTTATGTGAATTACCAGGATATTCTGACATTGTTTAAAGATTTTGAGATTATCAGAGTCCGACAGATAGAGGATATTTTTGACGGAAAATCCAGCTGGCATTATTTTTTGCATATGAGATTGTGAGCTTCCTCAAAACTCCTCCCGGAAGAAGCCGGGTTGGATGATGAGGCTTTTGGTGTTATGCTGGGGATAGAGAATGAGGCTGTATTTGTTGGGAAATAGGGCGATGATTTGTCTTTCTTTGATGGCTGTGAAGGTGATCAGTTGTATTTGATTATCTGACATGAATTCCAACAAGGGGTTGAATATGTGTTCAGAGATAGCCTCTCCGAAGGGATTATCGGCGATCAATACGGTTTTGCTTTTGCTCAAGCCCATTCGTTTTTGTCGGATCCAGATGCTCATGGAGGCGTACAGAAGGAAGAAGGCAAAGAATTGCTCACCTTGGGACCATTTGATCACGTTGTCCCAATCTTCGTAGTACCATCCTGCGGATGTGGAGGGTTTGTAGACTTTGAGCACGGTCTTTTTTCGGTGGATTTCCTCGATCAGGCGTTTCACGGAGAAATTCTTGCTGACAAATTCCTTGACCCGATCTTTTTCGATGTGATTGATCTTGTTTAAAATTTCGTCAATATAAATTTTTAAATTTGTCTTTTTGGCCTGTTGAGACAGTTCCGGAAAGATAAATTTCACCGATACATCCCGCTTTCCGTGGGTTTCGATTCTGGAGTATTTGGATAGGTTGGCGAACTCGTTTAAATAGCACTCTACGCTTCTGTAGGCGTTTTCCACCAACGTTTCCATTTCTTGTTTGTTTTTGCTGATGTTTAGTTCAATCATCTCACGGGAGGTGTTGATCATGTGTTGGTCCTGTTCGTAGAGGTTTTTGATCTTCTGATAATCAAACAGGATATTGGTGGTATCGCTTTCCATGATCAAGGCCATGTTCAGATTCATGTCATAGGTTTCTGAATGGATGCTTTTTTGAAGGGCGCTCCATCCTGCTTCAAC
>CAYUYU010000042.1:1273-15395 GCA_964449405.1 uncultured Thermotogaceae bacterium
TGTCATAGGTTTCTGAATGGATGCTTTTTTGAAGGGCGCTCCATCCTGCTTCAACGGCCTTTCTATCTTGTTCAAGGCTTTCTTTTATCGTTAGAAAATCAGTCTTGGCGTTGTTCCATGCCCTCATTTCATCCTGCTGAAACAAGGCGGAGTCTAACTGTTTAATGTGCACTTTCTCCGGTAATGAAAAACCGGACAGAAATTCACGTTGACTCTCGTGTAGAATCTCGCTTTTGTGGATTTGGTTTTTGATTTCATCAGATTTTTCCCTTTCTGCAACGGCGGCTTTTTCCAGATTGCTTAAGCGGATTCGGTTTTTTTCAAAAAGAGCCCTGTGGGTTTTGTTATCAATCGGTTGAATCGCCTCCCTAACTTCTTCTGGTAATTGAAGCTCGTCTCGTTTATTTTCCAGTTGCTTCTTTTCAGCTTCATGCGTCCCCAATGAACGATTGAGTCGGTCAATTCTGGCCTGTAAGGCATCAATGGCCTTATTGCAATCATCGGGTGTGGGGAGTTTAGACCGGTCGATTTGATTCAATTCCCCCACGGTATACCCCTTTTTCAAAATGCCCGATCGGATTTGAGAGAGTTGTTGGGAAAGGCGTCTTTCCTCGTCCATCAATTGATTGTCTTCAAACTTGAGCTTTAGGGTATGAAGTCTTTCCTCAAGACCTTCCACCGGTTCTCCGTTGTAGAGGTAATCGTTATTACCAGGTTGCTCGAGCTTTTTAAAGCCTTTTTGTTTTTGCTTGAATCCTCCCAATTCTTCGTTGATCTGCCTTGTGGTTGATGTGAGACGTTTCAAATGGGACTTGATTTCTCGCATCTGATGTTGGCCTGTTTCAATCTGCTCTTCAAGTTGTTTCACGCTATCCTGATGGACTTCAATCGTTGTGGGCACTTCTTCCAAGCGTTCCACCAGATACCGACAACGCTGTCCCAGATCTTCAAATTTACGACACAGATCTTCCTGTTGAGCCAGTTTTTCTTTTAATCCGTTAATGTGGGCTTGAATACTCACCGTCTCAGTCTTCTTCTTTTCCACCGTTGAGTGGATTTGTGCCAGGTCATTGGCACAGCTTTCCCATTCTTTTATGGCTGTTGTCCGTTGATGCTGTAATGTGGCTTCGCTTGCAACCGGGTCTATGCCGTATTGTTCGATAAACTGCTCCACAGTATGCAAATGCAGTTTTAATTCGCTTTCACGGGCTGTATATTTTTCGATTGTTTTTTCAACCCGTTCCAGTGTCTTTTGATGGTCTTTAAGATAGGCCTCCACCGTTAATTGCCCCGTAAGAATTGATAGCCGTCTGGTTTCGATGAACAGGTTCTTTTGCCTTAAAAGACCCTTGATCTGAACATCGATCTCTTCATCTAATTCTTTTCTGGAAAAGACAAAGACCGGTGCTTCAGGCAAGCCGATCTTGTTCAAGGCCATACTTAAACCCTTCAAGTTCTCACAGATGATTCCGTAAGAAACGAGTTTGTTGCTGATGTCGCCTTTTTCTTTTAAATAATCATATCCCGGAATAAAGTCCTGAAATCCTGCTTCTCGCAATTGGGATGTCAACTTCTTCACCGTTCTCTCCGGGGGCAGGGTGTTGAACCGGGAGATATAATCGATGATTTCCTGGAGATCGGCCTGTTCCATCCCGTTGGACAACAGGGTTCTTTGGGTTTGTTCCAATTGATTGGCAAGTAGATCGTATAGTTCATCCACCGTATCGGCATGATACACTTGTTTGATCTGTTTAATAATAGCGAGTTTGTTTGAAAAGGTCTCATAAGCCTCTTTTGTCCGGTCCCGTTGTTGCCTTAGCGTGAGCTCCCGTTCTTTTTCTTGATGAGAATCCTCTTTCAGGGTTTCAATTTCCACTTTCAGTTTTTCAATGGCAGCTTGTCTGTCAAGGATTTCATTTTCGAACTTTTGCACTGATTCTCTCGCCACTTCATGGGCTGAAAGGCCCCCTAATTTGTCCAATTCTTCGCTGTGTTGTTCCAGAAAATCAAGTTCTTTGAGCTGTTGTCTTTTTTTGTCTGAAAGAGCAGCAATTTGGCCGGTCAAGTCATCCCGCTCATCCTCCGCTTGTGAGATGAGTTCAGCATTGGATTCGTAGCGATCTCCGGTTTTTCGGATGGCGATGGCGTAATAATCGTGAAGCTTGGATTCCAAAATAGCCATCTGTTCTTTCAATTGACGATCCGCCATCTGCTTTTTGTCAATCATGGCCTTGATGATGTCATACCTGGCGGAAGCGGCGTTGAAATCGGTCAAATCATCCATGGCCTGTATCAGTTGGAGTTGCTTTTTCTTATGATTTCTTTCATCTTCGGCTTCTGTCAAATATTGCAAGGTTCTCCCGATCTTTTCCCGGATCATGGTGATTTGATGCAGCAGATTGGCATAAGTGAGTTTTATGGCGTTGTTTTTCAGGATCTCAATCCCTTTTTGTTGGCCTTTTAGTTTCAATTCGATTTGTTGGGATTGTGCCAGCTTTTCAGTCAGGGTGTCTTTGGTTCGCTCGTTGATCAATTTCAGCAAGTATAACTTGACCCGGTAATCCTCTCCACGCTCATACAGCGTCTTTAATTTCTCAACCTGTCTGCCAAACAAGGTCAAATATTCATTCATCCGCCTGATTTCATCTTCCCATTGGGGGATCATTTTCAATGTATCGATCTTTTTCAAAAAGGCATCCTGCACATGATCAATCTCCTCAGACCCCTTTAATTCTCTGGTAATAGCCGGTATGACAAACTCTTTCAACAAATCATCTGTGCTTTTTCGGCTTCTGGAACCAAAGATGTTTTTGACCCCGCCTTCGGTCATGTTCATCTTGTACATCATTTCCCATTCGTCACCATAAATACCGTAAAGACTCAAATGTTTGCCCAATTTGACCTTTTCTCCCTGATTAAACACCTTGGCGCGTTTTTCATATGGCATTTCCCTGAGCCAGTCACGGGTCTCTTCATATGAAAGGGTCGTGGCATCTTCCACCAGCGGGATGTCCGCCAAATTCTGGTCCACCGGGGTTTCAAAGCACCAGTTGAAATATCTCAAAGAACCTTCGTTGTTGACAGTGATCCCGTTGATCAGCTTATTCTCACCATTATCCAACAGATGGGAAATGACAATATGGGCAGTGCCTTTCACATTGGCAAAGGTCTCATCAAAGGTTCGATTGTTCAGGGCGGAGCCCGGAAGGATGGTTTGCAAGAGGAGCGTGATGGTAAAGGTTTTCCCACACCCGTTGGGAATAACCACGATGGTGTGTCTACCGTCTGTTTCGATGTTCAAGTCGTCGATTCTGTTTTTGGTACCGTAAGTCACGTTGATAATCCGATAGGCATCAATCGATGGCATTTTGTTCCGACTCCCCCCTTAAAAAGCTTGCAATCTGTTTGTATTTGTCGTCTTTCAGCAGGGTGTAAAAGATCCCCTCGGTCTTTTTATTCACAGAACAGGTCTGAAATTCCGGGGCGAACTCCACCAACCCTTCTTTTTTCATAAATTTTACCGTGCGCAACAACAACCCTTGCTTGGTTTGAGCCGTTGAATGGTCCCAATCCGTTTCGATGTTGGCCGTATCCCTCAACGCATCCCAAATGGCCACCAACCCTTCAAAATTCCAATTGTACTTCTGGTTGATTTGTTCAGATTCCGGGGCGTTTTTGATCTTTTGCACCTTTTCCTCACAAAAGTCAATGATCATCTTCATACTGATAGACTGATTATCTTCTTCATCGAAAAAGAGAGAAAGAATGGAAAAGACGTAAAAGGAAAAGATCGGCCAGGTTTTGGCGTCAAATCCGGACTCCCGGTAGAACTCATCGCGTTTCATGGCAAAGGGGCTTCTGAAATCCTTTTGAAAACAACTGAGATAGCCGTATTGCTGATCAAACAACTCCAAATTGGCCTCCTCGGCAAAGGTCTTCAGCATCTCCTGAATCGCCTCATCCGTCTCATAGGCAACAACCAGCTCACGATCCTCTTCATCATTCACATTCCCCTTGCTTAACAATTGAACCACAATTCTTGAAAACAGCCTGAACCGTTCCATTTCCTCCGTTGTATGGATCATTTTTTTGAACGCCACCTTTTATTTCACCTTCTCAAATACATAGTCACTAAACACATAGCCCCTTTTTCTGATGATACGGTTAATAGTATACACCTGAAAACCCTTAAAATGGGGTTGGGCATCCTTTACTGCCATCAAGATATCCGTGTCCTTTGTTCGTTTAAAGGCAATCTCAGAAACCTGATGCAGGCCGATGACAAAGGCCAGGAGATTATCATTGGGCGGGAAGACGTCGATGATTTGGGAGAAGAGAACACGGTCGGCAGACTTTAGCTGTCGAAGAATATACGTCGCTAACTCAATTCGCCCCTGGCGCATTTCTTGTTCCAGGCGTCTGTCTTGATGATCTTGCTGCTCTTGAATCAGTTGAATTTTCTCCTTTTTTCGTCTGGAGCGTTCCACGGGATTTCGGGTGATGGACAGCCACGGGAAGAATTCCAGAGGCCTGGGCTTGGGAACAAAGCTCATCAATTTGGGATCGATTGCCTCAGATTGGGCTTGAAATAAAGGATCAATGAGATCGGCATTGAAATGAATCTCGCCAAACAGCAATCGCAATGTGTTTTTATTTCGAAAACGCAGGTATTCAGGCATGATGGACAGGTGTAGGCTCAGCAACCGCTCATGCAGAAGTCTGGAATGATTGAGAATCTCCTCGAGTTTCACCAGACTGTCTGTATTTTTGGACTCCAGTCCTTCGTAGGTCACGTTACGAATCATCCCCAGCAATTCATCGAACATCTCACTCTCTTTTTGAAACTGATGCTTAATATCCTCATAACTTTCGGCAAGACTTTTGGTATTAACCCGCCAAGGAGCTCTGCGAATCTCAAAGATGAGCTTTTCTTTAGCCTCCAGACTATCACTCACAGAGGTCTTTAAAGATTCCGCTGATCGGATGGCCTTTGTAAAAGCTCCCCGTTTAAACTGCTCTTTGATAAACAACAAATCCATCGTAATTCGCAATTCCTGATAAATCTCACGGGTCTGAAAGAGCATATCTCGACCCGTTTTTGTTAAAGCGATTCGAGAAGCCTCTTCCGAAGAAGAATGCTCGATTTTCAAAAAATTGTATTTAATGGTTTCCGTTTTGTTATTTTTAAAATCATAATACTGAAAAGGAATCCCCGACTCTCTGTCTTGGTACATCATTCGCATGATCAACTGGGTGATATGGTCCCTTTCCGCCTGAAAATTTGATGACGCATAATTCTCCATCACATAGGCCATGATCTCATCCATGCTGGCCCCTTTCTCCCCGTCCAGCATCTTGGAGAGGATAAACGTAAAGATTCCCAACATTACCGGCAAAGCCTTATCTGGGGGGATATTCTTCATCCCTCCGGCTCGATCATAAAAGGCGGCAATCATTCCCAGATTTTTAATGCGCTCGTTGATGGATTCATTCACCATGAATAAGCTCCTCAAGGATTGAGAAATTTAATATCTCCTGTGGAATGGCCTTATTTGCTTTTATCACATCTATGAGTTGTTCAAGACAGGGATCAGAGACAATCTCGGGTTGTTCACTCAATCCGGATTGATCCTTTCTCCATTGCCCCTCTTGTAACATCCGCTCATAAGCCTTTTCCCACAAGTTAATTTTAAAATCCGAGTATTTCTTCTTCAGGGAAAAATAAATATTCAAACCGGCACCATCCATATCTCCCCAATAAGAATATTCTACATCCGTTGGTTGATCAAAGATATCAGAAAAGAATTCAAATGCGGACACGATATGATTGCCATTACCCAAGGCCAAGGAGTCAAATGGAATTTGAGAAGCAAATTCCCGAGGGGCTTCACCGGAAGGGGATTTGAACAGGTTTGGAGTGGACTTTCCCGATAGCTTTGATTGCTCACTGAACTGCCGAAAGATTAAAAACAAATCGTAAAACGGGGTAAGATTTTCAACTATTAAAACTTTTCTTACATGCTTAGTAAACGGGAAATACGTCACAGGAAGCCGCCGGTCAAAACAGTTAAAGTCCTTTTCCAGATGTAATCCCAACCGATTTAAAACCTTATAGGCCTTCGTGGTCGAATCCAACGCCTTTTCATCACGAAATAATAAAAACGCCAACTCCCGCCTTTCAATCTTTTTATAAAAGGTTCCGCTAAACAAATAGTCATTAAAGATGCGAACAATTTCCCGGTCCTTGATGTATTCATCCATATGATTCTGATAATAAGTAATTTTCAACTTGACATGCAGCTTCAGCAACTCCGCCTTCAGCTCGTGAATCCCAGGTAGTTTGTGAAGATTCACCCGATACCGGTTTTCAAGAAAGGGTTGCATTCCATTGCTCCCGCTCCCTGGAATAGGAGTTAATAGACCCGCTTGGACAAGCACTTTAACTTCCGAATAGAAATCCTCATAGGCAACTGACTTACCTCCGCCAAGTATACGGGAAAGTTCTTTTAAATATATGGTTTTTTTGGGCCATTTCAGCAGTGTTTTTCTGATTGTTTGCTTATTTATCATCGGTTGATTATATCAAAAAAAGAAGATATTGTAGAGATTGAAAGGGACACTGTTGAATCTGGTACCCCTTTCAATGAGATTTCAAATTTATCGAGTTTTTTTTACTTCCGCGCCAACCACATAATCGCGTTGTGCCAGAACTTGCCGTAATCAGGCCAATTTACAAAGTCTGTTCCCCAATGAGGGGCTAAATCGGAAGTGAAGGCCATGGATCTGCCTTTTCCGGATTCTCCTACGACAATGAAGGCATCATCATTGTCTCCTATGGTTGCCAAGACACTGGCGTCTTCTTTTGGCAGGACCTTTTGATGACCCAAAAATGCCGGCCATTGTGTGGAGACACCGTTGAGAATGTCGTGGTTTTGATTGATCACCTTGGGCGTTACTCCCTGTGTCCCTTCCACACGATCATCTCTGTCCATGATGTTGACGGGCAATACTTCCTCAATGGCGCTTCCGTGATAGTTTCCTTTTCCCTGAAATCCTTGGAAGTCCACATATCCGCCAACCATAATGAGAGAACCGCCGTTTCTGACATAATCTGCTGTCAATTGAACCTTGTCCGGCCCCATGGGAACTTTAAACATATCCGGATACATGGTGAGGGTGTTTCTACCACAATCACTGATGATCACCACATCGAACTTAGAGATCTGTTCCATCGTCTGGGGATAGTCGTTCATTACATTATGATTGGGGATGTGTGAGATGGCAATATCCTCAAATGGCTCCATTCCCTTTTTGAAATACACTGAAAAATCATCATATCCGCCTAAGGGAACCACATCGAACCCCTTAGTGTGAAATTTCGTGACGATCCATGTTTCTCCAACAAATAAAACATTGGTTTTTGACATATTTTTTCCTCCTTCTGTTATTTTTGAATCTATTAAAAAAAAGGTTAAAATGGCCATTAAAACTCTTAAAAACTCACCATTCTTTTACGGGCGGACACACCCGTCCGCCCCTACAACGCTGTTAAGCAGCTTTAATGAAACCTTTAGGGGAGCACCTGTGTGTGCTCCCGAATAAGAAACAAGCGTTGAATTCTGTTCTTACCCGTGTAAAGTAAACTTTTTGCAGTGTAGCCCTTTAATATCAGCCTTTCACTGAGCCCATTAACAACCCTTTCACGATCAGTTCCATAAAGAACAAATACATGAGCAGAACCGGCAGGATGGAAATGAGTAATCCCGCCATTTGAATATTCCAGGCGGCAACGGTTGTTCCTTTTAGATTTGCGATGGCAACTGTCAGTGGCATGGATTCCACACCACTTGTAAGCGTCAGTCCAAAAAGGTATTCATTCCAGATATTGGTAAACTGGAAGATAGCTACTACGGCAAATCCAGGAAGTGACAGTGGTAATGCGATTTTGAAAAACGCACCAATATTGGTGCAACCATCTATTCTAGCGCTTTCAATCAATTGTGTGGGCACCGTATCAAAATAATTTTTAAACAGCAACGTCGTGATGGGCACACCATAAGCCGTATGTGTCAGGATGAGCCCCGCATAAGTATCGTACAAACCTACTTTTCCCATAAAACTCACAAGAGGGATCAATATGGACTGAGGGGCGATGTAAAAGCCCAACACAACGAATAACAAGATGATATTACTGCATCTGAATGGCATCTTGGAAAAGGCAAATCCCGACATGGCACCCAGGATGGACGAAACCGCTGTTGCAAAGATTGTGAAAATGGCTGTATTCAACAATGGTCTTTTGATTGAATTAAATGATAATTTGTAATTATCAAAAGTCGGCTTTTGCACGGTTTGAACAGGACCAAATCTCAATTCTTCATTTGTTTTTAAAGAGGTGTTGACCGCAGAATAAATGGGAAAGAGGTAAAAAAAGACAGCACATAACAGAATGATATAAATGATTGTTTTTGTAAACGGATTACCTTTTTTCCTCAACTTACTCATAATCACTTCTCCTCTTTCTCACAAAAAACGGCGAAATGATAATCAACGATACAACAAACATGATAATGCCTATGGAAGCTCCTCTGCCGAAAAAGTTTCGACTGAACGTTGTTTTATACATTAACGTTGATAAAACCTCAGAAGAACGTCCCGGACCACCTCCGGTCATCAGCCAAACCAGATCAAATACCTTGAGTGAGTACATCAAAAGAATGACCAACACAGTTAATGTGGCAGGTTTCTGCATGGGTATAACGATTTTCCAGTATTCCTGAAATTTGCTTGCCCCATCTATCCTTGCGGCCTCTCTGATATCTTCAGAAACACTGCTGATCCCGGAATAATAAACCAATGTGGCAAACCCCGAAAACTGCCATACATAAGCAATGGCAATACACCATAATGATTGACTGCTGGATGTGATCCACGGTTGTGCCAAATCACCCAATCCCAATAGCCTCAAAAACGAGTTAATCACCCCAATTTCCGGTGAAAACATCCAAAACCACATGGAAGCAGACGCAACAAACGAAAAGGAAAGGGGAAGCAAAAAGATGATTCGAAATACTTTTTTGGCATATATACCCAGATCCAACAATATCGCCAACGCCAAGCCCAGCGGCATGGTTACGACTATAAAGATGGTGCTCAACTCCAATGTGTTGAACAAGGTGGATTTAAATGACCGGTCTCTGGTAAACAGAAATTTGTAATTATCGAATCCCACAAATTCTCCCTTTACTCCAATAATTCTCCAGTTGGTTAACGAGGTATAAAAACTCCATCCGATAAACCCATAAACAAAAAAGGCTACCAGTATGATGACCGGTAAAAGAAAAAATAAAAGCTCTAATGTTCTTTTCATGGTTTCACCCTTTAGTGTGACGCTTCATCTAAACTAAGGGCACCGAAGTGCCCTTATTCATGTATTAATACAAGAAAACTTCCTCATACGTGATGTCAAAGTTTTCCAGCGTAGCGGCATTGACTTTCGGATTAAGGAAGAATTCACTGAAAAAGGTTCCAAAAAGAGATAAATACGCTTCAGGTGGTGCACCAAATTCTGAAAGGATTTTTGTAATTTCAGGATCTCTGAATTTTCCCATGATCTCAAGTGCGATTGAATCGTAAATACCTTCTACCGGTGCATCCAGTCTTGGGGGAGTGGCGCCTTTCAGGGGACAGAATACCGTTTCAGCTTCTGCAGTCGTAAGATATGACAGCCAATCCTTTGCCACTTGGCTGTCCACACCTATAGGTAAAACAAAACAGTCTGCATGGCCTACAAACACACTTGATCCCGGGAAACTCTGGTAACCATAATCCACATTGGCTTTTAGCCCCGAAGCATCAAACAGTCCCTTTGTCCAATCGCCCATAACAAAAAAGGCAGCCTTTCCATTTGCCAACATTTGTCCCGCCTGATCCCAAGTTAAAGCGGAAAAATCAGAATTGATATAACCATTGTTGTAAATATATGCCATGCTCTTTAATGCCTCAACTAACGTTTCGTTTTCAGATGGAACGACCTCTCCTGCGTAGTAAGCGTTCAATACATCCGCCCCATTTGGAAGCGCAGAGACAATTGCTTCGTACAAAGTCCCAAGCCAAAAACCTTGTCCCATACCGGCCCCCACAGCCAAAGGCGTGTATCCGGCATTCTTTATTTTTTCACAAGCGGCATAAAACTCTTTGATGGAATTAATGGGCATTTGAATGTCTAATTCTTCGATAATTTCTTTGTTATACCACAGACAATTACTCTGCATAATGTTCAAAGGAACGCCGTACATCTTGCCGTCCACTCTACCCCAATCCATCACATCCTGAGGAACGTTGAAGTCTTTCATCAAATGATCAATGGGCTGAAGAATACTGGTGAAAGACTCGATCATACCGGTTCCATACGTAATCTGGAATGTGTCCGGGGGATTTCCGGCCATGACCATTGTTTTGATTTGTGAGCGCATGATACCACCACCGCCACCGCCTACTGGATTTTCAACAATATCGTATTCGGGATATTTTTCCAAAAAGGCTTCAAATAACGCATCTATGGCCACTTTTTCTCCACCTGCTGTCCACCAGTGATACACCAAAAGTTCATTTTCTTTTGCGGAAAAGGCTGTAAAAGTTAACAACAACAAAGAACAAATCAACATCAAAATGATACGCTTTTTCATTTCTTACACCTCCAGTAATATTGTGATTTTTTCCAAACAAAAAGACCTTAGTCAATCAAACTGCTCATTTCTATATAGTCTTTAAAGCCTATGATTCCACCACCAAGTAAGGACGATTCGATATTTTTAAATGCTGAACAAGTGATCTCCAGCTGTTCGGGATTTTCCACTTTGGACAAGTTATTTGTCTTTTCGCGTAAACAAGGGTAAATGTCGTCCCAATATCTGCAGCATTCACCACTAAATACACATATATCCGGATCCAGTCCATTGATCACATTAATAAAACCAATGGCAAGAATCTCAACGTACTCCTCAATTCTTCCCTTTGCCACGTAATTCTCCATTTCCTCTGAACCTGCCAGGTCTAACCACTTCTTTTTACCTTTGGCACTTTTGTCAATCGTCATATGGCCAAATTCACCGGCGGAATGACTTCTGCCAAAATAAAAACCGTTGTTGATGTAAAACCCCAATCCAATACCTTCTTTGATCAGAATGAAGATAATATTTTTATTTCTTGTTTCAATGGCTTTGTTCAACATGACTTCGGAGACCATTCCCAAATTGGCATCGTTTTCAATTAAAACTTCTGCGTGAATATCGTGTTTGTCTAATTCAAGCTCTATAAGATCCGAAAAAAGAACATTCTTCCATCCTAATAGGGGTACATCATATACCTTTCGAAGGTTTGAATCTACCGTCCCTGGGACAGAAATAACGATTTTCTCAGGATTCGTTTTTGTCTCTTTCATGAGCTGATCGATTTCGGAAGTTAACTGCTTGATAAAGGATTGTAAGTCTTTAATCGTATTAAAAGTTTTCATCATCAGTATCTCAAAGGCAAAATTCACAACTGAAAGTGTGGTTTTCCTCAAGCCAATATCCACAACAATGGTTTTTGCCTTTTCGGGATTCAACGTCAACAAACTCTGACGTTTTCCTTGCACGGATTCCTTTTTCCCGGCATCAAACAAATAATCATCATCCATCAATAAATTCACCAGTTTACTCACAGTGGGTTTACTGATGCCGGATTTTTTTGCGATCTCCGTTCTGGAAATGGGCTGATATTTCATTAAAATTCTTATAATCGAAGACATGTTGATCTTTTTTAATATTGTTGGCTTCATTCCAAGGGGGTCTGAAAATAGATTCATAACGCTCCTTTCTGTTTGTTAGTTTCAGAAACTAACTATAGTGTAGCACTTAATTGTTTAAACTTCAAATGCCATAAATTGTCTTCAGTGAACAAAAAAAGCGATTACATCCGTTTATCGTGTTTAAACTTTCAAAATTTTCTTTTTCTGCATGAAATTAAAAAATTGCACTTGAACTGGACTATTTACTTTTTAAACAAGTTTTGAAGAACATAAAAAAAATACAATAATATGACAAATTTACAATCAAGTTTTTATTTTTATTTCATAAAGAAAATAATAGTAACAACCTTACAGACTTTACATTTACATGTGTGCATTTGTTTAATTTTAAAGAATTAAGTGGAGGATCATGATGCAGATTTTGTTGATCTCCGTTGTATCACTGAAAAGGCTGTTAAAAAGAAGAAGGCATATTGGACAAGCAGCAGGAGAAAATGCAAACGGTTGGCGAAAAAAACAAAACTGCAACAAACCTTGTCATGACTGTGGCAGAAAAAGCCACCAACGTCCAGGAGATCGTCAACACAATTTCTTCAATAGCTGAACAGACAAATCTTTTGGCTTTAAATGCAGCCATCGAAGCTGCCAGAGCAGGTGAAGCAGGAAAAGGATTTGCCGTTGTTGCAGACGAAATCAGAAAATTGGCTGAGGAAAGTAAACAGGCTTCAACCAATATTGCCAACATCCTTCTTGAGATTGACGAAGGTTCCGGAAACGCAAATGAAGCCGTTAAAAAGACAGTTGAGTATTATAATGAACTCAACGAGGGAACGCGAATTCTGGTGGAAGAATTCGACAAGATCACCGGATATATGGTCAACGTTAACAACAAAGTCGAATCCCTCTCCGGTGCTGCGCAGGAACAAAGCGCCTCTGCAGAGGAAATGGCCTCTGCCATGGATACATCCGCAAGGTCCATGGCAAGTGTCTCTGAGGAAATGGAGCAAATCACAACAGGCGTCAGACAGACAGCCGAATCTTCCGAGAGAATCAATGAAACCGCTGTGAATTTAAATACTTTGGCATCGAAGCTTTCGGATATGGTTGATAAGTTTAAAATTTAAAATCATCAATAATGAACAGTAATGAAATTAAGAAGGGGATCGTTTTAATCGATGCCCTTCTTAATTATTGTGTAAGTTACGGGAAGAAGATACTCTGAGTCTTAGAAAAAAGAGGATGACATGTAGGTGATTTTATTTATCATTTTTTTTCAAAAACAGGTTCTTTCCACTTATGGTAGAACAAACTTAGTCATTAGGAGCAAGCGATGGGGCTTGACTGGCTTCGTGTTTTCGAAAAGAGACCGATTCGCTCCTACGCAAAAGGCTAAAAACTGCATACTCGCTTCGCTCAGACATGCAGTTTTCTTAACGCCTTTTACTAATCGCTCACGGCTCTTTTCTGAAAACCCTGCAGAGTGTCAAGCCCCCCCCTTGGTCCGGGAGATTTTTGGTTAATTTCTATTGAAAATGGAAAGAACCCGAAAATATTTGACATTTACAGCGATATTTGTTTTCCTTGTTTGCTTTTTTCAAAAATATGCATTATAATAAAAATTGGAGATAATTTTAAATGTTTTTTATTATATTAAAGTAGGCGATGATGAGCGAACAACTATTAGAAATCAATTCTGTAAGTACTTTCTCAGGAAATACAGTGAATTTAAAGAACGTCAGCATTTCTCTTGCTCCATCTGAGGTGCACGCTTTAATTGGTGAAAGAGGAGTGGGTAAAGGACTTATCGTTGATGTTCTTTTGGGGACTGAAAAGCAATTCAACGGCAATATTATTTTTAATGATAAGGATATCACTTACAAAGTAGGTGATATCAGCAAAACAGAGATCAATTTTTTGATTAAGGAACCCATGCTTGCAGACGGATTGAGGGTTTATGAAAATTTTTTCCTGATAAAAGACAACAACAGGAATTTTTTCCAATCAATCAATCATTTACGCCTCAAAAAGCAAGTGAAAGAGGTCTTTGAACAGCTAAACATTTCCATTGATATCAAAGCCTATATTCATCAACTAACTGCTGAAGACAAAAAGGTTCTCGAAATTGCAAAACTCTATTTCTATCAGCCTGATATCGTGGTTATGTTTGAGCCTACAGAGAATTTGACTAAAAATTCCAAAGAAATCTTTTTTGACTTATTGAAAAAACTGAAACAAAACGGAACGGGTATACTCTATGTCACCGATAAATGGGAAGAAGGGCTGCAAATTGCAGATAATATCTCCATTATGTTTGAAGGAGAGATTGTTGGT
>CAYUYU010000043.1:0-15068 GCA_964449405.1 uncultured Thermotogaceae bacterium
AACCTTGAAAACCTTCTGTATATTTTGTCATCCATCTTAGTTCCCGTCATCTTAACCTTATCTGCATTGATGACCACTACAAAATCTCCGGAATCTAGGTTGGATGTATATTGGGGATTGTTTTTACCGGTTAAAATCTTTGCAATCTGAGTTGCCATTCTGCCTAAAACCTTATCTTTGGCATCTACAACATACCATTTCTTATCTCTTTCCTCAGGTTTGAGGCGGAAACTTTTTTGTTGATATTTCATCAAATTCTCCTCCTCTTATCGTTCGTCAACAATGTGAACGTATTTTCTGTTTCTTCGAGTCTCAAAGGATACAAATCCCTCTTTTAATGCGAAAAGGGTAAAGTCTTTACCCATTCCTACATTGTTGCCGGGAAAGATTTTTGTGCCTCTTTGTCTCATGATAATATTACCCGGTATAACCGAGCTGCCATCGCCTTTTTTTATGCCCAGGTATTTGGGATTGGAATCTCTACCGTTCTTACCCCCACCGCTCTTTCTATGTGCGAATAATTTTATATTCATTTTGATGTTCATTCTTTCACCTCCACTAATAAGTAGCCGGAATATTCTTCTTGAATCTCCCTTAAAGTTTGAATCAGCCTTTTGATAAGCATTTCGGTTATCTCATCAGTACTTTTCAACTTGATACTGAGCCTTCCGTTTTCATCTTGTTCCAGTGCTTCAACCGCTTTGCATTCTTCGTTTAATATACGCGCGGTATGAAGGGATAAGACACTTACAGAAGCGCAGACGATATCCTTTCCTCTCTTGGCATAACCGGAATGACCACTTATATCAAAACCGTTGAAACTGTTTTTGCACTTGTAAAAGACCGCTCTAATCATTTCCCATTATCATTCATTGTTCAATCTTTTCAACCTTAACAGCTGTATAGGGCTGTTTATGTCCCTTTACCCGTCTGTACATTTTGCGGCCCTTGAACTTGATAATCATTACCTTGTCGTCTCTTACATGTTCAACAACCTTGCCGACTACTTTGGCGCCTTCTACATAGGGTTTACCCGTATGGATCTGTTCATCGGTTCTTAGCATGACAACCCGATCGAAGGTGATGTTGCTTCCTGGTTCCGTATCGTTTTTGTCAACATACAAAACCTGTCCTTCTTCGATTTTGTATTGCCTGCCGGATGTTTCGATTATGGCGTACATTTTTAACCTCCTTTTGTCTTAAATATGCTGATGAAGGTACTTTTAACCTGCTTTATTTGCGGTTGAAAGATTTGTTGACCTTCTATCAGGCAAAATCCCGCATATTATATCATAAAATGTGGATGGAAAACGAACGTATGGGATGTAAATTTTATTTAAACTCGAAAATAATTTTTTCTGTTGTCTCCCAGTTTTTTAAGTCCTTCGATGATGGAAGTGGATCTTTTTTCGCCTATTCCAGCTACCGCCTTTAGTGTTTCAGGATCGGCTTCTCGAATGGCACTTAAAGAAGTCAACTGTTCAACTAAGTTGTAGATGATGTTGATGGGGATCTTGGTAACCGTTCGGATCATTCGAATGCCTCTTGGATAAATCATCTCCTCGGTTAGTAATGATTGGACTTCGATACCGAGATAATTGGCCATTTTCGAATAATCTAACAGTTCTTTGTCTTTTAAGGATTTTAATCGCTCTACCGAATCATTGACTTTCTCTTGCTCCGGAATCCCGTCGGTATTTATATAGTCATAAACAATCAGTTGCAAGTTTTCATCCAAGTCTCCAATCATTTCCTGTAATTGCATGTTGGCAAGCCTTCCATTCAAACCCAGCTCCCAAATATAAGGTTCGATTTCTTCAGACGTGCGCAAAGCTGCTATGGCTTTTTCAAGAGTTCGACAGAGATCAAATACGGTAACTTTGTTTTCAATTTCCAGGGTGTTCAAATTCTCTATTTCCCTGGAATAACTTGCGCTGTATTTTTCAACAGCCTTTAACCCTTGATCCACCATGGTGATTAGAAAATTGAGATCCTTCAAAACATAAGCAAAAGCACCCCAATAAATACTCACGATACCTCTTCTTCGAGAGACTGCTATGGCAACCTTACCAGTTTGTTTGGCAATTCTTTCCGCATTTCTGTGACGCATTCCCGTTTCTTTTGTTGGGATGGATGAATCGGGTGTCAGTTGAACGTTGGCATGCAATATCTTTGTGACATCTTCATTAAGTATGACCGCTCCGTCCATTTTGGTGAGTTCATATATTTTTTGAGGGGTGTAGTCACAGTTCACATTGAAACCAAGTTGGATGATGTTTTTATGTCGATCAATATCTTCCTCGTTCATTAACAAGATTAAACCACCGCTATTGGATTTTATGATATTCTCCAGTCCCAGTCTTAGCTGAGTGCCTGGAGAGCAAATTTTGATGATTTCTTTTAACAGTTCGTATTTTGCCATTTTACCCTCCCACAGTATGAATATTATACCATAAGCGCCCGCTGTTCAGGCTTCCTTCAACCTAAACTTTATAACCTTTATTATGGAGAAATCACACTTTTGGTATAATGGATTATCGGATGAAAAGCACCAAATCAATTTTTTTCACTAAGGCGTGTTTTTGGGTTCCCCTTGATCCTTCCTTTTATTGCTTGATATTAGTTTTGTCTACTCACTTTTATTTGTGACGAAAAGAATCAACTGATCCGATGTATTCTTTTATTAAATCCGTCTATATTTTGCTCTCAGCAAAAAGCATAGTATAATTAAAGACGCAATGGCAACATTTTTCTTTGTCATAAAGGAGGTTATGTTAATGAAAGAAAAACCAGAGATAATTTTCCACCTTTCAGATTCTCAAACCCATCAACAACATCAAATAAAGGGCTCTCTTAAAAAACAAGATTTTGAAGATTTTCTGGATACTCAGATTCCCTTATCGGATTTATCCTACGAGATTAATATTTTTAAAGCAAAGGACGATCTGTTTGTGAATGGGCATGTCCTATGCAGTTTAGAAGACCTTTGTTACAGATGCTTAAAACCAACTGCAGTGGAAATCAAAGGGATCATCGAGGCAACATACGTGTACGGTAATGAAAATGATACAATAAACAAAGAAAAGGAATTGGAATCTCTTGAAAATGTGATATACTATGTGGGCTCTGAGATTGATTTATTTGACAGGGTTATTGAAGCTCTCATTACAGCTATACCTCAGAGGTTTTTGTGTGATGAAAATTGTAAAGGACTTTGCCCTTTTTGTGGGGAGGATCTCAACGAAAACCCCGATCATACCTGTGAACAGGCGGATTTGTTTGAGGAGGAAAATGTCTTCTCGAGTTTATCCGCACTGAAAGACAATTTGAAAGATGATCAAGAAAATAATCAAAACGGATAAGAACGGATATAAGGAGGGAAATCACAATGGCTGTTCCAAAGAAAAAGACTTCTCGCAGTAATACCAGATCCAGAAGGGCTCATTTTTTCAAGGCGATTAAAACACCTCGATCAGTATGCCCTAACTGTGGAGAAACTAAATTGCCACATCGTATTTGTTTAAACTGTGGGTATTACAAAGGAAAAAAAGTATTGGAATTTGAAGAAGCTGAATAGTCTTAAACTTCAATAGAACAAAGCACGGCGACCATTATGATTGCTGTGCTTTTTTTTCGTTTGAAGCTCCATCAATTTGCTGACTAATGGTCTTCATCCGTTCTACCATTTTAGGAAAATCGATTTTTTCCTCCACTTCCTGTTTGAGAAAATTGTTGATATCGTTTATTAATGCGATGGCTTTGTCTATTTTCGGGTCGCTACCACTCTTATAGGCACCGATATCAATCAAGTCTTTTGCATCATTGTAGACTGCCATCAAATCCTTTAATTGTCTTGAGGCTAAAATGTGATCATTGTCTGCGATTTCTGACATTAATCGGCTGATACTTGCCAACACATCAATGGCGGGATAATGATTGGACTCCGCCAAACTTCTGGATAAAATGATATGCCCATCTACCACACCACGAACGGTATCACTGATGGGTTCATTAAAGTCATCCCCTTCAACGAGCACGGTATATATGCCCGTGATACTACCTTTTTCACTGTTTCCTGCTCTTTCCAGTACTCCTGGGAGACCTGCGAAAACACTGGGTGGATATCCCCTTGTGGTTGGCGGCTCGCCTATTGCAAGTCCAACATCGCGCTGTGCCATTGCCCATCTGGTCAGAGAATCCACCATCAACATGACATTGTATCCCCTGTCTCTAAAGAACTCTGCGACGGATGTTGCAGATTGCAAGGCCTTGACACGCATTAAAGCAGGTTGATCTGATGTTGAAACCAGAACGACACTTCTCTTCAGCCCCTCTTCCCCCAAGTCTCTTTCAATAAACTCACGGACTTCTCTACCTCTTTCTCCAATCAAACCGATGACGTTGATATCCGCTTTTGTATTTCTGGCGATCATTCCCAAAAGAGTAGATTTCCCCACACCACTTCCTGCGAAGATACCAATTCTCTGCCCCTTGCCAAGAGTTGTAAACCCGTCTATTGACCTTATTCCAACCGGTAGAACTTCTTTAATCCGGTTCCTGATCATGGGATTAGGAGGTTTGTTGTTGAGCGAGGTATGATTTTTAACATATAAATGTTTTCCGTCAATGGGTCTGCCCAAACCATCAAGAACTCGTCCGAGTGTGTTTTCGTCGATACCGATGCTGAGTGTTCGTTTGGTGCCGTGAACCTCGCATCCAAGCGAAATACCCGAATACTCATCCAAAGGCATCAGGATGATATGATTGTCTTTGAACCCGACTACTTCACTTAGGATGGTTTTGCCGTCTATGGTTTTAATTCGGCAGCATTCGCCTAAAAAAACTTCAGGTCCTGCAGATTCGATGGTCAGACCAATGATCTTTTTCACACTTCCATTTAAATGCAGGAAATCGTGTTCTGAAAACAATTCTTGTAAATCATTGAGCTTTTGAATCGTTTTAAGCTTCATTCTACTTCTCCGAATATCTGTTCAATCATATCATCAATGATCTCGAGCTGGTTCTCTATTGTCCCGTCTAATGTGCCGTAATTGGTTTCCACAATAACGCCTCCCTTTGAAATTGAGTTGTCTTGCCTGATTTCAAAGGATGACAATGCTTCTTCCATCTCCTTTTTTAATTCCTCCGGAAGTCCTTTTACATCAGTAGGATTGAACTTAAACACAATTTCTTTTAAACTCATCACCCTTGTGATCATTTCTTGAATCTTTTTTGTCATTATTACATCATGATGTTCTTCAGTTGATATAAACAGTATTCTTTGAATAAGTGTTTTCAGAATAAGCCTTATCTTTTCAGAAGCGATCTCAATGTATTCTTCTTTTGATTTTTGCAATTGATTTTTAGCCTCGTTTAGAGCGTTGATTGAGGTTTTATAACGTTTTTCCCATTCTTTTTTTAATCCTTCTTCTTTGCTCTTTATTTCTTTTTCAGCCTTTATTATCATGTTTTCGGCTTTTTTTTGATGCTCACTTTCAATTGTTTTTGCCCTTTCTTTGATTTCTTCAGCTTCTTTTTCTGCTTCTTCGATGATCACACGTGCTTTTTCCTTGGCCAAAGAAACGGCCGGTGAAAGTTCCAGTTGATCTACTTCTTGAAGTTCGGAATCTTCATGTGATGCCTGTGCATCTTTTTTTTTAACCGATTCTTGGTCACCATTTTTATCTTCTTTTTTATAAAGCATAACCTTCTCATTTTCATCGATGGTTACCAGGGCTCTTTTTATCAGATTATACAATTAGCTCTTCTCCTCCACCTCTTGCGATGAAGATTTCTCCGCTTTCTTCAAGACGTCTGATGGTGTTGACGATCTTCTGCTGAGCCTCTTCAACATCCACCACACGTAAAGGTCCCATAAATTCGATTTCTTCCTTTAGGAGTTGCCCGGCTCTCTTGGATAAATTGTTGATAATCTTATCCATGATGTCTTCAGAAGATCCCTTTAAAGCCTTTGCCAATTCTTTGGTATCTACTTCTCGTAAAACCATTTGAATTGACCTATCGTCCAGTTTTGTAATATCTTCAAAGACAAACATGTGTCTTCTGATTTCTTCGGCCAACTCAGGATCTGTTTCGGAGAGTTTATCCAAAATTTCCTTTTCGGTTGAACGGTCCATCGTATTGACTAATTCCACCACTGTATCTAAACCACCTACTTGAGCAAAATCTTGTGTGACAAATGTAGAAACTTTTCTTTCCAATACTTTTTCAACTTCTCTGACGACTTCGGGATTTGCCTTATCCAAGATGGCGATTCGCTTGATCACTTCGGGTTTCAAATCTTCAGGTAAGGCGCTGATGACCTGAGAAGCTTGTTTAGGAGAAAGGTAGCAAAGAATAAGCGAAATCGTTTGCGGGTGCTCGTTTTGTAGGACATTAACCAGCTGCATGGGGTCAGATTTTTTCAAAAAATCAAAAGGCTTAACTTGAAGGTTGCTGGTTAGTTTTTCCAAAATATCTAAGGCCCGTTCGGGTCCGAGTGCCTGTTCAAGCATCTCTTTTGCATATTCAATCCCGCCGGCAAGAATAAACTCTCTGGCTTGGAATGTACTTGAAAATTCCTCAAGCACTCGTTTCTTTTCAGTATCCGAGATTTTGTCCAACTGCGCCAGTTCCAATGTCAGTCGTTCTATATCATCATCACTCATGTGTTTTAAAACTTTTGCAGCTCTTTCGGATCCCATTGTCAGCAATAGTACCGATGCCCTTCTCAATCCGGTGATTTGTTTTTTTTCAGCCATTGAAACACCCCGTTTTTTATTGTACTCATGGTTTATTATACTACAAAAGGGAGTGCGGGTTAAGGGATGGTTGGAAGTGGCTTATTTATTGAGTTGTAAGGGTTGTTTGGTTGATAGCTAAGAAGAGGAATTTTCATAAAAAAAATCGCAAAAAAGGGAAATGTTTGGTCAACCTTTTACACAAAGGGACTTTAATTTTAAAATGCTTGTTTTTATTTATTAAATATGATAAAATATGTGTGGGGAGGGGGCATGAAATCAGTTGAAAAGAAAAATCACTATCACGATCGGGCGTAAAAACTATTCTTTTCTCACAGATGAATCAAAGGAAAAGGTCCAGAGGATTAAAGACATCGTTGCTGAAGATTATGAAAAATTCGCGCATGTCATTGAAAGCACCGATAAAAAAGGTGTAGATGATCTCTTAATCCTAATGCTTCTTAATCATGTTTCCAAAGAGATTGGACATGAAGAAGCTCTGAGAGAACAAAAAGAGAAAAACGAAAGATTAGTCGTTGAGCTCGAAAGAATGAAAACAGAGCGTGGGGAAATAGCGGGTTGATCTTTTTTTGTTCTTCTCATTAACCTTTTTTCTTGAAGTCGGGGTTGATTCATTTGAGTAAATTGAAAAAGATGCTGATTGTCACGGGTCTGTCCGGTTCTGGGAAGACTACATGTCTTGCGTTACTTGAAGATATCGGCTTTTTTTGTGTTGATAACATCCCCCCCAAACTCTTAAAAAACATGCTGCCCCTTTTTGAACAATCGGAAGTAGAAAAGATAGCCCTTGGCATAGATGCCAGATGGAAACAACAATTTGATGACGTAGTAGATGATTTGGATAGCTTTTTAGACAAAGAAAAAGGGTATTCCCTGTCTATCCTATTCTTGGAATCTTCTTTAAATACGATTATGAACCGCTATAACCTAACCAGAAGAAAACATCCACTTGCAGAAGATGGTTCTGTAGAAGATGCCATCATAAAAGAAAAAAAAATACTTTCTCCACTTCGTGAAAGAGCGGATTATATCCTCGATACGTCAAAATACAATACGCATGAGCTTAGAAAAGCCTTGATCAATACACTGAAGGGAACGTCCGAAATCAAAGAAAGAAAAACTGAAATCAGCATTTACAGTTTTGGCTTCAAATTTGGGATACCACTGAACGCAGATTTCATTATTGATACAAGGTTTTTGCCCAACCCTTACTGGAAACCTGAATTATCCAGATATACCGGCTTGGATAAAAAGGTGCAGAGTTTTTTAAACCAGTTCCATATAGTCCATGACTACCTTACTGCAATCACAAACATGCTTTTGATGGCAGTTTCCAGGTATAATGAAGAAGGCAGAAGTAATGTTAACGTTTATATTGGTTGTACCGGTGGGAAACATCGCTCGGTTTACCTCGCCCTGAAAATCCATGAATTCTTTTTCAACCATGGTTTTCATTCACAGTTACAACATCGAGAAAGGGATAATTGGTGAGCAAATGAACCGGCGAATGAACCTCATCGTTTTTGGCGGGGGAACCGGACTTTCTTCTTTGGTCAGGGGATTGAAAGAACGTGAGTTGAATTTGACAGCTGTGGTGACAATTACCGATGAAGGTGGCAGTTCAGGAACGATAAGACGAGAGATGAAGATCCCGCCGCCAGGAGATGTAAGAAACAACATCACCGCCTTTGCCGAGGATGAAAATCTACTGACCAAATTGATCCAATTTCGTTTCAAAGATGAAGGAACCTTTGAGGGGCATTCCGTAGGTAATATCATTTTAGCCGCTTTAACCAAAATTTTAGGCAGTTTTCCCGATGCGGTGAAAAGCTTGTCAAAAGTCTTGGCCATTGAGGGAGAGGTATTACCCATCAGTGAAGAGTTGGTTCGATTAAAAGCAAAAAATGATCAGGGAGAAACCCTCATCGGTGAAAAAGAGATTGAAGCAAATAAAGGTAGAATTATCACCCTTGAATCTGATAAAAAATTCCAACCTCTTCCGGAAGTCATCGAGCGGATTCAACAAGCTGATGGTATTATATTGGGACCAGGTAGTTTATATACCAGTATCATTCCGAATCTCATTGCAGAAGGTGTTTCGGATAACATATGTGCCTGTAAAGCTCCGGTCATTTATATTTGTAATATTATGACACAACCGGGAGAAACCATTCACTATTCGATGGCCGATCATGCCAATGAGATCAGGAAATATTTGGGCAAACATCCGGACTATTATGTTGTGAATTCTCAGCCTATTGCTAAAAAATTACTCAAACGATATAAGGCAAGGGGAGCAGATCAGGTTGAGTTGAGATTTGAGTCACTAAACGGTGCGATTATTATGGAAAACCTTATCAAATCCGTTGTTGATGAGAGAGATGGGTTTGAAAAAGTCCGCCATGATGAACAGAAATTGGGTGAAATGATTTTGAAAATTATGGGATGGGAGAGAGAGAATTGAGTTTTTCCTCAGATCTGAAGGCTGAGTTGAATGCAATCAAGACTTCAGATCAGATATCCGCATTTGTTGAGTTTTTTGGAATGTTAAAATTTCGAGGAAGTATGTTGTTAAAAAAAGAACAGGAAACCAACCGAGTCTTTTTTGTCATTTCTACCGGAAACCCCATTGTCGCAAGAAGAATTCATTATCTTTTAAAAGAAATTAAACACGCCTCAGTAGAAACATCTTACACCATCAATCCTTACTTGTCCAACAGTAAATCCTATCAGGTAAAAATCAGTTTTATTAAATCGAAATTGCAGATCCCCTTTTTGGAAAAAGGAGAAATTTTCAGCTGGAATCCTTACAACCTCATCAGAAATGATAGTGCTTACTTCAGTGACTTTATCAGAGGTGTTTTTTTTGTTGGGGGTTACATTGTAGATCCGAAAAATTCCTATCATTTTGAGATTTTAGAAAAAGATGGTTCTGAAAACATTAAAACGATTCGAAACATCATGTACAATACATTAAGGGTTAAGGCGGGGATAACAGAACATAAAAAAGGGATGAAGCTCTATTTAAAAAGATCAAATGATATAATAAGTATGTTAGAATTGATGGGATCAAAGGTTCAACTTGATAAATATGAGAGAATTGTTGAACAAAGAAAGGTTAAATCAAACGTGAACCGTTCGATTAATTTTACCTTGGCAAATGCCAAGAAGATTGGGCAAAGCAGTGCCCATCAAATAGACGCGATAACAAAAATCAAAGAAAAGAATGCTTGGCAGCATTTGGAAAAAGAGTTAAAGGAACTGTGTGAATTGAGATTGAATAATGAGGATTTAAGCCTGGCAGAGCTGGGGGAATTGTTATCTAAACCATTAACCAAATCAGCTGTGTACAAGCGGATGAAAAAAATCATAAAAATCTCTGTTGAGTTGGAGGATTAGTCGTGCAATGCCCGTTTTGTTCCAATAAAAATACAAAAGTCATCGATTCAAGAACATCAGAGGATGGCAGCAGCGTAAGAAGAAGACGAGAATGTCCCGTCTGTGATGCCAGATTTACCACTTACGAACGTTATGAAAATCTCCCGCTCATGGTCAAAAAAAGGGATGGCAGACTTGAACGGTTTAGAAGAGAAAAATTGTTAAATGGATTGCTGAGGGCCACGGAAAAAAGGGATATCGATATTGAAGTACTGAATGATATCGCCGTAAAAATCAGACAGACATTTGTTGAAAAGGGAGCCACGGAAATAAGTAGTGAAGCCATCGGCGAAGAGGCAATGAAGTACTTGAAAAATCTTGATGATGTGGCTTATATACGGTTTGCATCGGTTTACATGGATTTTGACAGTGTGGGCCAATTTAAACATATTATAGATGAACTGAAAAAGGGAGGATAAAATTAATGGCGAAGAAGGATATCATATATTTAACACAGGAGGGTTACGATTCTTTAAAAAAAGAATTGAAGGAACTCAAAGAGAAATTAATGTACGATATAGCGGCCAGAATAAAAGAAGCAAGAGAATACGGTGATTTGAGTGAAAACAGTGAGTACGAGGAAGCCAAAAATGAACAGGGCAGAATTAACGGCAGAATACTTGAGATAGAAAACATATTGGATAAATCGGAAATCATCGATGCCAATGATGTACAGAGTGATATTGCCAGGCTGGGATTGACGGTTATGGTCAAAAATCTTGAAAACAATCAAGAGAAGACCTTTAAACTAGTGAATCCTCAAGAAGCGGATATATTTGAAAACAAAGTCAGCGTTGAATCACCGGTAGGTGAAGCGTTGGATGGTGGCAGTATTGGAGATATTATCAAGGTGAAAACCCCCAGTGGTATCCAGCAATATGAAATTATCGGCATCGGAATAAAATGAGAGAGGCGGTTTGAAGATGTCATCAAATATCAGAGACCAAAAGATAAATGAATTGGATGAAATAAGGAAAAAAGGATTGGACCCTTATCCACACAAATTTGAAAGAACGCAAACCACATTGGATATTCTCAATCAATATGGGGAAATGGCATCAGGTGAGGTCAAAGAAGATGAAAAAGTAAAATCTGCCGGAAGAGTAATGGCCATCAGAGATCATGGAAAATCAGCTTTTTTTGAGCTAAGAGATTTTTATGGAACCGTCCAAGGATATATCCGGAAAAGCGAAGTTGGGCAGGATACCTTTGATTTCTTTAAAGAACACATCAGTACGGGAGATTTTGTTGGCATAGAGGGATTTCCGTTTAAATCCAAGACAGGCGAATTATCCGTTTATACAAAAAAGATACAACTTTTAACCAAAGCTCTCAGGCCTATGCCTGAAAAGTGGCATGGTTTAAAGGATAAAGAAGTGATTTACAGACAGCGTTATGTGGATCTGTTAGCGAATAAAGAAAGTATGCAACGATTCAAAACAAGATTTGAAGTGATCCGGTTGATTCGTGACTTCATGACCAAAAATGGATTTGTCGAAGTAGAAACTCCCATGTTGCATTACACCTTAGGAGGAGCTTCAGCAAGACCCTTTATCACACATATGAATACCTATGACGTTGATATGTATATGCGAATAGCCCCTGAATTATACTTGAAAAGACTCATTGTTGGAGGTTTTGACAGAGTATTTGAGATCAACAAAAATTTCCGGAATGAGGGGGTTAGTTACAAACACTCTCCAGAATTTACCATGATGGAATTTTATCAGGCTTACGCCGATTATCATGATTTAATGAAACTCACAGAAGAACTGTTTGGGTATGTGGTAAAAGAGTTGTTTGGTCGGTATGAAGTTGAGTATCAGGGACAAACCATTAGCTTTAAACCCCCTTGGAAGAAAGTCACCTTGCAAGGATTTATCAAAGAACACCTGAATGTGGATATTCTGAATGATTCCGATGATACTCTATTGGAGACATTAAAAAGACGTCATTGTGAACCCGAAATCAAAGACAGGAGTCATCTCATCGATGGTTTATGGGATCTTGTTGAAGATCTGATCGTGCAACCGACGTTTGTCATGGACCATCCTATCGAAATTTCTCCTTTAGCCAAAAAGCATAGAGCGGATCCCAGGGTGACTGAACGATTTGAGCCGATCATTTTGGGTCGAGAAATGGGAAATGCGTTTACAGAGTTAAATGATCCCGTAGATCAACTGGAGCGATTTGAAAAACAGGTAGCCATGAGAGATTCGGGAGACGAGGAAGCTCAAATGATGGACCATGATTTTATTCGCGCCTTGGAGTACGGTCTTCCTCCCACAGCGGGAGAGGGAATAGGTATTGATCGTTTTGTTATGTTTTTAACCAATTCAGCATCCATCAGAGACGTGATTCCGTTTCCCATGGTGAAACCGGCGAGTCTTGAAGAAGAATATTCTGAAGAGCCCCAACAAGATGCACAAGTTGAATAGACATCATGGCCGTCATTATTACCAACTGAAAAATCAGCTGGAGAATCGACGCGTACAGATGACAAAGTCAGGGTTAAAGAAAATGACGAGTCAGGTATAGGAGGATTTGATATAAATGAATATAGGATTGTTCAGTGATACTTATACCCCTCAAAGAAACGGTGTTGCAATAGCCATCACTTTGTATCGAAAGGTGATGGAACAGATGGGGCACAGAGTTTATATCTTTGTTCCCAAATTTGAAACTTCATATAAAAGGAAGGAAAAAGGGGTATTTGAATGCCCCTCTTTTGGTTATTCCTTGGAAAAAGGTCAAAGAATAGGCATACCCATATTTCCATTGATTCCAACCATTCGATCTTTAAATTTAGATGTGATCCACGTTCATTCCCCCTTTTCCATGAGTTTTTATGCCAAAGTTGTGGCAAAAAATCTTAAAATACCTGCAATTTGTACCCATCATACACTCTTTGAGTATTATTTGCATTATGTTCCCTCCATGATCAGACCTTCCGTGGAACAAACGCGAAAACTTATGACTTATTGGACCTATCTTTTTGACAAAGTGATTGCTCCTACCGAAAAAATCCGTGAGTTGCTTGAAGAATGGGGAGTTCCCTCTCATAAAATGGTGACAATACCCACCGGCATCGATACCAGTTCGTTTAGAAAACCTGTCAAATGGGATATTAGAAAGATTTACAATATTCCGGATGATGAAAAGATCCTCCTTTTCGTTGGAAGAATAGGAAAGGAAAAAAACATTGATTTTCTTTTACGAACATTTAAACATCTGCAAACAAAAAGAAAGGATGTTCATTTTGTCATTATTGGTGAAGGAGAGGAAAAAGTACCCCTTGAACAGCTTGGCGTTAGGCTTGGTATATCCAAAAAGATTCATTTTACGGGAGGCAGGGATAGAAAGGATGTCATTGATGCGTACAACGTAGCGGATGTCTTTTGGTTCGCATCTTATTCAGAGACGCAAGGACTTGTGATTCTGGAAAGCCTCACAGCCGGAACACCCGTTGTGGCACTCGGAAGATTGGGTGTTTACGAGCTGTTGAAAAACAGTGAAAGTGGCGGGGTCATGTTGGATGAGCTGGACGAAGAAGCCTTTACCGATGCGGTTGAAAGTCTTTTAAACAACAAAGAGGAATATCAGAGAAGAGTTCAAATGGGCAAAGCCTTTGTGAAAGAGAATTTCTCTCTTCAACATTCTGTGGAAGAGATGTTGAAATTGTACAAAGTAGCTATCAGAGAAATGGAAATCAAAAAAGAACAGATGGATAACAAAAAAAGGAAGATTTCCTTGTTTACCCAATCGAATTAGTATCCCGATGAAAGGAAGTTAAGAGAGAATGGAGACAATCGTTGTTCTGATACTGTTTTTACTGACTTATTATCTGATCATCTCGGGGAAATTTCAACGGTCGCTTGTGGCTTTTACCATGGGACTTTTGGTAATGCTTCTTCAAATAAGCGACAATATTTCTATTAAGCGGGTCAGTAGCTATGTAGATTTTAACACGATAGGTATTTTGTTGGGGATGATGATACTGGTTGGTATCTTGAAAAAAACCGGTATGTTCCAGTACATTGCCGCAAAAATTGTTAAGAATTCAAAAGGCCGCATGTACTTGATATACATCACCTTGTTAATTGCCGTTGCCTTTTTTTCAAGTATTCTGGATAATGTTACGACTATCCTGTTGTTTTCGCCTGTAGTATTTTTAATCGCCGATACGGCAGGCATCAGTCCGGTATCACTGATATTTTCCATGATCTTTGCTGCAAATATTGGTGGAATGACCACCATTGTCGGCGACCCACCGAATATCCTGGTGGGAAGTGCTTCCGGAGCAAGTTTTGTTCAATTTATGTTGGTCATGATCGTGCCTTCACTCCTCATGTTTTTTGGCGTTTTTATCTATTTTCACTTCCGTTATCCTCATATTCGTCAAGTGGAGACTTCCAAATTACAACGATTGATGGACAT
The DNA here is from genome assembly GCA_964449405.1 of uncultured Thermotogaceae bacterium. GTDB lineage: Bacteria > Thermotogota > Thermotogae > MWEM01 > MWEM01 > JASUTC01. Next base: position 14,637 of record CAYUYU010000043.1, read on the forward strand.
TGATCCAAAAAAGGCCATCGAAGACCGCCCATTGTTTATCAAAGGTATCGTAATCTTTGCATTGGTTGTTTTAGGATTTGTGGTTCATGAAAAGCTAGATTATGAAGCCTCGCTGATTGCCTTAACAGGTGCCTCCGTGCTCATGTTACTGTCCAGGATTAATTTTCAGGAGATTTCACAGGAAGTGGAGTGGGACACCATCTTTTTCTTTGTTGGTTTGTTTACTTTGGCTAAAGCTTTAGAAGTAGTGGGAATAATAAGTACGGTAGCAAATTGGATTAACCAGTTTAGTACAAATCCTTTACTGCTGATTCTTTCTGTCCTTTGGATTTCTGCCGCACTTGGAGGTCTTATAGGAGCTGTTCCGGTTGTTACCGTGTTTATACCCCTTATTCAAAGATTGCAAGGTTTGATTCATCATGGTGCATAATT
>CAYUYU010000044.1:0-14843 GCA_964449405.1 uncultured Thermotogaceae bacterium
AAAAGCTACGAACCACAGAATAACTGAATACCTGTTTCACGCTCTATGAGATCAACGAACTTTTGATAGTGCTCTTTGATGTTCCTTGTATTTATGTCCGGAAAGGCATTTAAATTTAAATGTGGCGTCCAAAATAAAGCCTCTGCACCGTTTTGTTTAATTTGGCGAATGATTTTTATTGATGATTCGATATCGTTGACCCCGTCATCAAATGACGGAAGCAGATGCGAATGCATGTCTACACATCCGCTTTTTAAACCATGAATTTCATCTAATTCAAAGTTACCTGTAAACTCCATAATCACTGATTTTGATCATTTGAATTTGAAGGACTGCTATTGTCCGAATCTTCGCCGTTTTGATTGTTAAACGGTAAATGAACATTGCTTTGTGTCATTGTGTTATAAAGATCCAATGAATTGGATGAAAAATTAATCATACTGCCAATAAATCCCGTCACCCTCAAAATATCAACCAATGCACTTTTGGGAACATATATGACATCCTCCGGCTTCAAATACACCTGATTTGTGGGCTCTGACCATTTTATATTCGATAAATCCACTACTTGAGGATAATTATCGATACCGCCTTTATAATACAAAACCTTCGTTAAATAGGCACTGTCCTTTGGACCACCGCATTGGAGAATAGCTTCGAAGAGTGTAAGTCCATCATAATATTTTAATATTCTGGGACTATTAACTTCCCCAAAAACATAAACCTTTAATCGATCACTTGGCACCACATATACGATATCTCCAATTTTGACCGAAATAGTATTTAAATCCACTGGTCTTTTTTCAGTATCAATGACTTCTTTTTCGCCGTTCTTTCTGGTTATTTCAATCATCGTATTGCGATCCCAATCCAATACACCGCCAGCTTGGCTTAACAGTTGCAACAAACTCATTTCCTCTTGCTTTAAAAATTTAACACCGGCGCTCTTTACATCACCAAGTAACAATACGTATTGTTCCAAGTTTTCATTGACAATCACATATGATCCATCTGTCAGTTCTACCCCAGTGGGATCGGACAACCGATTGTAATCGATGGTCTTTTTATTGCCGGAAGGATCAATGATGGCGATATTCCTGTCTGCGTTTTCCTTGAACCCTTCAGCCTTTGATAAAAGCATCATAAGATTTAAGGGTTCATCTTGCTCAAAGATTTTGACACCAGGAAACTCAATTTCTCCAAATATACTGACTCTTTTAGGAACAAATGGTTTGAATAAGATGATAGCATCGGGGTCAAGCGGCATATCTTTCTCTATGTTCATGAACTCATCAGGTTGATAGCGGTTGATTTTCTCATCGACTTTAACTACTATTTCTTCGGTCGTTTTCGTCAAATCCGCGTTGGTTTTTACAATCAACTGTCTCAACGTAAAGGGTTCACTTCTTTTAAACAGTATTTCACCTTGGGTTTCCACATTTCCAAAACAATACACGCTTCGATAGGTTTCAGGGAGCATGACCATGCTTTTTGGCTCTAATGGCATGTCTTCCTCCTGCGAAAGCACGGCCTCTATATTCGTTAGTTTAATATCCCCATTTGGCAAAATAACTCTGACTTCATCGTTCCAAATTTCAGATATGGTGCCTATCTTTACAAAAAGCTGAAAAAGTGTCATTTCCTCGTTCGCTTTAAAGTAAACTTTTGAGAATTTGTTGTCTTCACGGAAAAGGAGCACATAACGATCTCGATCCTTTTCAAAAACCAATGTATCTCCATTTTCCAAGGGTACTTCTTGATCAGAATAAAAAACTTCTTTTGTATCATACTGATACTGTTCTAAACCTCTTAATATCGTTACAGAAATCCCCGTTTCCATTGGTATGGCATTCAACCTTTGAATGACCGTTTTCAAATTCATAGGCTCATCGTATCGAAACAAAAAGCGATCAGAAGGATCGTTTGGATTTTCAGATTTTGGATCTACAACGTTGCTGATATCTCCTACAATATTCACAAATCTTTCATCCGGAAATTTGATAATTGAGCCGCTTTGAATGGTTACATCTCTTTTTAAAAGATTTTCTGTTGAGACATTTTGTGTTTCACCTTCTGGAGATAATATCGATATCTCTACGGGTTTTTCCATTTGATACCCTAATTTAATCAACAAGGTTCTAAGAGTCAAGGCCTCATGATTGGAAAAGACAACCTCACCTTTTTGAGGTGCATTACCAATCAAATAAACCCGCTTTGAAATGGGAAATTGGATGATATCACCATTGCTTAAATTATAGTCGAAAGTTTCCAATCTTTTGTTGTCAAACGTATCCATCGAACCATCTGCATGCAAAATCGTCAAATTTGGCAGGAATTTCATATCTACGGAAAGCTTCCCCATAAGGGTTCTAAGCGTCATCTTTTCTTCTTTATCAAAGATAATCTTACCCCCATCGGCTCTTCCGGTCACATAACAAAATCGCTCATCAACCTTATTAATCACAACGATATCATTGGTTTCCAATTCAATTTGTTCCAAATTATTAAAAACATACAATGCATCAAATTGAAGGATACGCTCATCCCGATGAATCTTTATTTCAGGAATCATGATATCGCTGTTAAATCCCATTTTTGAAAGCAAATAATTTAAAGTCATTGGTTCTTTTTGCTCAAAATAAATCGGGCCGGATTTTCCGGTGTTACCGAATAAATAGACCCGTCTATTATATTTTTTTGGAACGATAATCATATCATCCGGTTCCAGATATATTCTTTCTTCCCATTCGGACCCATCAAAAGCTCCTGAAATATCGATGGTTTTTGTAACACCATCTCTCATCAACTTCACATTGGTTAATTCAGCGACCTCTGAAGGACCGCCACAAAGACTTATGATTTCTAATAAAGAGATCTTTTCTTTTAAAACGATATTCACATTTTGAGGGCTTTTGATTTCTCCCATCACGTAGACAAACTTGGGTGTCCTTGATTTTACGATCACAGTTATTCGTGACTCATTCGCATGTTTTTTATAATCCGCTTCAATTAGTGCAGCAAAGTCTTCGGGTGTTTTCCCAACGGCTGATTTTGGGCCTATTAGCTTTAACTCTACAATTCCGTCTGGCCCTACCGTTGCTGTTTTAGAGAGTTCAGAATAGCCATAATTATAGATTTCGATTACATCACCGATTTGTATTCGATATCTCTTTTCGGCTGCATAAAGTGTAAAAGAAAAAATGATTATAAAAAAAACCGTCAAAATCCTTTTTAGCAAAACCATCACCTCATAACTTTTAACCCCGTAGGTTTATTTCATCCCTTGTTTTTATCCCGTTTTTACGAACGCTATTATAGCATAGAATTACAAAAAACGAGTCTCAAATAGTTCTCTAAATAACCAAGTTAGATAAAACTATTTTAGTCCAATGTACTCAATAAGTGTATAATCCTGGATGGCTATATGAAAATAGCGGTCTATATTAGTATCCGAATCGTTAATTTTAAGATGTAGCAAGTGTATGATCAGTTCTTCCTGAGTTTGCTCGTTAAACAGGATGATTTTTTTGATTTCATTGTTCTCATCAAGATAGATGTTGATTGAGGGGTATTCTTTATCAAAGAGTGAAAGGATTTCAGGGGGTGAAAGCTGAATTCTAAAAACATAAAGACCTTTTTAAGTTTTTTCAGGGTAAACGTTCAACATTGGGATGGAATCGATATTTATCAGAAAGTCCAAAAACTCCATCAATAACGTGGTGGGGTTAAATTGGATCTCTTCACCCGCCTCAAAGCTCTGCATGGCATATTCCTTTTTTTCAATATTCAAGACATACAGCAACTGCTCTCGATACTGATAAAGGAGTGTGATACCTTCGAGCATTCTCGGAGATTCAAAATCAATACGGAAATCGCGTAAGTCTCTGCTGAAAAATGTCATGGCGTAAAAAAGGTTATATGGATTATTTTCTGCATCTAACAGCTCTGCTTGAAATGACACCTTCCCCTGGATATTCTTCATTCCTGAAAATTTCCTGATGGACTCACTCCAGGCTGCAAAACTTTCGTCATCAAATCCCGCAAAAAGAAAGGCTTGGGTCAATATCATCAAGAACAGGCAGAGAATGATTCCTTTTTTCATCTCAAGCTTCCGATTCTTTCCCTGGGGTTGATGATTTCCGTAATTCTGACACCAAAACTTTCACTGACTACAACAACTTCCCCCTTCGCAATGACTTTTCCATTCACAAGTATGTCGATGTGCTCTCCGGTTAATTTATCCAACTCGATAATAGAACCGATATTCAAATCCATAATCTCTTTCAGTTTTAACTTGCTTCGCCCCAGTTCAACGGTAATTTCAAGAGGGACATCGTAAAGCAATTCTAACTGTTTTGGCAGTTGGGTGTAAACAGGTTCTTCGAAATCCTCGAATTCTACCGGCTGAGCGTTTACAGCTTCCTGCTTTTTAGGTTTTGGGGGCATATGCGCACCTTCTCCTTGAGGTTGTTGTGATTGCCGGGCGTGTCGTTTTGATGGCTGGTGCGTTTCCTGTGATTGCTTTCGCTTTGGTTTTTCTTCTAAATCGAGATTTTGAGTCTCTTCTTCGCCTGTTTTTGTCACTTTGGCATACAAATCTTTGACAAATTTTATGGGCAATATTTGAAAGATATTTGTATTGGCAAAAGAACCGATACTCATGTCAAAAGAAACCAATACAAACTCATCTTCTGACTGGGTTTCAGGTGGTGGAAAATCTACTTTTTCAGCGTTAAAGTCAACCATGGAAACCTGGGGCGGTGTGATATTCACCGAACCATCCAAAAATTCCGACATGGATGTTGAAGCAGCTCCCATCATTTGATTCATGGCTTCGCCTACTGCACTCATCTTCATTTCGTCCATCTGCTCATCAACGTCTTCAGCGGTGCCTCCCATCATCAAGTCTGCGATAATGGCAGCGGTTTTTGCATCCACAACGAAAAAGTTAATCCCCTCAATGGCATCTTCAAAATTGAGTGTGGTAACCAATCTTTCTCCGTCAAATTGATCTTTTAATGAGTTTAACTTAACAACGGACACCTTCGGTGTCGTGATATCAACATTTTGACCAATAATCGTAAACAGTGCTGTGGAAGCTGACCCCATGATCATGTTCCCAACTTCCCCGATCATATCGATTTCAGCAGAAGTGAGACTGCCTTGAGATCCTTCCACTTCTACAGAAGGGGATTGACCTTCTCCTTTTTCACCTTCGTCTTCTTCTCCCTCTTGCCCGGAGTTAATGGCACCCAGTAAGGCATCCAATTCATCTTGCGATAAAAAATCATTATTATCGGTCATCGTCTATCCCTCCCCTTCATTCACTTCTTCCGCAAAATTTTTTATATTTGATTCAAACTCATCTTCTTCTTTGATCAGTTGGGTGATTTTAACGGCTTTTTTCCCGCGCTTTTTTCCGGCAGTTCCTTTAAATCTGGGCTTATCGCCAATACAGACATCCAGTTCCTCATCCTTATAACGATCTAAACGTATCACATCTCCTACTTCCAAATACAAAAGATCAGACAATGATAAATGTGTCTTACCCAACTCAATGGCTAATTCTATGGGTGTCCTGTCAAGATTCCTTTTTATTCTGGGCCTCAACTCCGACTGTTTTTTCTGCATGGAATTGGCAAACCACATTTGATTGGTCAAGTTTTCACTAAACGGTTCAATGAGAGATGAGGGGAAACAAACGTTGAGAAACCCTTCCACATTCCCAATAATGATTTCAAGCGTCACCAACAATGTCATCTCATTTTGAGGGGCAATTTGCACAAACTGGGGGTTCGACTCGATGTTTTCGATCTCTGGAACAAACTCCATGACATTAACCCAAGCATCTCGTAATAGGGTTAAAAATCGCATGGATTCCCTTCTGACGATATTCAATTCAATCTCCGTCAGGGTTCTGGGTTTGGCAACAGTTTCACCAATCCCCCCCAATATACGGTCAATCATACCAAATATGACCCCGAGGTTGACTTCCAAGATGGCACTGCCATTGAGGGAATTCCCTGTAAATATGGTCATAAACGTGGGATTTGACAAAGACTTTAAAAATTCACTGTATGTGATCTGGTCAATGGGACCCAGGTTGACATCCACGTAATATCGTAGTCTTCCGGACAAATAGGTGGACAGAGAACGTGCGAAATTTTCATTCAGCATTTGGAAGGTCCTGATTTGGTCTTTTGAAAATTTCATAGGACGCTCAAAATCGTACAACTTGATCTTTTGCTCCGATTCCTCTTTTTTCATCTCTTCCACGTCTACTTCTCCGGTATCCAACGCACCGAGCAGACTGTCAATCTCTTCCTGACTTAGGGAATCAGCCATTCTCACCACCTCCTTTTTTTGTAATTTCCTGATTAATTGAGTCTTTTAGTACCAAACTTGTTGTTGGTTTTGCCTTTTTAAACTCAAATGAAATTTTTAAAAGCCATATACACTACAACCGACACACCGCTTCATCCTATCACTGCACCGATGTGATCGCGGTGATATGATAATAGACTTCTATCACACCAAACTTGGCCTTATCTCCCACAAAGCCTGTAATTCGGTTCACCATGTCCCTGATTTGCCGGTTGAGCAATTCCAAACCTGCCGGGGTAGATAACTCTGGCGGTTCCTTTTGTATAAACAAATCCTGCAGGGCAGATGTGATCTGGTCTTTTCTTGTAGCAATCTGTTCTCGGCACCCGTCACTGCCAACGGTAAAACTTAACAGGTCCAAAACCACCACATCACTACCGCCTTTAAGCATAAACGCCTTGTTGGCCCCTTCGATAATAAACCTGACTCTTATTTCAACGGGTCGTGCAGGTGTAGCTCCCTCTCCTGAATCCGGTGGATTGTTGGTTCCTAGTATTTGGATCAGCAGATAGGATACACCTCCGGCTACAACTGCTGCTATAACCACTGAGATAAGTAATCCCATGATGTTAAAGCCGCCGCCTTTTTTTTTGCCGGATTCATTGACATTCTCATCAGCCATAACCTGTCACCTCACACTTTCCCGTTTGATCATGATTCGTATCATTTGATAACTCATCCTTAAATCATTTAATTCCTGCCGGTATTGCTCCTGAATATTATTCAACACTTGCCCTCTTTCTTCTTCGTCGATTTCACCATCTTTCAACCTGAAATCAAGCAATTCAATCTCCGACTTGTATTTTAAATCCAACTTGTTAATCTCGTTAATGATCTCATTGTCACCCTTACCTACGGGTACAAACCTTGCGGGGTTGTAATATCGCTCGATATCAAATCTCCCGTTTCTGATATCCACCACCCGTTCGGCCATCCGTTTGTTCTTCAAGTCTTTGATAAAAAACTCCGCAACGCTGGATGCCCGGGCAGAACTCAGATGTAACTTTGAAGGGTAAATAGAATTATCAGGCAAATCTCTATCATCTGTATAACCGTATATTTCTATGACGTTTGTTGTATGTTCAACAATGACAGCCCCAATTTTCTCCAATAAATCTTTGGCTTCTTTCGTCAAGATGGCACTGAAGGGTTCGAAATAAATCAAATCCCCCAAAGTAATAATGGTTCCCTGATCGGTATTTTCCACCGTAATCTTTCCTTGAACCCCTTCGTCTTGAACGATTTTCAACAAATCTTCTTTGATACCGGGGTTGGTGGTCACAATCGGCTCTGATACCGTGGTCTTGCCCCCCCTTAAAACACTTGGCGGACTGCCTGAAAAGACACGTGTGATGCCACTGGCTACTTCTTGGAATTTCCCTTCACTGATACTTGAGAATGCCAATAAAGCGATAAAAAAGGTCAGAAGTAAAGTCACCATGTCCCCATAAGTAGTCATCCAAGCCGGTGCGCCGGGTGGTTGTTCTTCTTGTTTTTTCTGCTTTGCCGCCATTCAAATCACTCCTCCGGGGTTCCAGACGACTTATCATAAGCGACGCGATCTTCTGTTGGCAGGAATGTCTTGAGTTTTTCTTCCAAAAGTCTTGGGTTATCTCCCGATTGAATGGACAGGATACCCTCAAGGATCATTTGTTTGTGGAGAATGAAAATATCCTTTCTCTGCTTTAATTTTTCAGCCATGGGTAAAAAGAACGCGTTGGCAAATATCGAACCGTACAATGTTGTAATTAGAGCTTTTGCCATTGATGGTCCCAAAGCATCGGGATTGTTTAAAGCTCCTAACATGGAAACAAGACCCAACAAGGTTCCGATCATCCCAAATGCCGGTGCGTAAGAACCCGCAGATGCCAGTACCCCCGATTCAACGCTTTTATCTTTCTCAACCAGGTCAATTTCTATTTCAAGCATGTCTCGAAGAAGATCCGGGTCTGTACCATCCACGATCAACTGTATCCCCTTTTTGGTAAACGGGTCTTCTAAATTTTGAGCATCCTCTTCTAATGACAAAAGCCCCTCTCTTCTTGCCTTTTCAGAAAAAGATACAAGTGTACTGATGGTTTCAGTGTAATTCAGGTCCGTCTGCTTAAGGGTACTCATCATAATCTTCATTATGGCAAAAGACTTGCTTTTTGGGTTCGCTACCATAACAGCGGCAATGGCTCCTCCAAGAACGATAACAAGCGATATAATTGAATCCTGCCCGAGATAAACGGCAAAGTCACCTCCGGAAGCCAACCCTAGTCCCACACATATGATCCCCAACAATATACCCAACAGGGTCGAAATATCCAACAAACCACCCCTAGACTTTCTCGAATCGTATATCTAAATTAATGTTCACGCTTTCTTTCCTCTTCCAAGGCTACGTATTTGGCCATAGATGCCGTAATGCTGTAAGCCTTTTGCTTGTATTCAATGATCTTTTGAATGACCTCATCCGAATTTTCCCGAACAATGTACTTTTTGCCCGTAAAGAGGGCGATCATCGTATCTGGTACACATTCCAAGGTCTCAATGATCTCAGCGTTTAAGTAAAATTTGCTTCCGTTCAGTTTTGTCAACTCAATCATCTTTATCACTATCACTCATTTTCATTTTTCTCTCTCCAATGGGTCTAATCCTTAATTGAATTCTCCATTTCATAAAGACTTTCCCTGATGATTTTTAAGAAGGATGGATTTTCCCACAATTTCTTATCGTTCTGATTGTCAAATAGTTTATCCGTATCGATTGTATATTGCGCCTCATTATAAGACCTTAAAATTTCCCAATGAATGGATTTATCTGTAGTAATCAATGTAAAAAACGTTCCGGCAAGATCTCCTACCGGTTGACAGTCGATGTGTGATTTACGGAGAAGGACAGACAACGTTGTTCCCTTACCCGGCTCACTGACGATATCCAAGTGCCCTCCAGTTAGCTCTGCAGCGGTTTTTAAAAAAGGGATACCTAAGCCGACTTTGCGAATCTTCTTATCTCGGGTTGTGAAAAAGGGATCGTATATTCTCTTTAACACTTCCTTGGGCATTCCGCCTGCATCATCCTCAACTTCAAAGGAAAAGACATCTTTGGTTTCTTCAACCTTTAATATTACATGTGATGCCCCTGCTTTAATGGAATTCTGACAAATATCGGCAACGTGATCTGATAGCGTTCTTAAAGACAAAGCATCACTTCCCTTCCGTCTATTTTCTTTATTGCCTTGTTCAATTCTTCAAATGTCCTGTTTTTACTCTTCACAATCATTTTCGCCTCGGAAAAACTATCAAGATTATGGGCATCCGAAGAAGACAAGAGAGTTCTTGAAGAAAGTTGGGCTTCATATGCTTTGTATTTTGAAGGCATGTACAATTCACAGACCATGTCCTTCGGTTCCGGCGGTATCAGGCCAAGTTGCACGATAACACCCATCGCCCGTTCCACATGTGCGTAAACAGGTATTCCTTGATGGCTTTGAATCAAATCGATTGTCCCCTCCAAGGTCAAAGAGGTCGGGAAGCCGTAAGGTTTTAAAACCATCTCCTGAAAGTCATCGGATTGATCGATAATCAGCTGATAACCATTTTTTTCCGGATCGATTTGAATATCCGGCAGTGCTTGCTCTACTATCGATCCTACCTTTTGTGCGGTTTCAACGTCTCGGAAATATCCCAGTACATGGATATCTTCCTCGGTCTGAATCTCAATCCCCGGTAAAAATGCCACTCCGGCTTGCTTAAACACCTTTTCGAAAGCGCTCAAATTCCTGGTAGTGTTATGATCTGTAAGTGCTGCCCAATCAATGTGATTTTCCAAAAGCTTCTGTGCAACCTGGTGGGGCGTCATGGTGATATCCGCACAGGGAGACAGACATGAATGGATGTGAAAATCAGCTCTGTAGCATTGCATAAAGCTTTCCGGTAATGACAAACGCATTCTGCTTGCTTTTCAGCAAACAAATGCCCTCCTCTTTTGCTTTTTCGATGGTATCTTGGGTGTATTCTCGCCCATTCACCAGAACAATGGCCTTCACACCGATAATTGAAGCTACCGCAACAATATTGGAATGGGATTGAACGGTAATCCAGATATCTGAATTTCCGCTGGCCATCACTTCACTTAACAAATCGGATGTGTACCCTTTTTTTATTTCAAGATCTTCATATTCACCCGTAACCAATTCTAAATCCAAAGTTTCAATGATTTTGTGCAATAACATCTCTCTTTTTTCACCTCAGCGCTATAGCTTCAATTTCCACGTCAACATTCTTTGGTAGTCCTGCTACTTCAACAACCGCCCGTGCAGGGGGATCTGATCGAAAATATTCTGCATACACTTCATTTAACTCGCTGAATTTGCTCATATCGGTGATAAACACAGTACATTTCACAATCTTTTCAAGCGAAGATCCACAGCCAACAAGAACTGTCTTTAGGTTTTCCAAACATTGCCTGGCTTGAATGGCAACACTCGCTCCTGTTTTGATTTCACCTGTTGAAGGCACCATGGGTATTTGTCCAGATACAAACAACAAATCTCCAGCACTTGCCGCAATTGAATAGGGTCCTACCGCCTTTGGCCCATTTTCAACTTTGAATATCCTTCTTTCCATCTTCCTTCCCCCTTATAAGCAATCGTTGTATGTAATTATAGCATAGGTTAGAGGGACTCTGCTTTTTTTAAAAAAACAAGAGGTGTATAATAGAGAAAATATAAAGGGGGGGTACTATGAAAGTCCTTGCTCACAGGGGAATCCATCATGATGAACTTGAAAACTCACTGCAAGCATTCAAAACAGTTAGACAATCAGCTGTGGATGGTGTTGAACTGGACATACGTCTTTCAAAAGATGGAAAAGTGGTTGTTTTTCACGATGAGGATCTGAAGAGATTGTTCAAGAAGGAGGCTAAAATTGCTGATTTGTCACTGGCTCAAATAAACGAGATAGCAGCCTTAAGTGATGTTATCGTACCGACTTTAAAGGAAATTTTTGATTTACTGCTGGAAGACTCGTGTATCAACGTGGAAATAAAAGAACCCGAAGTGGTCTTTCCTTTGATTGACATGATAAAGGAAAACAAATATCCTATAGAAAATCTCATTTTTTCTTCTTTCATTCATCACACTCTTCCTCCCATCACAGATGCATTAGAGGGAGCACGAATTGGACTTCTCATCGGAAGTGATGCTGAAAATGTTGCAAATCCAATGGACTATCTTCGCAGTTTGATGTTAAAATATAAACCGTATTCTCTTCATCTTCCAATACTGGCGTTTGAGAGAATTGATGAACAACTGCTTGTAAGCGCTTTATCCTCCATGAAAGAAAATGCACAGATGCAATATGCGTGGTGGACTGTGAATACAAGTATTGAATTAGCCCCCCTTCTACGATATCCAAATATCACGGATTACATCATCACCGATAACCCGCAACAGATACTCGATCAGGTGAATACCGGAGAATAAATGACGATAAGAAAGTTGGACCCAGGAGAACAAGTGATTGAAGTTGGTCAAACAATTAAATATATTCACCGATTGGCAAAGGGAAAATTGAAATTGAACTGGAAATGGCCTTCCTGGAAGCCGATGCTATTAACCCCTGATTTTTACTTCGGCTTGATTGAACAAATCGGTAAAGAAGCCTCTATTTACTCTGTACAGGCTGTTGTGGAATCAGAAGTTGAATTAATAGAACCTGAAACGTTGTTGTTTACCACCTCTAAGGATGTCTCACACTTTATCCTGTCTTCACTGGGGGAATTTTATGAAAAGGTGTTGTTTCAACGGTTAATTGGGGTGGAGATGAGCTCAGAAGAAATCATGTATCAGGCTTTTGATACTTTCTCAAAGGTCGGAAATGAAACCAATGCCATTGAATCCTACAGTCGTTTCATGGCTCAGTATTCCGGCTCAAAATTCGTAGATGACATGCTTCGGATCATTCAGGTTATCTTTACAGATAAGACAAAAGATGCACAGATCCCCGATAATCCGAAATCTGCTTTTGAGTACATTCAAGAAAACATCAAACCGGATAAACCCAATGAAAACATCTTGTTGTTAAAAAGTTATGAAAAAAAATTTCCCGATTCAGCTAATATCTCACATGTTTTATCCATGATCATCAACGAATATGATAAACTGGGGGATGAATATCAATTGAACTTTTACACCAGAAAGGTGATTTTCAACGATCCCGACTCCGAAGCCGCCAAAAACGCCTTGTACTATTTGATACACCTTCAACGTAAAAATGGACGGCCGGAATGGTATGAAAACGTGATAAGATTCTTATTAAAGTTTGACGATGAAGAACAGTGCACACAACTTAAAAAATACATTCATATTGAACAGGACTGATGACTTTGAATCTGTTAACCAAAAACAAAAAAATCAACGCGTATATTCTGGTCCCCCTATACGTAACCGGGGTCTACATGGGTATCTTTGCCCTTTTTTCATGGGGCAATTGGCAATTGGTATCCAACGCCTTATTTGGCGCCGCTATCATCGCGGTAAACATCTCTTGGGTTTCTCTGTCACGAAATTTAAAAAAAGAAAGAAAAGAACAAACCAAGCACAAGGATACCATTGGTTTTGCTTTTCTGATTTACAGCGGTTACAATTTTATGATTTCGCTTCTGATGATTAACTTTATATAACGGAGGAAAATGTTTTGAAAAAACTTGCTCTGACACTATTGTTAACAGTCGTTACTGTTTCGCTGTTTGGCTATATTACGCTTAGACACTTTGTCCAATACTCAGATACACTCTCTTCCATATGCACTAAATACAAAATCGACAGTTCTGTGATACTGGACTGGAATCCCGAAGTAACGCCCGAGAAACTCAACGTGGGAGGGGTTATCAAGATTCCATTTCCCATTGGGTATCGGTATCAAGTGAATCCGGAAGATACGCTAAGCACGATCGCCAATTTCTTCTTTGCGAATGTGGAATCAATTGCCCTGGCCAATGATATGGAAAAACCTTACGGTGTTCGTACTGGAGATTATTTGTTCATCCCGGAATATTCTATAGGTGAAACGTTCAACGACGTCCCCGGGAAATTACTTTGGCCCGCTTACGGTATCATTACGTCTCCTTATGGTTACAGGACGCATCCGGTAACAGGCCAAAAAAAAAGTTTTCATTCGGGAATTGACATCGCCAGAGAAGCGTCCGGTTTAAAAGAAGACACCCCCTATGGGGCCCCGATTTTTGCAGCTGAATCGGGAACCGTCACTTTTGCGGGAGAAAACGGTGGATATGGAAACATGATTGAAATCAAGGGAAACGCTTACATCTTTCGATATGGCCATATGACAAGATTTGCCGTGTATGAAGGACAGCATGTCAAAAAGGGGCAGATACTGGGGAGGATGGGGAACACCGGTAGAAGTACCGGTCAGCATTTACATTTTGAAGTGAGAACACCCGATAATACGCAAACACTTGATCCCATGGATTTCTTACCCCCGGTATCTGAAATGAAAAAATAGGAGGAGAACACATGAACATCAACAAAATTAACGAAAAGGCCTCCCAATATAAACAGGAAATGGTGAACTTTCTGAGAGACATGATAGCCATCCCCAGCACTTCCCAAAATGAACAGAAAGTTGTACTGCGTGTTAAAGAAGAGATGGAAAAATGCGGATTTGACGAGATCATCATCGACGGATTCGGAAATATCTTAGGCCGAATCGGATCCGGCTCAACCGTTATCGCCATGGATGCCCATCTCGATACTGTGGATGTGGGTAATCCGGACCTTTGGGAATGCGATCCCTTTAAAGGCGATTATCGTGAAGGTGTCATATACGGAAGGGGTGCAAGCGATCAAGAAGCCGGCATGGCCTCTATGGTGTATGCAGGAAAAATCATCAAAGATCTGAATCTTGAAGAAGACTACACCCTCTATGTAGTAGGTAGCATCATGGAAGAAGATTGCGATGGACTTTGCTGGCAGTACATCTTGAAAGAAAATGTCATTAAACCCGATGTTGTTGTGATTACAGAACCTACGAATTTGGGAATTTACAGAGGTCATCGTGGCAGAATGGAAATGCGTGTAAAAACGGTGGGGCTCTCCTGTCACGCCAGTGCTCCCGAGCGGGGAGAAAATGCCATATACAAAATGACCCCCATCATCATGGAGATTGAAAAATTGAACGAACGATTGAAAGATGACTTATTCTTGGGTAAAGGAACTATCGCTGTTACTCAAATCTTTTTTAAATCCCCCTCACAGAATGCCGTGGTGGATGAATGTGTGATTCAACTTGATCGAAGATTAACCGCGGGAGAAACCAAAGAAAGCGCTGTGGAGGAATTGGAAGATATCTTCAGGAAAACGGGGATTGATGCTCAGGTTGAAGTCCTCCAGTATACCGAAAAAACCTATACCGGTTTGTTGTACCCCACTGAAAAGTATTATCCTACATGGG
>CAYUYU010000045.1:0-14840 GCA_964449405.1 uncultured Thermotogaceae bacterium
TTATAAATGATTCTTCATAAGAGTCAAAAAATTTTCCGAAAAAACCCGTTCTATCTCCTCTTCACTAACCCCACGACTAAGCATTTCCTTTTTGACATTTTTTACATCCGCATGCCCTCGAACCACGTTGAAAAAGGCCCTTCCCTTTGCTGTCATTTGTTTTTTGAAATCATCAGTCATTCCAAAATCACAAAAATCGAAGCCCAAAGCCACATGTTCAATTCCGCTCAAATCTCTGATCTTCAAAATCTGATCCACATAAGCCGAGATATTGGAAGTCTCATCATCGTTACTCACAAACTTGTTGGCGGAGTTAATGCCAATTAAACCGCCTCTTTTGCCAATGATTCTGATTTGTTCGTCGGTTAGATTGCGCATGCTTGGCACAATTGATCTGGAATTGGAATGGGTGGCGATAAACGGTTTTTTTGTAAAATGCACCACATCATCAAAGCCTTCATCATTGAGATGGCTCACATCGATAATGATTCCCAACTCTTCGGCCTTTTCTACCAATTCTACCCCAAAAGGAGTAAGTCCCCCTTTTTTTCCTTCTCTTTTGGCAGCAAAAAAACTCCCGTCAGCGGCGTAATTTCTACGAGACCAGTTTATCCCCATTATCCTGACGCCCAGCTCATAAAAAACATCTAACAGATCAATATCGTTATACAGGGGTTCCACCCCTTCAAAGGCCAGCATGATTCCTATCTGGTCGCTTTTTTGAAGTTCCTGTATATCAGTATAAGTTTTGCACAACCTCAACTCGTCACCGGATTCTTTAATCTCCTGGTACAACCCGCTGATCTGATCTAAGCATTTTCTTAGCGCCATCTCAGGCAAAAAGATGTCGTCTATGTAAAGAGAGGACACAATCAATTTGAAATGGCCCGCACGAAACCCGG
Organism: uncultured Thermotogaceae bacterium; assembly: GCA_964449405.1. Taxonomy (GTDB): domain Bacteria; phylum Thermotogota; class Thermotogae; order MWEM01; family MWEM01; genus JASUTC01. Next base: position 903 of record CAYUYU010000045.1, read on the forward strand.
GGACGTAATCTTCTTTAATTACGTTTCTCCTTCCCTTTCTCCTTTCTTCTTCAACAAACATCATCAGGTCAAAATGTATATCCACATTAAAATTCTGCATCCGAATCATCTCCTTTTCGGTCTATTATACACAAAATTCATTCATTTAAATCTCTTGCATAAGAAGTGTTATAATAGAAACAGTGATTTGGGGGGGAATATCTTGAAAGTTTTCGGAAGAAATGTAATCAAAGAATTACTGATGAGCGATAGGCGAACAACCATTAAAAATGTTTTCATATCCAAAGACGCCGGGGGGAATATTGAGAGCCTTAAGACGGGTTTAAAGGCAAGGGGTTTACATTTTTCTACGGTTCCATCCAAGACACTTGACAATCTTTTGGGCGAAAGGGTGAGCCATCAAGGCATATTTGCAGATATTGAAGATTTCTCCTACCTTCCCGAAGACGACTATATCAACCAAAAAGCTCCTCAAGAAGCGGGATTTCTAATCGTTCTCGATCAGGTCAACGATCCTCAGAATTTCGGTGCCATCATCCGATCAGCTTATGGAGCCGGGGCAGATGCTGTGGTCATCACCAAAGACAATTCCGTTCAAGTCAACCCTACCGTGATCAAAGTCTCCACGGGACTGGTTTTCCACATGCCGATCATTAAAACGGTCAACGTAGCCCGCTTTTTGGATAATGTAAAATCAGCCGGGTTCTGGATCTATTCCGCAGATATGGACGGTATCGATTATGACAAAGTGGAATGGGATAAAAAGAGTGTTTTGGTTTTTGGAAATGAAGGGAAGGGAATCAGACGCCTCGTTAAGGAAAAATGTGATGTCACGGTAAAGATTCCCATGAAAAGGGAAATGGATTCGCTGAATCTTTCTGTATCAGTGGGTATACTGGCATTTTCAGTTGCCCTGAAGAGGTGATTGTCTGTTGGCCATAAAACAACTACCTCAGGAGATTTATATGAAAATCGCCGCCGGAGAAGTCGTCACATCTGCCGGATCAGTCGTCAAGGAGTTGATAGAAAACGCTTTGGATTCTGGGGCTTCGGCCATCAAACTGGAAATCAAGAATGGCGGCAAGGATTCCATTAAGATAACGGATAACGGTTCAGGCATACCGGCGGAAGAAATCCATTTGGCCGTTCAACCTCATGCCACCAGCAAAATCATGCGTTGGGATGATATTATGGATCTTGACACTTTTGGTTTCAGGGGAGAAGCACTCTCATCTATAGCCTCTGTTTCTGAACTGTATATTTCTTCCAAAACTCAAGAAGAAGATGCGGGAACCTTGTTGTTTTTAAGAGGCGGAAATCTAATGGAAGAGAAAAAAGTTCCCATGAACAGGGGAACAACCATAGAGGTGAGAAATCTCTTTTACAACGTCCCGGCCAGAAGAAAGTTTTTGAAAACTTCCTCATCTGAATCAAGATACGTCTTGGAGGTCTTGGAAAAATTCTTATTATCTCGACCGGACGTTACATTTGAATTTATCAGGGATGGTAACGGTGTTTGTAACTGTATGAAAGAGTCCTTGAATAACAGAATTCAAGCCGTATTGAAAATCAACGAACCAGATGGCTTACTGACAGTAAATCATCAACAAGACAACTTTTCAGTTCATGGGGCTGTCAGCTCCCCTCAAGTCAGTAGGCCAAATTTGACAGGGATAACGACATTTGTCAACAACCGATATGTTAAAGATCCCATTGTTTATGCTGCGGTAAGGGACTTTTTCAACCCCATACTGGGCAAAGGAAGATATCCCCTGGCGGTGTTGTTTATGACGATTCCAAAATCGGAAGTGGATATCAACGTCCACCCACAAAAATTAGAAGTCAAGTATTCTCAAAGCAATATTGTTTACACCCTGATCAAGAATGCCTTAAAAGGGGCATTTTCGGATCATTCGATGCAGATTAGGGAGAATTTCTCTCCTTTAAGACAAAGTTCACAAACCAACCCGATAAAAACAAGTGAAAAGGTGAATAGCAACACTTACAAAAACGCATCATTTGTAAATGATTCCCAAAGAACGGACTATTCAAATCCAAAACCTTTAAGGCCACAAAAAAGAGATGACCACCCAGGATCAATTTTTCCCCCTGTCGATATTCCGGTTCAACCTGAAAGGAATAAACAGACGTTTTTTTCAACCGATAAGATACTGGGAATCGCCAATAAGCGTTATATCGTCATTGAAGACGAGACGGGATTGGTCTTGATCGATTTTCACGCCGCTCACGAGAGAATTCTTTATGAAAAGATCAAAAAAAAGGAAAAGAAACTCCAGATACAGCAGTTGCTTGAACCCCTCCCTGTGGAATTGGATTTGGCATCCATTCAAATTCTGAAAGACCGATATGCCTCTTTTACCCACTTGGGATTTGATTATAAGCTATCGGAACAAAAGGCTCTCATCAAGGGGATACCAAACCTGATTCGACAGACGGATGCCCGGGAAGTATTTGATGAGATTATCAACGAATACAGATTAATCGATTTGGAAAAGGAAAGTGAAGTATACGATAACATTTATGCAACCATCGCCTGCCATAACGCCTTCCGAACAGGTGATTTTGTCACAGCGGCCCAAGCGAAAGACCTGTTAAAGGAAATGAAAGACTATGATGTTTTCTCATGTCCACATGGCAGACCGGTGAAGTACAAGCTCCTGTTTTCTCAGTTAGATGCTTATTTTAAACGGAGCTGATGATGGTGGTGGAAAAATGAAAAAGGCGACAATAGGAAAACTGCTCATGGATAAAAACAACAACACACCCGTTCTTGAGCTGAACGTGGAGGGGACTGATAAAAAGGTCTACCTTTGGATAGGTGCTTGTGAGGCTTGGGCTCTGGCCATGTCCATTGAAAATTTTCATCTGATCCGGCCAATGACCCATGATCTTTTGATATCAGCGGTGGAAATCATGGGCGGAATTTTTGAACATGTAGTGATCCATTCCATTAAAAATGGAACGTTCCTGGCAAATCTGGTGATCAAAAAAGTTGGGAAAGAACGGCAAAACGAGCGTGTGGACCAATATGTGGAATTGGACGCGCGTCCTTCTGACTGCCTTGTCATTGCCAACAAATTGGATGTACCCGTTTATATTACCAGCGAAGTATTGCTTGAAGCGGGAATGAGCGATTCTATCTCTACAAACAGGACGGATCCGGAAGAAAGAGAAAAAGAGGAATTCAGGTCTTTTCTGAACGATTTCAACATGAACGAGTTGAAACAGTATTTGAACAAACGAGAAGACGAAGGAAAAGACGAAAAGGACCTTTGAAAAAAGTAAAAGATCTGACTGAGTTGAGTTTTGAGCTGTTGAAATACGACAAGTCCCAATGGGGGCCTATTTGGCGGGAACTTGTCTTTTCAAGGGCACCCACGTTGTTTTCAGGTTACATGAGAAAAAACGATGTGGATTTTAATATGGTAAGCCATTTTTATGATTCATTGGAAAGGCGTGAATACGATCAGCTTTATTGGACGTACAACGAACTTTCTGAAGCAGTTCGATCTATTTTATTTGAAAGTGCCGGCAAGATATATCGTCAATCTATCGCTGATTTTGGCATCTTTTTATCTGTGGGGATCAGGAAAAACACCTTTTCCTTTTTTCAAACGAAAAAGGGGATTGCATTGTTTATCGATATTTGGTTTTTATTGGGGGTCAATCATGAGAAAAAACTTGGAAAGATTTTCCAGGTGGATGAAATTACAACATTATTCACCTGCAACTATCAAAGAATACAACAGAGAACTCAGTAAATTTTTCGATTTTATTGAAGCAGAAAACCTTGACTTTGACGAATTACAACTTGTGGATATTGAAGATTACGTCTTCAGTAAAGATGTAAACGAGCGAACTAAGAACCGGACACTTTCTTCCATCAAATCCTTTTTTAATTATCTGCATTCCAGAGGAATAGTGACCAGAAATCCTGCGAAAGATGTAAAATCTATCAAATTAAGAAGAAAGAATCCCGTATTCCTTCATGAAGAAGAATACCATCTGTTGATGCAGACGATCAATGAACAAGCGAATGGATTTGTGGGATTAAGGGACAAGATGATTGTCAGTTTACTGTTGGGGACCGGTATGCGTGTCAGCGAAATCACCTCCATGCAATTGGGTTGTGAAACAAAAGATCGAATGGGGAAGTATTCCCTTGAAGTCATGAGAAAAGGACAGGAGATGGATTACGTGTACATCAATCAGAAGATTTCCCTTCTCTTTGACGATTATTTACACGAGAGACGAAAAATATCGGCGGATTCGGATTTCATCTTTCTAACCTATAGAAAAAAACCAATGGACAGAACCGCTGTTTATCGAATGGTGAAAAAATACCTGGAAATGTGTGGGCTTGATAAGAAGAAAATGGGACCGCATGTTCTCCGACACACCTTTGCCACCGCCTTAATGAGCAAAGATGTTTCGCTGTACAAAATAAAGGAACTAATGAATCATAAAAGCCTTTCCACCACTCAAAATTATCTGCATGTGATGGAACAGGATCTGAAAGATGTTGTGGAGAAAATTGATTTTTGAAAGGAAATGAGCGTTAATGGAAGCCTTTTCACAAACGAAACTTGAATTTCAAAAGGTGTTAAATCAAATAAAAGAATACGCCTTCTCTAATTACGGGCGCACAGAAACCCTTCTACTCAAACCATTTGAAAATACCCGGGAAGAGCTTAAAAAGACCAGAGAAATGTTACATTTAATGATTCAAGAGGGAGAACCCCCTGTGGGTGGGATTTTTGACATTCGGGACGAGATCGAACAAATAAGAACAGGTGATATCCTGGAACCGCTTGAACTGCTGAAGGTAAAAAACACTGTATTAGGGATTCAGAACCTCATTGAATGGTTCGAAAGCCTCGAAGAACCTTACCCATTGATCAAATTTCTCATTGATGGTCTATCCGGTTTCCCAGCTTTTACCAAAAAGATTGAAAACGCTGTGGATCAACAGGGAGAAATAAGAGATACCGCTTCTTCCAGACTCAAGGAAATACGAGTTGAAAAGCGGAGAATCCTCAACAGTCTTAAAAATAAATTAGATTCCTACGTTTCATCAGGATTCTCCAACAACCTACAGCAGTCCAGTTATTTTCTTAGAGACGGCCGTTATGTGCTGCCGATCAAAAACACCAGCCGATCCAGTATAAAAGGTATTATTCATTCTACTTCCTCTTCAGGAGCTACCTATTATATGGAACCCGAAGCACTGGTGGAACTTAACGACAAGTCAAAGGAGATACACGACAGAGAGCGGGAGGAAATCAACCGGATTCTGAGAGAATTGTCCATGTACATTCTCAACAACATCAACACATTCGACACCAACAATATCAATCTGGTGGAATTCGACTTACTCTGGACAAAGGCAAAGTACGCCATTAAAAACAAAGGGGTTGTTCCGGAACTTTCAGAAAACGCAGATTTTACACTGTTGAATGTGAGACACCCTTTGATAGGAGACTCATGTGTACCCATCACCGTATCACTGGGAAACGGTAAGCGCGGCATCGTGATTACCGGTCCCAATACAGGGGGGAAAACCGTTACACTAAAAACTATCGGACTTTCCCATCTCATGGGTTTGTGCGGAATTCCTATACTGGCTGATAAAGGAAGTAAAATCGGGTGCTTTGACCATATTATGGCGGATATCGGTGATGAACAATCCATCGAACAATCGTTAAGTACATTCTCAGGCCATTTGAAAAACATCACACAAATCGTCAAGCGGGCAAACGAAAAAACGTTAGTATTGTTGGATGAATTGGGAGCGGGAACCGACCCGGTAGAAGGGGCGGCCCTTGCCTTGGGTCTATTGGAAGTGTTATTAGAGAAAAAGGCCATGATCATCGTCACATCACATCTATCACCTCTCAAGCTGTACTGTTTTGGCAGAAATGAACTGATTAACGCCTCGGTGAGTTTTGATGTGGAAACACTCTCACCCACTTACAACCTGAGAGTGGGTTTGGCAGGAAGTTCCAACGCCTTTGAAATTGCAAAGCGATTGGGAGTTCCCGACGAAGTATTGCAAAGTGCTGAGAAATTCAAGACAAAAGAATACGCCAATGTGGATGAAATCCTGAATACCCTTCACGATGAAAAAAAGGTATTGGAAGAAGAAAAAACAAAAGCCACACAGTTGAGAAAGAATCTTGAGTCACAGGAAACACTGATGCAGGAAAAATTGGAAAAATTACGAAAGAAAAAGATTGAAGGGTTCATGGAAGATATCGATGAGTTGGATGACTTCCTGACTGCGTTGAAAAAAGAGGCGGAAAGCGCTGTAAATAAAGTCAAAAAAACCAAAAATGCCTCCTTAAATGAAGTCAAGCAGGTCAATCAAAAAATAGACAACATGAAAAAAACCAAATTGAACACCTTGAAATCTAAGTTAGCACAAGCCGATAAGGCAAAAGAAAAGGTCGAATATGATAAGATACAGCCGGGGGATTGGGTTAAGATTAAAGGAACCGAAATGGCCCTTGAGATCGTTGATAAACGTGACGGCAAAATCATCGTTCAAAACGGCCCCCTAAAAGTTGAAGTGGACCCGGAGAATCTGATGCGTGCTCAAAAGGAGGAAATTCCGGATCAGGAGCGAGAAGAGAAATACGCCTATTACGATTTGTTGAACTCACCAACTTCCCGTCAATCTGAAGTTGGGGGATACAACTCACACAGACTTGATATAAGAGGCAATACAGTTGCGGAAGGTGTTGAAAAACTGAACACCTTTTTGGAAAATATGATGGTAAGAAATCAAAAGATCGCATACATTGTACACGGAAAAGGAACCGGAAGGTTGGCCGAGGGGATATGGGATTATCTGAACAACGATCCCAGGATTTCATCCTTTAGAATTGGCAAACCAAAAGAAGGGGGAACCGGTGTTACTGTAGTCGATCTTGAATAATGTCCTGGGGGGGATTAACAATGTCAGAAATGTTGATTAGAGGGGGAAGAAAATTAAATGGTGAAGTGGCAATCAGCGGCTCAAAAAACGCCGTTTTACCGATCTTGGCTGCCAGCCTGTTAACAAACGAAAGAATTTTAATCAAGCGGGTACCTGATTTGGAAGATGTCAGAACCATGTTGGAAATTCTGTCATCTCTCAACATAAAAACGACATTTAAAAACGGAGAAATAGAAATTGAGGCACATTCCACATGCAAAAATTCTGTGCCATATCATCTCATCAGAAAAATGCGGGCTTCATTCAACATCTTGGGGCCCTTATCGGTTATTCACAACGAGGCCGGAGTTCCCCTTCCCGGAGGCTGCTCCATCGGACCGAGACCGGTGGATTTACATCTGATGGGATTGAAACAATTGGGATTTGAAAATCGGATTGAACACGGTGTCGTTTTCACAGAACGAAAGGAAAAACACAAAGTTGTCATAGTAAATTTGCCCTTTCCATCTGTGGGTGCCACCGAGCAAATCCTATCCGCTGCTGTAAAGCTAAAAGGAACCACCACCGTTATCAACAACGCTGCGAGAGAGCCTGAAATCAGTCAGCTTATTGACTTCCTGACACAAATGGGGGCAATTATCACCGGAAAAGATACGTCAACTTTAAAGATCGATGGGGTTGATGAACTGCATGGTATTGAATTTGAAGTCATTCCGGACCGTATGGAAGCGGGAACGTACTTGTTGGCAGGCCTCATAACCAATAGTGCCATAACCGTCAATGGGTATATCCAGGATCATAACCGTGCGCTCACTCAGGAGTTACTGAAGATCAACGCTCCTATAGTGTTCAAGGGAGATAATGCCATAACTCAACAAAGACAGGAACCTTTAAAAGGAGCGTATATTCGTGCAGATATTTACCCTTATTTTCCGACGGACATGCAACCTCAGATGACAACGCTGTTAACCCTTTCGGAGGGGCGTTCTATTATCAATGATCGGGTTTTTCCGGAGAGGAACTCACACGCTGAAGAACTGAGAAGACTTGGTGCTCACGCCTTTGTCAGAAATCAGAATATCATCATTACCGGACAAAAGGAACTTCAGGGTGCACCCGTTTTTGCCACCGATCTCAGATGTGCTGCAGCGCTTATACTGGCCGGACTTACAGCAAAAGGCGAAACCTTGATCCAGGAAGTGGATCATATCTTTCGGGGTTATGATAGAATCGTTGAAAAGCTCATTGGTTTAAATGCAGATGTGGAGATAAAATAATAGGCTTAAAGATTTTCTAACAAAAAACAGGAATAAACAAAAAACTGTTAAACATTTTGTCATAATGACGTCTAACAAAAGTAAGTTATTAGCATTTTACATTTAGTACCGATTTAGCGTATAATTAAACAACAGAATTGATGAAAAAATTGGAGGTACACTATGTCAAAATTTAAAGCATTGGAGGATTTCGCCAGCGAGGGAAAGGGTTCAGAAGACATTCCCGAAACACTTCCCGTCATCCCCATGCGCACCAATATGCTGGTATATCCCGGATCTGTTATTCCTTTTTATATAGGCCGGGAAAAGTCCCTGAATTCATTGGAGGAATCCATCGAAAAGAAAAACAGGTTCTTGTTTCTTTGCTCTCAAAAGGACATACAGGAAAACGAGCCCAAAGAAATTGATTTGTATACCCACGGTGTTGTGGCGAGAATCATGCAGCTGATGAAACTTCCGGATAATTCCTTTAAAGTATTGGTTGAAGGAGTAGTCAGAGGAAAAATAGTGGATGGTCTACAAGATGGAGAATCCCTGTCGGCTAAGATTGAAGTTCTACAAGCAAAATATCGGAACACCAAAGCCTTGGAAGTCCTTATCAGAAAGGTCAAAGAAGAGGCAAGAAAATTTTTCCAATACACTCGAAGAATCCCCAACGAAGCAGTGCAAGCTTTAGAAGGGACAGAAGATGCGGATAAATTCGCCGATCTGGTGGCTTCTATACTCCCCTTAAAATTGGATGAAAAACAAGTATTATTGGAAATCATCCATCCTAAAAACAGGCTGGAATTACTTCTGGAAATTTTACTGAGGGAAAACGAACTGCTAAAAATAGAAGAGGATTTAGAAAAGAAGGTCAAGGGAAAATTAGAACAAAATCAGAAAGAATATTATCTTAGAGAAAAGATGAAAACCATCAAGGAGGAATTGGAAGGTGCCGGAGACCCGGAAATAATCGAATTGAAGGAGAGAATCGATGCGGCACAACTTCCTTCTCAAGTAGAAGAAAAAGCTTTCAAGCAACTTGAACGATTGGAAAAGTCTCCTACCTTTTCTGCTGAGTCAACGGTCATTCGTTCATACATTGACTGGCTCTTGGAACTGCCCTGGAACGATGAGACCGATGATATCATCGACATTAAAAAGGCTCGAAATGTTCTTGACTCAGATCATTACGGATTGGAGGAAGTAAAAAAAAGAATTCTGGAATATCTGGCAGCCCGTTCGTTCTCCAAAGGACTCAAAGCCCCAATACTTTGTCTTGTAGGTCCTCCCGGTGTGGGAAAAACCTCTCTGGGAAAATCATTAGCAAAGGCCATGAACCGAAAATTTGTCAGAATGTCACTTGGCGGCATGCGCGATGAAGCTGAAATTAGAGGTCACAGAAGGACTTACGTCGGAGCCTTGCCGGGCAGGATTGTTCAGCTCATCCGTGAAGCAGGTGTTAAGAACCCCCTGATTTTGTTGGATGAAATTGACAAATTGGGTCAGAGTTTCCAAGGTGATCCAGCAGCAGCTTTATTGGAAGTATTGGACCCCGAGCAGAACAAGACCTTCACAGATCACTATCTGGAAGTGGAATTCGATTTGTCAAAAGTGATCTTCATTACCACCGCCAACGTCCTCTACACCATTCCGGATGCCTTGCGTGACAGAATGGAAGTCATCGAAATATCCGGATATACCAAGATTGAAAAGGGAAAAATTGCCGGTGGTTACCTGATCCCTGAAATATTGGTTGAGCACAACATGTCTGATAAAGTTAACATTACTTCATATGCACTGAGCCAGATTATTGACGGCTACACCAGAGAAGCCGGAGTGAGAAATCTCAAGAGAGAGTTGGCATCAGTGGTGAGGAAGACGGCTCTTGAGCTCCTTGAAAACGATTTGGATTACAAAAAGATAAGAAAAAAGGATGTGGAAGAGCTCCTTGGTCCACCCAAATTCTTAGAAGATGAACGGCTTAAACGACCCGAAATAGGGATTACCACCGGACTTGCTTGGACTGCTGTTGGGGGAACCGTTTTACAGGTTGAAGCGCTTTTTCAACCCGGTAAAGGGAAAATTCACATGACCGGTCAATTGGGAGATGTGATGAAAGAATCCGCGCAAATCGCTTTGTCACTTGCTCAGGTTCGATGTCAAAAGGATTGTGCCAAAGATTTCTTTGAAAAACACGATATTCACCTGCATGTTCCCGAAGGTGCTGTTCCAAAAGATGGACCTTCAGCAGGGGTTACACTGATTACCACAATTGTATCATGCCTGAAAAACAAACCGGTCAGAAACGACGTTGCTATGACGGGTGAGATCAGTCTCAGGGGAAAGGTCTTTCCCATAGGTGGCGTCAAAGAAAAGGTGTTGGCAGCCTATCGCATCGGCATTCACGAAGTCATCCTCCCTGCGGCTAACGAAAAGGATTTGCATAAAATCCCGAAAGAAGTACGTGAACAGATCACATTCCACTTTGTTGACTCGGTAGATGAGGTATTAAAGATTGCTTTGAAGGACTGATCCCCGGTGTATAAGATAAAAAATATCGAATTGCTTAAAACCGCCTATTTACCAAATCAATTGCCAAAAGATACGGCTGACAGAAAATCAATTGCCTTTGTCGGTCGTTCAAATGTGGGCAAGTCTTCGCTTATCAACGTATTGTTCAACAGAAAAATGGCCAAGGTCAGTTCGACACCGGGTAAAACACGCTCCATCAACTTTTATCTCATCAACGGAAGAGATTATTTCATCGACCTTCCCGGATACGGTTATGCCAGACGGTCTCAAGAGGAAATAGGCAAATGGAACTCGCTGATGAATGCCTTTTTTTCTCAGGCTGAAGGACTTGAAATGTTGTTCGTCCTGATCGATTCCAGGCATTCACTCATGAAGGCGGACCATATTTTCTTCCAATGGATCTTGGAATATCATGTGCCAATTGCAATTGTTTTAACCAAAACAGATAAGATCTCCTCTCTATCAATTGAACAAACGATTCGAGAAACCAAAGAGATATCACAGCCATACGGTGATTTCAACATTTTTCCCGTTTCGTGTACAAAGCGAAAGGGTTTGGATGACCTGTTAAACTTCATAGGGGATGTTCTAATGTGAAAAGGTTCAAATTTCGACTTGACAGGATTTTTAGCATCTTTTTAAAACGTTTGGAGCAGCAGAAGATGAACGTTCACCGAGCCCAAATGAAACGAGATGAAAAAGAAGTGGAAATCGTTGAATTTAAACATCATCTCGTTCAACAGGAAAATCGGTTTTCTTTTCTCATGCAAACCGGAAAAATCTTCCCGAGAGAATGTGTGTCATGGGAGAACTACATTGATTTCGAATACATCAGACTTGAGCAGCATAGAAATCAACTAAGGCTCTTAGAAAAGCAACTTGAAGAGGAAAAGAAAAAGTACATTGCCATCGATAAGGAATGTAAAACGTTGGATAAATTAAAAGAAAAGAAAAAAACGGCATTTAATATCGAACAAGACCTTGTAGAGAGAAAAGAAATGGATGAGATCGCCATTCAAAGGATTTTAAAAAAAGAAAAAATCTGAGGAGGTATTTTTTTGGCTTACGGAAAATGGAAACAACTCACCTGCGTTCAGCACCCGCTTGTACAACATAAACTCACATTAATGCGCGACATTCAAACCGGTCCCAAAGAATTCAGAGAGTTGTTGAGAGAATTAACTCTATTGCTGGCCTATGAGGCTACCGCAAATCTAAAAACAACAACGAAAGAAGTTGAAACCCCTATTGGAAAAACCCAAGGCGATATTATCAGCGATAAAGATGTGGTTATCGTTCCCATACTCAGAGCGGGGTTGGGTATGTTTGATGCCGTGCTCACTTTGTTACCAAACGCCTCCGTAGGCTATATCGGGGTCTACAGGGATCCTGACACCCACAGACCCGTTGAATACTATGCCAAAATGCCCGAATTAAAAGACAAAGACTTGTTTTTGTTGGATCCTATGCTGGCTACGGGTCATTCAGCAATAAAAAGCATTGATATATTAATCAAACAGGGCATTGACCAAGCAAACATTTATTTTCTCTCTCTTCTCTCAGCACCTGAAGGAATAGAGGAGATCACTTCTGCCTACCCGGGAATAAAAATCTACACCGCATCGGTGGATGAAAGGCTCAATGAGAAAGATTACATCGTTCCAGGCTTGGGGGACGCGGGAGACCGGCTATACAGAACAAAATAAAGACAGATTAAAACTCTCTTCCCCAGAGGAAAAGCACCAGGCCAACAATCGAAACCGTATAGACGGTATTGACAATATCCTCTGTGGAATCAATATATTCAAGATTATCTTGAACGAATGAACAGGAACTGAGTGTAAAAATCAACAAGATTATTATAAACAACAACAGATATTTTCTCTTCATTTCATATCACCTTTTAGAATTGATTGTACAGTTATAAGCACGTTGCCTGTAAATTATATCACATAAGCAAAAGAGTGGACAAGCAGCCCTGGTTCAAAGAAAGAACACATTTTCAATTGAACGGGCGTACACACTACTCTTCTCCCAAAAAAGCTCAATAAAAACCAAAGGAGGGAAAACAAATGTCAGAAAGGATTAAATGGGGAATACTTGGAACGGCAAACATCGCGAAAAAAGCAGTGATTCCTGGCATTCAATCATCAGACAACAGCGAACTATATGCAATAGCGGGAAGAAAAAAGGGAAAGGTGGACGATTTCAAAGACATGTTCAGCCCTCAAACTGTTTATTATTCCTACGAAGAACTCCTTCAAGATGACAACGTACAGGCTGTATATATTCCCCTCCCGAATGCGCTTCATATGGAATGGGTCATCAAAGCTTTGGAAAACGGCAAGAACGTTTTATGCGAAAAACCCCTCGCCTTGGATGAATTTGAAGCTGAAAGTATGTTTAACGTTGCCTTCAGCAAGAAGAAGGTGCTAATGGAAGCCTTTGCATACATTCAAAACCCGTTGATCAAAAAGATGAAAGAGATCATTGATGCCGGAAGCCTGGGTGAAATTCGTGCCATGAACATGACCTTTACCTTTGATTTGACTCCGAGAGAAACAGACATTCGATGGTCCAAGTCTCTCGGTGGTGGAGCCATGTATGACTTAGGCTGCTATACTTTGCATCTGACACGCCATCTCTCCGGAAAAGAACCGACAGAGATCAAATCTTTTGTAAAAAGGACAAAATACGGCGTGGACGAATCCACAACGGTGATGATGAATTTCGATAACGATTTCCACACCACCTTCCACGTCGGCTTTACCGAGCAGTTTAATCAACGATGCCAGATTCATGGAAGTGAAGGAAGTCTCATCACCCCCCTCACATTCAACGAAAAGGGAACTTTGAAATACTACATCCAACGGGGAAAGGAAATATCCGAATACACCGTAAACTCTCCCGACAATTACATGCTGGAGGTCACTCATTTTGCCAATGTTGTTATGGGAAAGGAAAAACAGATCATTTCCATCAAAGACTCTGTGATGAATGCTTCGATTATTAGAAAGATATTGAATCCTTTTTCTTTGTAAAAAAAGGTAGAGAAGACTTTGATATCCCATGGGGACAAGTACGATAATGAATGTTCCCACGGGATTTAGAACCTTTTTGTACTCCCAAAACATGGTATAATAAAATAACGTTCATAAAACTCTCAAAAAGGGGGATAAATCAATA
>CAYUYU010000046.1:0-3036 GCA_964449405.1 uncultured Thermotogaceae bacterium
TTTTTGGCGTCCTGTGGCGGGGGAATTTTTCCCGGTAATCAGATTGCAATTGTTTTATCAAAATGGAATGCCGGGTCCGGAGTTGAAAATGCTGTCGTTAGAGTTTTTGAAAGCGGAACGGAGAATCTTCTTGGAAATGGAGTTACGAATGAAAAAGGTGGTGTGGCTATCAAGTTGTTAGCTGAGCCTGAGAAGATCGACATCTCCGTTTTAAAGGGTGGCCATGCCAGAAGTTTTGTTTCAGGATTGAAAACAACAACGGTTGTCAACAATATTTTTCCGGTAATCTTACCACGTTTTTTTGAAGAAGAAGATCCCGCTGAGGAAACGGATCCAATAGTCAGTTTGCAATGGGAGCTGTTAGAATCAAAAGCAGTACGAGAGGAGGAGCCTTTGGAAGAGCTTGTATCAGGTCCTTTCGAAGTGACGGTAAATGTGGAAGGGGAAAGAGAAACACGGGTGATATATGCGCCCCTTTTGGACAGTATTCCCGGTTCTGCTTCGGTGACGTTAAATACGGGTTTAGCCAGGTTTGTGAATACGGCTGCTTTTGAGGTGGCGCCTACGGGATTTGAGGGGGAAATTCCATTGTACACAACAGTATATGACAGCAATAATAACCGGGTTGTGAAGGTGATTTATCTGGATATTAAAGGCACGGACACGGGCGAGGTTCAAATGTATCAGCCGATGTCGTTTGTAGATTTTTCGGAGCATGTGATGGATTATACCTGTGAAAATATTCGGTCTTACACCAGAAGAATGGGTTTGGATTTGAGGGGTGAAAACAGAACAGCCCCTGAGGAGACCAATCTTTGGACCCAGTTGTATTGGGCTGACTGGACGTCGCTGAATGATTATTATGGACTGGGAAGTTTGCTGCCCGATCCGGGGGAGAAGCCTGACGGATATAATTTGTATCGTTCGGGTGATGGGGTCACTTATCAGAAATTTGCATTTATCAGTGAATCTTCAGTAGCTGGCTTGGCCAAGTATATTCATGAAACGGGCAATACTTGGTTTGATATCGATCGTGTGGTGAATAACAATCCGTTTGGTTTGGATGGTTCTTTTTACGTTATGCCGGATTATTCCATTTATTATCAGGTAACAGCTGTTTACGGGACACGTGAGTCAACACCTACGGATTTGGGTTCTGTTGTTCCCTTAGATAAATTTGAGGTGGTTTTGGACAGCCCTGCCAATAATGAAACTGGAACTAACCTCAATCCGGTTTTCCAATGGCATCCGTCAGCAACTTTGACATCTGACGAAGGAACACCGGACTATCATTATGGGTTGTATTTGGATCAGCGGGATGGACCGGAAAATGAAACACTTGCGGCGGTTAATGGTCTGAGTTATTTCTTTCATTTCCGATCAGACAAAGCCGAACCGATGAGCGTGACGTTTACCGGTAATGTTCAAAACGAGGAGTGGGGATGTTTGTGGAAGTGGTATAACTATGAAACGGACCGTTATCGAGACTATGAGTCAGACGAACTTGTAAACGATACTCAGTATAGATGGCATGTTCCGCTTGCTTATGCTGTTGTTGGAGATGATGATTCTAAGGCGTATTCCATTGCTTCGGATTATAAATTTGAAGATGCTTCTTGGGGAATCGATCCTTTTGGGGGATTTGTCTTTGGGGATAAGAATCAATTTGAGACAGTTGTGGAGTGAGATTTTGTAATTCTGTAATCAGGGGGACAGGGTGAGGTGGACCCTTGATTACGCAGCAGGCTTAAAGTTGGTGGGGAAGTGTTTTCTTTAATGCCGGAAGTGTTCTTTACTTCAGTATGCTATAATTTCTATATAATCTTTCAAATAAAGGAGTGCGATGCCTTTTGAAATTAAATCTTTCATTAAATGGAGAGAAAAAACAATTTGATATAGAACCCAATGAGATGTTGATCGATGTCTTAAGAAGAGAAGGCTACAAAAGCGTGAAAAAAGGGTGTAATACTGCCGATTGCGGGACTTGTACTGTTTTGAGGGACGGGAAGGCGATTCTCTCCTGTAAGACGTTTGCCGCTTCGGTTGAGGGATGTGAGATCACCACTGTGGAGACAATGGGACAAAGCGGTGAACTTCACAAGATTCAGCAGGTGTTTGTGGATGAGTCAGCCTTTCAATGTGGGTTTTGCGCTCCGGGTTTAATCATGAATACCATGGAGTTTATGAATGATATTCAGCAACGTGATGAAAAACGGGTTTCGGAGTGTGAGATCAAGGAGCGTTTGAATGGGAATCTTTGTAGATGCACCGGATATGAAGCGCAGCTGAAGGCCTTGAAAAAACTCGTTGTGAAATACGGTGGGGAGGTTGAAGCCGAATGAGTGACAGACAGTTTAAAGTGGTTAATCACACCGAAAAAAAGGTGGATTTTAACAGCCTGGTCAGAGGGAAACCGGTTTACACTGAAGACATGGCGCCCAAGGATGCCTTGGTGATTAAACTGTTGAAAAGTCCTCACGCTCATGCTCGTATCAAAAAGATCGACACGTCAAAGGCTGAGCAACTCGAGGGTATTGAATGTGTACTCACCTATAAAAATGTGAAACAAATATCTTATACACGAGCCGGTCAGGGGTATCCTGAACCCTCTCCCTATGACACCCATTTATTGGGTAAAAAGGTCCGATTTGTCGGGGATACAGTTGCTTTAGTAGCCGGAAAGGATTTGAAGACGGTAAAAAAGGCGCTAAAACTTATTGATGTAGAATACGAAGTCCTGGAGCCTGTTATAGACTTCGAGCATGCCATGGACGAGGGTGCACCGGTGATTCATGATCAGGATGATGCGGTCAATATTTACGATGCTTCCAGAAATCTTGCCCAACATTATGATATGTCCGTGGGAGATGTGGATGAAATAATCAAAAACTCGGATATTCAAATTGAACGCGCCTATTATTATCCCAAGGCCCAGCAGGTGCCCCTTGAAAATCACACGACTTATTCTTATTTTGATGATAAGGACAGGCTTGTCGTTGTTTCTTCCACACAGGTGCCTTTTCACGCCAGGCGAAT
>CAYUYU010000046.1:3136-14804 GCA_964449405.1 uncultured Thermotogaceae bacterium
ATTGACATGCATGCCCTTTCCAACACCGGTGCCTACGGAGATCATGCCCTGACAGTGGCCATGGTGTGTGGTTCTAAAACGCTCCCCCTATACAATAAAGTTGAAGGAGTAAGATTCGTTTCGGATATCGTCTACACAAATCTACCCAACGCAGGTGCCTACAGGGGTTACGGTGCGCCACAGGGACTGCTGGCGCTTGACGCTGTTTTGGATGAATTGGCCTACAAAGTTGGCAAAGATCCCTTGTCCGTGAAGGAAATGAACACCATGAAAGAAGGAGAGACATCACCCATCTTTAAGATAATGGGTGAAGGCCGGGAAGGTGTGGAACAGATTGTTGCCAGCTGTAAATTGGACAAATGCATTGAACGTGGAAAAGAGCTGAGTCAATGGGAAAGTAAGTTTTTAAAATACAGAGATGCCATTCATTCCCAAGAGGCAGGAAAAACCGGTAAAATACGTGGCATTGGCTGCGCTTTGGCCATGCAGGGCTCTGGAATTGCCAAAGTGGATATGGCCTCGGCAACTATAAAGATGAACGATGACGGCTCGTTTAACCTGATGGTGGGTGCGACCGACTTAGGGACAGGTAGTGATACCATCCTTTCACAGATCGCCGCGGAAGAATTGG
Source organism: uncultured Thermotogaceae bacterium (assembly GCA_964449405.1). Taxonomy (GTDB): domain Bacteria; phylum Thermotogota; class Thermotogae; order MWEM01; family MWEM01; genus JASUTC01. The sequence goes on from CAYUYU010000046.1 coordinate 3,768, forward strand.
CTGTTCCGCTTGATTATATTCATATCTATTCTTCAGACACAGACCGAACACCTTTTGATGTGGGAGCCTACGCGTCCAGTACGACGTATGTATCCGGGAACGCCGTTGTAAATACGGCGAAAAAGGTAAAAAAACAGATATTGGAAAATGCCGCTAAATTGCTGGAATGCGATGAAGCTGAACTGTATATAGAATATGGAACTGTCAGGAATAAAGCAGGAGACAAATCCGTTACTTACGAAGACTTATGCACCAAACTCTTTTACACCTTTGATCAAATGCAAATTGGGGCTACCGGATCATTTGTGGGAGACGAATCGCCAATCCCGTTTATGGCTTCTTTCCAGGAAATCGAAATCGATTTGGAAACGGGACAAATCACACCCATAGAAATTGTCAGTGTGGTGGATTGTGGAACCGCCATCAACCCGGAATTGGCCAAAGGACAGGTGGAAGGGGCTACGCTCCAAGCCTTGGGAGCTTCATTATATGAGGAGTTAACCTTCAGTAAAAGTGGTAGTCCAACAAATGCCTCGCTTTTTGGATACAAAATTCCCGATCGCTCCAGCCACGGAAAGGTCACCGCAGAGTTGGTGGACAGTTACGAGCCCTCCGGCCCATTTGGCGCCAAAAGCGTCTCGGAAATCGGCATCGACACCCCGACGGTCACGTTGTTAAACGCCATATACAACGCCACGGGGATTCGGTTTAACAAAGTCCCTGTGAGTCCTGAGAAGATGTTGACGGCGATAAAAGAAATTATGGAATAGAAGCACAGGGGGTGGTTTTATCCACCCCTTCAAATATAGATCAGTCTTAATCCCGGTTCTAAGTTATAGTTGTCAAAATTTAAACAGATCAGTTCGATTTAAGTCCGGAAATTCTCCGTAACATTCGCCGAACCATGAGTTATACTAAATCTTTTTCTTTCTTCTCTTGGAGAGTAAGTACCAATAGCCAAACAGGAAAAAGGCATAAATAACCAATCCCAGGAATGTATATAAATACATCATGGTGTTGCCTTCTTGCAGGCCAATAGGCGGTAGACTTAATAGAGCCATCAGAGGAAACCCTAAGAGAATGGCGAACCCGCTCCCAAATATCATGTTTTCCGGTGCCCCGCTTTTCATCAGCGGGTCCACTTCCCTTAAGAGTGCCATACCCGTTGAAATGGTGCCTGTCAAATGTCCGAAAAAACCGATGGTATTGGCCAATCGATTTTCTTTCATTGTTTTGCTTACGATAAAGGATACGTAGAAAAAGGTCAGTATTCCTCCGGCAAAGGTGATAAAAAAGATAGACCAGAACGAGTCTGCGATTCTTTTAAATGTCACCGCACTGATTGAAGCAGCCACCATGAAATCAAACACGAATCCTGCGATACGCTGAAGCAAGAAATTATTCAGGTACTTTTCCTTTGCAATTCCCTTTTCATGTGCCTTGTTGTAGATCTTTCTCAAGGCAATGGCCAGAATAGCTCCAAAGACAAAGTGGAAGCCCCAGAGAACTGTTCCAAGACTTTCGCCGAATGTACCCAATTGTGCCAGGATGAAATTTAAGCCACCGAGAAGTAAATAAACAGCGGCATATACGATTCCCACAAAGACAAATTGTATGGTTAGTCCGTCCATGTCGGAAAATTCATAATCTTTGACCACTAGGGATTTCTTCTCTTCAATGTCGATATGCTCGTATTTCTTTCGTTTGTTTTTCAGGAGGATATTCAGGATGATGATACCACCGATGGTTGCCCATCCAAAACCAGCAGCGGCAATGGCAAGGCCAATTGCCCCACCGTTTGCCATACCCATTTGTTCCCATTGATTACCAATTGAAAAGGCTTGACCGGGTCCCTGTCCAAATCCCAGAGGAAGAATCAGTCCCATAACAGGGAAGATGTTTTTATCCGCAAGGCTCCAGAGAAAGGACATGGCAAAACCAAATATACCCTGAATGAGATAAGTCGTTACGATTATAAGCCCAGCATTTAGGGAGTTCCAGTCTTTTTTCTTTTGTTGGGGGCTTCGAAGGCTCAGGCTGATGAAACCTATGGCCATCAAATGGTAAATGACCACTCCCAAAGCGTCCGGGTCAAGAGGCAATATTTTCAGTAGATTTGGTCCCAAAATCAAGCCGAAGAATCCCGCGATAATGGAATTGGGAATCAGATACCTTTTGAAAATTGGAAAAAGCCGCTTGATCAAAACAGCCAGCCCAAAAAGAATCAATATGTAGATCACGTCGTCAATCTTTTGCCAATACATCAATTCACCCCCATGGTCTTAAGAACGTTGAAAAGTAAAAGGGAATCATCTGCCGTTCTTATACGTATCAATTTGTTATTATATAAAAATTCCAGAATCGTGGAAACAAAGGTGTTTAGTCCTTTTATTTTAGATAACTGAAAAACTTCTTTGTTGAAAATCAACTGATCGTTCGAAATAATAACATTTCCATGTTCTTTTTTTTCTCTGATTTTTCTTTCCCTACCCCAGATTTTAATACGAGCACTGTCAAAAAACAATTGCTCATGTTTTTTTTCAAGCCAACTGCACAATTGTTCTTTCTGATAGCTATGTATTTCCTCGATCGTTTTATTATCCACACGACCGGTTTCAGTTACCTGTGTTGTGTAATCACAAGCCGTGCAATAGACATCGTTGCCTTTTCCGTGAATAGTCCTGTAAGAACCGCATGAAGGACAAAACCACATCATTCTCTCAATCCCCAATGCCTTTTTGGATCCTTTGTACAAATACCCTTTTTCCTCCAGCCATTTCCAGTCGGAGACTTTTAGAGAATCCAAAGCACTTGAATCCTTGTGGGTTTTGATGATCAGTTCGATAGGTCCTTTCCTTCGTTTTCTTGCCCATCTTGGATTCACGAGATACCCGCCGTTTATAGTACAGGTGACGATGGGAACTTTTACTTTATCTAACAGTTTTGCCGTTCCCCCAAAGGCATTTTGACTTACTCCCGTCCAGGTTGCCACTCCTTCGGGGAAAATTCCTACGATTCTTCCCGCCTTCAACCACCTGAAAATGCCCATTACCGTTCTCATGTCATTGGTCGATTTCTGTTTTGGGATGCTGTCTATCCATCGTAATACCAATCCCACAACCGGATTCTGAAAGGCTGCGTTGTTGATGACGAATGACACGGGTTTTCTTACAGCTGTAAGAAGAAAAAAAGGGTCTATATTTTGAGTGTGGTTTGCCAGTAAAAGGAAAGGGGGTTCCGGGAAAGTACCGTTTACGCGAAGATCATATCGCATATTTATCCAGAGGCTCATACCTGGCAAGCCTATCTTCCATAATAATTTTGTTCTCTTTCTCAAAGGCTTCTCCTATTTTATTCGTAGTTATTGATTTAAATATAAGATATGTTCACCGTCAATTGTACTTCTTAGTATACCAAATACGTGGTAAAAATATCAATCATGTCAAACCTAACACTCTTAAACTCGAAAAAGAGGGGAAACTTCGCTTTTGAGTATGAGTTTTAGACCCTGATGATATGTTAAAATTGAATAAACAGAAAACAGGGGGAGGTTGAAAATGAACAAAATGAACATTTCAGAAGCAATGACCATCAGATTGCCCGATGAGCTTCCAACACCGGCTCAATTTGAGATAGGGATACGAAGGGCTCCCAGGCGGGAGTTAACGTTAAACCATCGGGAGATGAAATTGGCGTTGAAAAACGCCCTCAGGTACATTCCCAATCATCTGCACGGGCAAATCGCACCGGAATTCTTAGAGGAGTTAAAAAACCGAGGAAGGATATACGGATACCGTTACAGGCCTAAAGGCAGATTGTACGGAAAGCCCATCGATGCGTACAAGGGCAAATGTATCGAGGGAAAGGCCTGTCAAGTTATGATCGACAACAACTTGGATTTTGATATCGCCCTTTATCCCTATGAATTAGTGACTTACGGAGAAACCGGTCAAGTATGCCAAAACTGGATGCAATATCGTCTGATTATGCAGTATTTAGAGGAGTTAAGTGATGAACAGACGCTAGTGGTGGCATCAGGGCATCCATTAGGGCTCTTTAAATCCCATCCGTCCAGTCCCAGGGTGATTATTACCAATTCCATGATGGTAGGCTTGTTTGACGATCAAGATAACTGGCATAAGGCAGCTGCCATGGGTGTTGCCAATTATGGACAGATGACAGCCGGCGGGTGGATGTACATCGGTCCTCAAGGAATCGTCCATGGGACCTTTAATACGATTATCAACGCAGGAAGAAAACAACTAAGAATTCCACAGGATCGGGATTTGAAAGGTCATATCTTCATTTCCTCCGGATTGGGTGGCATGAGCGGTGCTCAGGGAAAGGCAGTGAAAATTGCAAATGGTGTGGGGATTATCGCTGAAGTTGATTATTCAAGAATCGAAACGAGAAAACATCAAGGCTGGATCGATGAGATTTACGATGAACCCCGTGAGGTATTTGATGTGGCTAAAAAACACGCTGATAATGAGAAAGAAGCCTCATTGGCGTTTTACGGGAATATCATCGATTTGCTGGAGTATGCCGTTGACCATAACATTCCTGTTGAACTGCTTTCCGATCAGACATCTTGTCATGTGCCTTACGATGGGGGATATTGTCCGCAGGGACTAACGTTTGAAGAAAGAACACAGATGTTGGCAGAGAATAAGGCAGAATTCATCAAACGAGTGGATGAGAGTCTCATCAAACACTATCGTCTCATCAAACAGCTTGTGGATAAAGGAACCTATTTCTTCGATTATGGCAACAGCTTTATGAAGGCCGTCTTTGATGCCGGAGACAAGTCCATCGCGGTCAATGGAACGGACACATCGGAGGGCTTTATTTTTCCCTCATATGTGGAAGATATCATGGGTCCCATGCTGTTCGATTATGGATATGGACCCTTTAGATGGGTATGTCTCAGCGGAAAGGAAGAAGACCTTAAAAAAACCGACAAAGCGGCCATGGACTGTATCGATCCTGAAAGAAGAGGTCAGGACAGGGACAATTACATTTGGATTCGTGATGCTCAAAAAAACAAATTGGTGGTGGGGACGCAAGCCAGAATCTTATACCAGGATGCCTTGGGCAGGCGAGATATTGCCTTGAAATTCAATCAAATGGTAAGAGATGGAGAGATTGGCCCTGTGATGCTGGGTAGGGACCATCACGATACCGGAGGAACGGATTCTCCTTACAGAGAAACATCGAACATCAAAGATGGCAGCATGATCATGGCAGATATGGCCACCCATTGTTTTGCCGGGAATGCCGCGAGGGGAATGAGTTTAATCGCTTTGCACAACGGTGGTGGCGTTGGGATCGGTAAAGCCATCAACGGAGGATTTGGATTGGTTTTAGACGGCAGTGAACGGGTGGATACCATCATTATGAAGGCCATTCCCTGGGATGTGATGGGAGGCGTTGCGAGACGTGCCTGGGCACGAAACGAACATTCTATCGAAACGGCCGCAGAATATAACAAGGCAAATAAAGGTGAAGATCATATCACATTGCCGTATGTGGCGGATGATGAGCTTATAGAGAAATTGCTATAATTGTAGAAACGGACCGATGTGGGGTCAGAAATTACACTGGCCCCTATTCACAATCCGAGAACATCTTTGTGCTGAGGTATTTCTCTCCTCTGTCGGGGAAAATACAAACAACGGTGCCCGAATCGAGTTTTTTGATGACTTCCAAGGCGGCTATCATGGCTGCACCACTGCTCATGCCGACGAAAATGCCTTCTTCCAAAATGATTCTTCTGGCCATTTTGATGGCATCGCAGCTTTCAACCAGGATAGATTCATCGAGGATGGATGGGTCGTATAGTTCTGGGATGATGGCTTCTTCCATGTTTTTCAACCCTTGAATGTAATGGTTTTTCACCGGGTGGGCTTCTACCACTTTGATGTTGGGGTTGTTTTCTTTTAACCCTTTGGCAACGCCCATAAGGGTGCCGGATGTACCAACCCCGGAGACAAAATGGGTGATGGTGCCGTTGGTGTCTTTCCAGATTTCTTCTGCGGTTGTTTTATAATGAGCCAGTTTGTTGTATTCGTTGGAAAACTGATAGGGCATGAAGTATTTATCAGGGTAATCTTTCACCAGTTTTTTTGCCTTTTTTATAGCGGCATCTGTCCCCCCGTCTGCTGCGGTAAGGGTGACTTTTGCACCGAAGGCTTCAATGATCATTCGCCTTTCTATGGAAACCTTTTCGCTCATTACGATTTCGACTGTATAACCTTTAACGGCACCGATCATGGCCAAAGAGATACCGGTGTTTCCGGATGTGGGTTCGATTATCGTCTTACCTTTTTCCAATTTTCCCATCATTTCTGCCTGTTGGATCATCTTCAGAGCAATCCTGTCTTTGATGCTTCCGGTGGGGTTTTTTCCTTCGATTTTGGCCAGTAATTCCACTTCTTGATTGGTGTTTAATTTATTTATTCTTACCAGGGGAGTACTCCCAATGGTTTGAAGAATATTCTTGTACATGTAATCAACCTCCGAAAGATATGACGAAAAAAATGATAATAATTTTCTTTTGTGATTTAAAACTTTTTTAGGGTGTTATAAGAGAGGGGAAGTTGGTTTTTTTGAAAAAGCCTTTTATGGTGTAATCATGGGACAGTTGAGCTGTAAATCACGTCTTTGGTATAACCTTTTCAATAAAGGGATCGACCAAAGTCGGATCAAATTGTGAACCCTTGCATCTTCGCAGTTCTTTCGAGGCTTCTTCGGATGTTAAGGGGCGTCGATACGGTCTTTTGCTGGTCATGGCGTCATAGGCATCGGCTACGGCTATGATTCTTGAGAAATAGGGAATGGCTTTTCCAACCAGTGCGTCGGGGTACCCTTTTCCGTTGTACTTTTCATGATGATGCCTGACGATTCTTGCAAAGCTTTCCATTCCCTCGACTTTGTTGATAAGCTCGGCACTTTTTACGGGATGTATTTGAATCAGTTGATATTCTTCTTCCGTTAGTGGGCTGACTTTATTTAATACGGACTGTTGAACGAAGATCTTGCCGATATCGTTCATTAGCGATGCATAATAGATCTTTTTTTGTCCATCAGAGGATACGCCCACGGACTTTGCCAGTTCCACAGACCATCTGGCGACTCTTTCTGAATGTCCTCTGGTATATTCATCGTAATATTCAAGGGTTTTAACCAGAGTGAGTATGAGATCGGTTTGGAATTTCCCTTCTTCACTTATGTATTTTCTTAAACGATAGAAGACGGAAAGCAAATTGGCAAAACTGTCCATCTTTTTGATGTCGGTGATTTTAAATTCATCCGCATCGGACATATTGTCAATTTCTATGCTTCCGATAATTTTGTCGTTCCACTTAACCGGTGTGATGATACTTTCGGAGACTTGTAATAAGTCGGCGGTTATATTATCGTCTTGATACTGGTAGAATTCTTGGATGTTGTCTTTGGTTATAATCTTTGAGTTGTTTAGATTTGAGATTTTGTCTTCTTTTAATTCTATTTTTTCAAGGGCTGTATCTTTCATACCTACTGATGCGCGGAGTTTGAAGTTGTTTTTTTTAAGCATTCGAATTCTGCCGCGATGGGATTTGGGGACAAGGTTTAGGGCCAAGTCAATGGCTTCTTCCAAAAATTCCTCTTCACTTGTTTCAAACAAGGCGATCTGACCCATGAGTTTTAATATTCGGTTGAGTTGTTCAGTCAGGGCTTCCTGTTCGCTGTAAAGTCTTTCCAATTCTTCGTTCATCTGAAGGATTTCTTCGTTATTGGTCCTTAATTCCTCGTTGACACTCTCTAACTCTTCATTTTTTTCAGCCAGTTCTTCTTCTTTTTGTTTTAACTCGGAAATGTCAACATGGGTACCAACGACCTTTTTTGGATGTCCTTGTTCATCTCTTTCAAACACTTTCCCTCTACCCAGGATCCATTTGTAATGTCCTAATTTTGTTTTCATCCGAAATTCAATTTCATAGGCTTCTTGTTTGTTTTCAAAATGCAGGTTGATGATCCTTTTGGCTTCTTCTACATCTTCGGGATGTACCAATTGTTCCCAAGATTTAAAGCATGGTTCAAATTCCCCGGGCGTGTATCCAAGCATAGTATAGTATTTATCACTGAAAAAGGCCTTGTTTGTGTCAAGGTCCCATTCCCAAACACCGTCGTTAATAGAATCAAGGGCTATCTTATAGGTTTTTAACCTGCTTTCCATTTCGTTCTGGATCTGTGTGATTTGTGCTTGGGTTTCAAGTGTGTAAAAACCAAAAGCAATTTTTTCGGATAATTGCTTCAGCAAATCATTTGTGCGTTTTTCTACTTGCCACGATTCATCAAGTCTTATACAAAGCGTCCCGTAAAGTTTTGAACCATATTGAAGTTTTGAGACGAACACGCGGGATTTCCCAAATGTATTGGCCCAAGGACATTGTGAATCTGTTTCTTTGATGAAAAATGAGTTGCTTTTGTTTTTTTCAATCAAATCTCTGCACTGTGCACACATGCTATTTTGGGTTTTTGCGGATTGCCGTTGATCATCCTTGGAATACCAGCTGGCAGAACCTTCTGTTGTCAATACATTTGAATCCAGTATCCTTTCAACCATAACAGCGGAAAAAAGCTCATTACTTGAAAGGGTAGTGGATAACAATTCCGGAAAATCAGAAATATCGGAAGTGTTTTTTAAAACTTCTTCCGCCTTCAGATGTGCATTGAGTATAATATACAATTGTTGTGCCTGAAGTCTGATGAAGGTTTGTTCGGTGATATCCGTTGCAAATACCAAAATACCGGTGAGTTCTTCATCGCTATTAAAGTAAGGCATTTTGTCTAATTTGATGTGTTTTATATTTCCTTTATCTTGAATACTAACCTCAATCGAGGCGTTTGTTCTCGACTTTATTATATGAAGATCGGTCTCTTTAATTTGTTCGGAATCATTTTCAAAAATCTCGCTTGACTTTTTCCCCTCTACAGGTTTCTTATTTGGGAAATAATCAGCAAAAGCATCCGAGCAATAAACGATTTTCCCGTTTAAGTCCTTAAGAAAGACCAATAAAGTACTATTCTCAATATCCTTATAGCGATGCTTAAACGATTCTAAACGTTCTTTGTGAGTCATGTCAAATCATCTCTTTAAAAACAAACATATAAACCATTGTTTAATTATAACACAAGCTATCAAGTTTCGTAAAATTGTGATGCAAAAAAAAGAAGTAGAAAAAAAGCTAAAAAAGTATTAATTATCGTTATAAAAGGTATAAGAAAGGTTTTTTTTCTTTGCAGTATACATGGCCATGTCGGCCTTTTTTAATAACTGTTGGAATGTTTCCCCGTCTTTTGGAAACTGAGAAATACCAATGCTCGAGGAGATGTAGAACTTTTTTGAGTCAATATAATAGGGTTCTTTGATCTCTTTGATAAACCTGTCTAAGAATTTTATCACATCGTTTTTATTCAGGGAGGTCATAATCAGTAAAAATTCATCCCCTCCGATTCTGGATACCATATCCATAGTTCTTACCCGGTCTTTAACTCGTTTTCCAAACTCAGCTAATAGGCGGTCTCCCATTTCATGTCCGTAATTGTCGTTGATACTTTTAAAATTATTCAAGTCTATATACAGCATATAAAGTGTTGTTCCGGCTTCTTTGACTTCCTGAAAAAGACTTGAGAAATTCTCTGAAAGGAACCGGCGATTGGAGAGGTTTGTGAGTGGATCAAAATTGGACAGTTTTTTTAATTCGGCGTTCTTTTTTGAAAGCGCCCATTCGTATTCGTTTTTTTGCATAATAGCAGTCATGACGTCAGAAAATAGACTGGCCATTTTTATGGATTCATCTGTTATTGTGGATTTCTTTTCAAGATTGTCCAAGTTAAAAAATGCCACTACCTTCGAATCGATTTTTATGGGAATGGATAGCATTTCTGTTATCTCATCTGTTCTTCCGGCTGTGTTCAGGACGAACCCCCTGTCATCGTTTATATTTCTATCATTTCTTGTTTTAAGGTTTTTGACCACGCCGATATCTTGACTTCGCGTTTGAAGCAATTCCTCTTCTTTCAATGTAATCTTTTTTAATAACGAGAAATCATAACCAATGGCAGCTGCAAATCTGAAATCCTTCTCTATTCTCAGTAATACGCTGCCTGCCTGAACGCCCGGAACAATGTCAATGGCCATTTTTAATACTCTGAAATAAGTCTCGTCGTCCATTCCTGATCTGACAATCTCAGAAACCAGCTTAATAAAGGTATTCTGCAATTTAACGAGATTTTTTTCGTTTTTGTTAGCCATTTCACGATCGGTTATATCATGCATGACCACAAGAAATTTGTTTTCGCTTTCTATGTGTTTGGCATGCATTTCGAATACCAACCACGTGTCTTCATAGCTGAAATCAAATACATCTACGCAGAACCCCTTTTCCTTGGCGCTTTTTAGAAGCTCAATAAACCGAAAACGATGTTCGTAATAACAAACCTGAGTAATTCTTTTTCCGATAATTGATTCGTCAGACTTTTGGAATGTTTGATTAACGGATGGATTGGTAAATTCGATCGTATAATCTTGGTCCAACAGCATAATGCCTTCTAACAGGTTATCGGTTAATATTTTATACTGTTCTTTGCTTTTAATTAGTTCAAGTTCGTTTTTCTTCTTAACATCGATGTCAACGGCACCAACAATGATGGCATTTTTTTCTTCAAGGTCAATTCTGTTCATATGAATCTGGACCCACTTGTGGTCTCCGGATTTTTGAATGACTTGAAGCTCGTATTGATCTGTTGGCCAATCTCCTTTTAGTCTTGCCAGGCCTCGCTCCTTTATGAGTTCTTTATATTGAGGGGCAACTATCTCCCAAAAATTGAACGAGACTAATTCTTCCTCACTGAATCCGGTCAGTTTTTGGGCTTCTTTATTGGCATATATCCACTTTTTTGTTTTATCGTATATTAAAGTGGCAAAAGGTGCAGAATCAGCGTATAAACGAAAATCTCTATTGTTTTTGTCCATTTTAACCTCATCAGTGC
>CAYUYU010000047.1:0-14641 GCA_964449405.1 uncultured Thermotogaceae bacterium
ACAGCCTCAGATTTCCTAGTCTGTAAGGTTCAACGAATCCTCTTTTCTCATATTGCCTGAGTGTTTGCGGATGAATCCCGAGTATATTGGATGCTACACTGATTATAAATTTTGGCATGTTAAATTCATCTGTCGGGTCAATCTTTTTTCTCGCCATTTTTATCACCTCTTCGGTGCTTGTTTTTTTTGCCGCTTTAAAAAAAGGGCGGGCCCTAAAGGAACCCGCCCCCATATGTTCCTTAATTATTCTTTGTTTTTATCGTCGTCTACATCTTCGTAATCGGCATTAACCGTTTCATCATCAGCAGGCGGGGTTTGGTCTGCTTCTTCCGGATTTGGCTGGGCTTGTTGTGCTTGCTGCGCTTCTTGCTGTTGTTTGTACACATGTTCTCCGGCTTTCATGGATTCTTCCTGAAGTTGTTCGGTGAGAGATTTAATCCTTGCAATGTTGTCGGTGTTGATGGCTTCTCTCAAATCGTTTTTCAGAGATTCCAAGTTGCCCCGGATGTCATCAGGAATCTTGTCTCCACTGTCTTTGAGAAGTTTCTCGGTTGCATATACAAGGGAGTCAGCTTGGTTTTTGATTTCAATTTCTTTCTTCTTTTCTTCGTCTTTTTCCTTGTTCTTTTCTCCCTCATCAACCATTCGGTTGATTTCCTCTTCAGAGAGTTTGTTTCTGCCGGTGACAACCATGGATTGTTCTTTGTTGGTACCCTTGTCTTTGGCTGTTACGTGGACGATTCCGTCTGTATCGATATCGAATGTGACTTCAATTTGTGGAACGCCTCTGGGGGCTGGTGTGATGCCTACCAATCTAAAGCTTCCCAGCATATGGTTCTGTGAGGCAAGGCTTCTTTCTCCCTGGTAAATTCGGACTTCGACTTCGGTCTGTCTGTCTTCAGCGGTTGTGAAAACCTTTGACTTTTTAACAGGAATTGGTGTGTTTCTTTCGATAAGCGGTTCCATAAGTCCGCCTTTGACTTCTACGCCAAGTGTCAGAGGCGTTACATCCACGAGGACAACATCTTTTCCCATGTCTCCGGACATGATGGATGCTTGGATGGCCGCGCCAACTGCAACGGCTTCATCCGGGTTGATTCCTTTGTTGGCATTCTTACCAAAGATGTCAGAGATAAATTTCTGTACCATGGGCATTCGAGTCATTCCACCTACAAGGAGTATTTCGTCAATTTCGTCTGTGTTCAATTTCGCATCTTTGAGTGCTTTGTTAATCGGCTCTCTCGTGCTTTCAATCAAATCTCTCACAAGGGATTCCAATGTGGATCGTGTGAGTTTCTGTTCCAAATGGAGTGGACCATCGGATGTCGCCGTGATAAAGGGCAGGTTGATATCCGTTTCCAGTTTTGTGGACAATTCTATCTTTGACTTTTCAGCGGCTTCTTTTAATCTTTGAAGGGACTGTTTGTCGTTTCTCAAATCAACTCCGTGCTCTTTTCTGAAGTTCTCAGCCAGGAAATCAATGATCTTTTTGTCAAAGTCATCTCCGCCCAAGTGGTTGTTTCCGTTGGTTGATACAACCTGTATAACACCATCTCCAATTTCAAGGACAGATACGTCAAAGGTTCCCCCACCCAGGTCATAGACAACAACATGTTCGTCTTTTTCTTTATTCAAGCCATAAGCCAAAGCAGCAGCTGTGGGCTCGTTGATGATCCTTTGAACTTCAAGGCCTGCGATTTGTCCGGCTTCTTTGGTTGCCTGTCTTTGGGCATCGTTAAAGTATGCCGGGCACGTAATGACGGCTTTGTTAATTTTACCGCCAAGATAGCTTTCCGCATCATCCACAAGTTTTCTTAAGATGTAAGAACTGATTTCTTGCGGTGTATAGTCTTTGCCATCTATACTGACCTTGTAATCTTCTCCCATGTGTCTTTTGATTGATCTAACGGTTCTTTCACTGTTCAAAACTGCCTGTCTTTTTGCCGGTTCACCCTTTACGATTTCGCCGGTTTTGCTGAAGGCAATGATGGACGGTGTTGTTCGTGATCCCTCAGAGCTTGGGATAACCTCTGAAGTCTTATCTGGTTTTACCCATGCAATACATGAGTTTGTTGTTCCCAAGTCAATACCTACTACATATTCTTTTGCCATTTAAAAACACCTCCAAGTATTTTTATCAATTTTCATATAAGTTGACGATAGTTGATCTCTTTTTATTTCACAAGTCATAGTTCATGTTACTCGTTTCGTATTATACATAATCATCCGTTGTATGTCAAGTATTTAGTTTATGTATAACTTTTGTTTTTGCAGGAACGAAGTAAGGTAAACCCCTGTTTGATTATGGTTAAGTTTTTGTGACAATCTTCTTCGTTATCTCTTTGGCAGTATCTGTAGCTGCTATTCCTCCCAGGGCGGTTTCTCGGAATTCGTAAGGGATGGCTTTTCCTACCAAGCTCATGGCTTGTACGACTTCGTCAAAGGGGATGACGCTTTTAATTCCTGCAAGTGCCTGTTCAGCAGAAATAAATGCGTTGACGGCTCCTGAAGCGTTGCGTTTGGCACAGGGGGATTCCACCAGGCCGGCGACAGGGTCGCATATCAGGCCCATGATGTTTTTTAGGGCGATGGCGCTTGCATGAAAGACTTGTTCAGGGTTGCCTCCGGCCATTTCAACTACTGCTCCTGCTGCCATGGCTGCTGCTGAACCGCATTCTGCTTGGCAACCGCCCTCTGCACCGGAGAGTGTGGCGTGGTTGGCAATGATTTTGCCAATCCCGGAGGCGGTGAATAAGGCGTTGATCTTTTCTTCTTCTTTTAAATCCAATACTTCTGCTGCAGTGATAATGACTGCCGGTAAGATACCGGAGGAGCCAGCTGTTGGGGCCGCGCATATTTTACCCATGGAGGCGTTGACTTCAGATGTGGAAAACGCCCTCGCCATGAGGAGGTTTATTGTATCTCCGCATATAGAGAGTCCTTTTTTGCGTTGGTCGGTTAACTTCTTGGCCTCGGAACCGATGATGCCTCCCAGAGTTTTAAGAGGCTTTTCTATGGCTTTTTGTGAGGACTGCTCCATCACTTCTAAATTTTTTTTCATTTTCGCTCGTAAAACTTCTGCTGTTGATCCGGTTTGATTAACTTCTTCTTCCAAGATGATTTCCCAAATTTTAATGCCTCTTGTCTGGGCTTGCTGAATCAATTCGATTGCCTTTGTGATCATTTATATCTCCTCTCTCACAGGGTTAATCACACGAATGGATAATACATCTTCTACTTGTCCCAAGATGGTTGTGAGTTCAGGTGAGATCACGCTGTCTGTTTCGATGGTCATGGAAGCGATATCGCCCTTTGTTTTTCTGCTGACAGACATCTTTGCGATGTTGATGTCATTGGATGAGAGGATCGATGAGACGCGGCTGATCATGCCTCGTTTATCTGTGTGGGTGATCATGATGGTGGGATATTCATCTGTGAAGTTGATCTGGAAGCCGTTCACATCGGTGATAACAATCGCTCCACCTCCGATTGAAGAGCCTGTTACGAAGTTTCTATGACCATTTTCACTTTCCATTTCCACTTTAACGGTATTCGGGTGACCTATGGAGATGTCAAAGGGGAGAAACTCGACTTGGATTTCCAATTCCTTCGCAATTTGAAGTGAATTCGCCAATCTGTCATCAGAAGGTTCCATACCAAGCACACCGGCTACAAGCGCTTTATCCGTTCCATGTCCTTGATACGTTTTTGAAAAGGAACCGTATAGGTGAAAGCGAACACTTTTTATTTTTGAGCCGGCAATGTATCGAGCAACTTTGCCGATTCTGGCAGCACCGGCAGTATGTGAGCTGGATGGGCCGATCATAATGGGGCCGAGAATATCAAAGATTCCGTAGTTTTCCATGGGTTTTCCTTGGCTACAACTGTATATTCTTAAAATAGTCGTTGAGGCTGTTGATGAAGCTGCCGATTTTGTCTACACTGGAGAGGACTTCTTTGACATCCGTCAGGAACTTCTGGATGGATGCGCTGATTTCTTCTGCAGTGGCGGAGCTTTCCTCGGATATGGCCAGGAGGTTTTCGATGCTGCTGGATACTTGATCCAGTTTTTCCGTGTCATCTTGCAATCTTAGGATGATATCGTTCAGTTCTTCTGAGATTCCAGAAATGTGCTTGCTTGATTCTTTGTTCTGCTCGGAGTTTTCTTTCAGGCTCTCTGACTGATTTTTCATATTTTCAAACTGGTCCATGAGTTTTTCGATGAGGGTGTTGATGCCTGTAGATATCTCTTTAAGTGTTGTGGATATTTGATCGGCACTATGTCTGCTTTCTTCAGCCAGCTTTCTGATTTCATCGGCAACAACAGAGAATCCCTTCCCGGCTTCTCCGCTTCTTGCTGCTTCTATAGCGGCATTCAATGCCAGTAAGTTCGTTTGATCCGCGATTTGCGTCACCGTGTCTGCGATTCCCATAATGGTACTGGTCTGCTCTTGAACGTTTTTCCCCACTGTTACGAGGTTGTCAAACTGGATACTCATGTCTTCTATACCCGATGCGGATTTTTCAACGCTTCCGGCTGAGTTCAATATGGATTTTACCGCATCGTTCAAGGCTTTGACCATTTCGGTTTCTTTGGCCACGATGTCATTTAAAGTGGAAACGTTCGTACTGACGGCTTCCGAGATGGATTCGGTGTCATTGCTGATGTCCACTGCTGTCGTCGCAACTTGATTGGATAATTCACTCATGGTGCTGGTCAAGTCAACCATTTCATGGGCAGATTCGGAGATTTTGGTGTTAAAGGAGTGGATTTCCTGAAGGTCTCCGGACAATCCTGACATCAATTCTTTGGATTCCATCTGGGCGCTGTTATAGGATTCCATGACGTTGGAGAAATTCTTTTCGCCTTGGAAATAGATAGGTGTATCGTAGTTTTTGTTGTAGAGCAGTTCAAAGCCTGTCTTTGTTTCTTTCAAGCCTTTTTTGACAAAATTGAATCCCATATAGGCGAGAGCGGATGTCACACCTGCAGTTACGATGGAAGCAATCCATGTCTGTTGGATGTATTTAAACGAAACCCACGATACGACACCAATCACGACCGGAACAATTACGGTGAATATCAACCCAAGATTTTTGGTCAATCCCAGGGACAACCACCTCATCCCTTTGATTTTAGGAAATTTACCGTAGGGCTTTGTTGTTTTGATTTCTATTTCAATGAATTCTCCACCTGTATCACTTTTCCCTTTATTTAAGATGTTTATTTTTGTCGGGTCGTCAAAATGCTTGCTTGCTCCCTCCAACAGACCAATGAAATAGTAAGCATAAGATCTATGGGATTTATAAACAATTTTTGCCGATGTTTCATCGATTTGTGTGAAAAAGATTCTTGGAGGCTTGGCACCGGATATTCTTCTGGTGAGAATCATATGCACCATATCCATAGCCGCCATGAATGACATGACACCGGGCTTTTTAAAGTACTCAGGATACCATTTTCTAAAGGTTTGGATATTCTGATTCCCCGTTTTTTTCCAGAATTCTTCCTCACCTACACCTGTTTTTTTTATGATGGCTGCGGAAATGTCTTTTAGTTTTTTTTCGTCAAAATCCTCTAAAGGGGTAAAAGTTTTTTCAGGATCGACTCCCATGTTCCTTGAGATTTCGTTAACCAGTTTATCTCCATATACACTTCTCCAGGTTTCCAACCATGTGTTGACGAGCATCCCTTTCATATTTCCAACCTCCGTTTGTTGTAAAATGTGGATGGTATTTAGATTATATCATTTTTTAAGGGATTTTTAAGAATGGGGCGTTACTGAGTCGTGATTGTGGCCCCATTAAAAAACGGATCAACTGAATGATCCGTTTTAATGTGGGGGGTATATTTTTCTTTATATTCTCAAGGGGGATAGGGGGGTCCTATCATTTTTTCTCTGTACATTAGTTTTGACTGCAGCCGGTTGGAAAAAGTTCAAAGTTGATTGTGGTATAATTTCTCAGGGGGTATCTTATTTGGATAAATGGTTTGAACAATCAAAAATCTTTTCTTTCTATATCTTCTTCTTAATCGCTTTAATTGCGGTTTTTATCTATGTATATCCCAGATATGAATTCGACAGAAGCAACGCAGATGTTACTTTAGGGTTCGAGGATAGTTACAATGCAGAAATCACAAATTTTTATGCTGTGCGTGATATTTCCGAATTTGGTTTGGCGGGTGAACGAATTGTTTATTATTTGGATTTTGATGCTTTAAATGTTGACCGTGCACAGATTGAAGATCTAATTCAACAGCGTGAGGGCAAAAAAATCACGTTTATCGGCAATCCCCCAGATGTTCCTCCTGCAGAATTCGCAGAATGGCTGGACCTATACAACATTGAGGTAGGTTTTCTGGAATTAAATCAAATTACCAATTGGATACGAGAAGTGATTCAAAACAGAACCCCTTCCATGCAAAAAGAACTGTTCCGAGTTCATACCATTAAACCCGCAGAAATAAATAAATTAAACTTAACCTACCCTATGGTGTTAAGACGTTGGATCAGGGCAAAACAGGAACGAAGTATCGATTTCTTTTGGGTTAAACCTCTTGATAGTGATTTTGTCTCTTATGAAAAATATGGTCAGGATATCGCCAATATCCTTAACCCTTCCGACTCGATTAAAACCGCAGTGCCTAACCCCAATGTTTGGTTCAGGGTCCTTTTAATTATCGGTTCAGTGGCTGTTATTTATTTTTACTCCCCACTTTTTGCCATTATTTCATTCGGAATTTTTATTTTTTACTCCTTCATTCATTCTGTTAATGATGCCACATTGTATCTTGCAGGGTTGACTGGTGCTTTTGGCATAACCGGGATATACAAATACCTCCGTGATCTGAAATATTCGCCTTTTCTCAAATTTCTTTCACTGATTCTCTCAGCATTTGTGCTGGGCATTACTATCAACGCACTCAGTTTCTCCTTTGAATCTATAAATCAGATTTATATGGCTCATGGGGTGAAATTAACATTATTTTACCTTCCCTTTTTGGTTTTTCTCCGTGAGTTTGCCCTTTACGGTTACAAGGATCTGGGTTCCAAACTTCATTGGGCGGATTTATTGGTATTGATCTTTGTTGTCTTATTTGGTGTGTATTACATCATCCGGTCAGGAAACAGCGGGTTCGTTTCGACGGTTGAGCGGCAATTCCGAGATCAGTTGGAAGTTCTTCTCGGAATCCGACCAAGGTTCAAGGAAGTCTTTGGTATTCCCGCCCTTTGGCTGTATATTTTTGGTTGTCACAAAAGATTTGGACGGTATGGGTTTCTCGTCCCTGTACTTGGAGCTGTTGGATTGTGCTCAGTAGTTAATGCCTTTCAACACGTTCACAGTCCCATATTCACCATTCTTTACAGAGAAATTGTTGGTGTTTTTATTGGGACGTTAATTGGGGCTTTTTTGAGCTTCTTATTTAAGAAAAAAAGTTGATTTAAGTTAACGAATAGCTTTTAAATATATTTCAGTTATATGTGATAAAATATAAGAAGAATGGAGGTGGGAAAATGAAAAAGATTGCTTTTTCTATGTTAGTTCTTTTGGTTATTATCACAGCCAGTTGTTCAGTTACCGCCGGTATCCCTTGGTTATTTGGTGGTTGGGGTTTTTTTGTTGATTTTGGGTTTGCAGCTTCCGAAAGAGGAACTGTCCTGGATGATGGCTTCCTATCACTTGATCAAGACGGAAGAAGTCTAACCGGTACCCTTGAGGTAGGAGATACCCTCTACAATGTCAAAGGATCTTATTTTAAGGATGGTACCGTTGTACTTAAGTTATTCAATGGGGAAGAATTCTTTTATGAGTTAAAGGCCGTTGTTGGCGAAGACCAACTTAAAGGAATTCCCGCAGAAAGCTGGCACGCGGAAAAGGAGCTCTGATTTTTGATGCGAAAAAGCACTTCAGTTGTGCTATCACTGCTAATCATTGCTTTGGTGTTTTCCGGATGTTTTTTCTCAGTAGGCTTGTTGGCAAGATTGGGAGAAACAACTTGGGAATATGCTGTAACGCTTGATGGCACTGTGGAAGCTACTGGTACCATGGCATTCGATAAGCGAACGGATTTTACAACGCTCAGCGGAACACTAACTCAAGTTTCTCCTAAAGCAACCACCGTTGTTTTACACGGACGTGTTGATAATCAGAGAAATATTACCATTAATCACATCACCCTCAGTGCGACCGAGGCAGTTAAATTTGAAGGTGGTGTCAACGAAACAAACACACTGATTAAGGGAGTTCAATTTTACGCTTCCGACACAACAGCCACTCCAATACAGTGGTATCAAGGAACTTGGACGGCGACAAAAACTTCTAAGTAATCTTGTTTGATAAACATGACCATTAAGTGTATTCCCTTCTTCAAAGAAACTTGAAGGAGGGAATTTAAATGTGGGGATTTATATGCAGCAAAAGGTTCGTTTTTCGATATTCATAATCGATCTGTCTTTTTTAGCTTTCATGTTCTTTCTGATTGAACTCACACAGCCTCAAGTGAGTTCTAAGACTTTCTTGTTGTATTCACTTACGGTTTTAATTTTTTATATTTCACTCAGAGGTTATGATGCGTTTAGAATCGGATCCCCTCGCTGGACTATGACTTCGTTTTCAATCGCATTGTTTTTAAGTCATTTTATCTATTCCCTATTGGCGCTGTTTTTAAATAACCATCTCCATATGGAAGCTTGGGGATATGTTCTTTATTTCTTAATCTTCTCCAATCTCTTTAACCCTTTTTTTTACCGTTTTTTATGTCATAAAAATAAAGAAGTTATCAAATTGTCGCTAGATATCCCCCCTTCACTTATTGAGGACCTTAGTATGAACGACTATTTAGTCGTTGAGAAAAGTCCTGAGGTGAAAAAGACCATCTCGTACTATCAGCAAATCACTACCCCTTTTTTGAACCTTCCCCAGGAACTGTATAACAATTTGGATGGTCATCTGTTAAAAAAAAGCATTGAGGCAAAAAAAATAACAATGTTTTTTATTCGACTGATGGATATCATATTTTCTTTGTCATTTCTTGTGATTTTATCTCCATTTTTTTTGATTTGCACACTTCTTTTATTGTTGTTTCAGGGAAAACCAATTATCTACAAACAAACTCGAATAGGCAAAAACGAAAAACCCTTCACCTTGTACAAATTCCGGACATTGAAACAAGGCGAAGCCAAAGTAACGAATATTGAAAAAGATCATATGGAAAGAAGTACTTCAATAGGCAAGTTTCTGCGTTCTCTCAGGCTTGACGAGTTGCCTCAGCTGATCAACTGTATCAAAGGGGATATGTCTCTCGTGGGGCCCCGTCCGGAAATGCCTTATTTTCACGAACTTTGTAAAAAGGAAATTCCCAATTACACAAAGCGTCTGTTAGTCAAACCCGGTATCACCGGATGGGCACAAACTATGTATAAGCGTTCGGATACGTTGGAAGAATACCGCATTAAAACCGGGTATGATTTTTTCTTTCTGCTGCACTATTCACCGTGGATGTATTTCAAATCGTTAATGTACACATTGGATACGTTGGTTTACAGAAAGGAATAAAAAACGCCTCTTTGCCTCAAAAGTGGTTAACAAAAAGGCGTTCAAAAAAGGAGGTTTTCTCTTACATGGCGCAAACTGCCGTTGTTTGCCTTTCGGGAATCTCTTTGAGCACTCCCTCTTTTATTTCAACTTTTCGGTTTCCATAGCTTTCAGCAAAATCCATGTTGTGGGTGATCATCATCACCGTAACATCCAATTCTTCGTTGATCATCTTCGTGAGCTCCATGACTCTTCGGGCACTTTTTGGGTCTAAGGATGCCGTGTGCTCATCCAACAGTAATACTTCAGGATTGGTAATCACGGCCATGACCATTGCCAATGCCTGTTTTTGCCCTCCCGAGAGTTCCCCAACAACTGTATCCAGCCTATTTTCCAAACCCATTTTTAGATGCTCCAACAATTCCAAGGCTTTGGGATCGATCCGGCTGAATGTCAATCCTCTATTGCCTTTTTTGGAAGCGATTTTGAGATTTTCTCGGATGGTCAGATTGGAAAACACACCGGAATCCGGATTCTGATACACTCTACCAATCAAGTGCGCCATTTTCGAAATGGAAGGTTTGTTGATGGGTTTATCTTTGAGATAATATTGTCCCATGGTAGGTTTTAACTTTCCGAGAATAACGTTTAACAGTGTGGATTTACCAGCCCCGTTTGACCCTACTATCACCACAAAATCACTTTTATCCGCCTGAAGATTTACCTCTTTCAAGGCCATATTCTCGTTATCTTCTCCATGATTATAGATGACGGTTATATTTTCGAGTCTGAGCATAATGCTTTCACCTTTCCCTTCAATTGTTTCCTCTTTTTTGGATTCTTGATCATGCTGAAAGCGATAACACTGATAATAAACAAAGCCGTCAATAGTTTCATATCGCTTGCCCTGAATCCGATTTTATAGCCATAACGCATCACAAGTGCCAGTATCGACTGGTACACAACTCCTCCGATGATGGGAGCGATAAGACCAAACAGCGGTTTAAATCGACCGAAGATAATCTCACCCACCATCACCATCGCCAACCCGGTGATGATCATGCCCTGTCCCATTGTGACATCCGCAAAACCACTGTACATGGCAAACATGCCACCTGACAGGGCCACTAATACATTTGCCAGTGACAGTCCAAGGATACTGATAAAATCCCTGGACATGCCAAATGCTTCCACCCCTTCCGGATTACTTCCGAAACCCCTCAGTACAGTTCCCAAATCCGTCTTTAGGAAAATAAACAAAATGAAGGTAATCGCACTCACAACCAATAATATCGTGAATAAATCCGATCCATCTCTTAGATTATCAAAGATATTCATGATCGCTGATTTATGAGTCGTCTGAGGTTTTGATTCATTCACAACTCCAACTTCAACTTCTTTTGTTTCGAGGTCTCCGAACAAATCCGCAAGGGGATCTACACCGCTGATATCCTCATAATTGGTCAATTTACTTTCCGATCGGGTGATGGGGATCGGCAAATTCGGACCTTGCATCACTCGAATATTAACTGAATAAAGCATAGTCATCACTAAGATGCCTGCCAATAACACGTGTACTTTCAGTTTTCTAAATATCAATCCGGTTATCAGGCCCGCAAGCCCTCCCAATATCATTGCAATCAAGAGGGCCATCAACGGGTTCAAACCGAGAACAATTAACCCTACCGTTATGGCACCGCCAAGGCCAAAAGAGCCTTCTACGGTTAAATCGGGCATATCCAATATTCGAAAGGTTAAAAAGACACCGATTCCGGTAATGCCAATTATAATTCCCTGTTCGATGATTGCTATCATTAGTTCATCTCTTCCTCAACACCGTTTTCAACCACAATGTTTGCCCTTGAAAGTACATTTTCAGGCACTTCAAGTCCAATATCTTCAGCCAAATCCAAATCAACGTAAAGGATTAACGAATCCGCACTGATCAATCTGGATTCTATTTCGGAGACCGGTACACCGGTTAAAAGCTGATAAACAATCTCTCCTGTTTCCAAGCCCGCGTTGTAATAGTCAAATCCAAAACCGATGACGCCACCGCCCCTGGCAACATCAATATCGCCAGCCATGATAGGAACCCCGGCATTCTTGGCGCTTTTACCTATGGCGGCAATACTGGATGCTGCCGTGTTATCCGTTCCGATGTAAATGAAATCCACGCTCGATACAACGGCGTTCAACGCGTTGATCATTTCAGAAGTATTACTACCGATGATTTCCACCAGTTCCATGCCCAGTTCATCACAGGTTTCTTTGGCGGAATTTCGAATGGAAACGGAGTTGGCTTCACTGGAATTGTAAACAATTCCAACAGATTGAGATTGGGGCATGACTAATTTCATCAACCTGATCTGTGTGCGTACCGGTGTCATATCACTAATCCCACAAACATTGCCGCTGTTTTTACCCATTCTTTCAATCAGAGATGCCCCCATTGGGTCCGTCACCGCTGAAAAAACAACAGGAATATTCTTCATGGCGTTGGCACAAGCCTGAGCGGAAGGGGTGGAGATGCCCACGGCTACATCTAAGCCACTATCGGAAAACTGTTTTGCAATGGAAACGGCTGTATTCATATCTCCCTGTGCCGTTTGATAAAGTTCTTCAAAATCTTCTCCCAGTTTTAACCCCTTTTCCCCAAGTTTGTCAATAACACCTTGTCTTACCGCATCCAATGCCGGATGCTCAACAATAGCTGTAATACCAATCCTGTACATGGACAGGCCAACAGTTACAATTAGTGCCGTTAACACGAGAAATACAAGTAGCTTTTTCATCTTCGTTACCTCCGGATTTTTAAAAAATAAGAAAAACAAAAAAACAACAAAAAAAGAGGGCACCCTTTTTTCGGATGCCCTCTTTGAATCTACCTGTGGTTTTTATTTCTATGTTAAAACCGACAAGTTCCTCCAAGAGGGCACTTGCCAATAAAAATAAAAATATGCCTTATTAAAATTTTCGATTAAACCTTTGTCGAAAACCATCATCTTTCCCCTTTAATTTTATTAATCAATTTATAGCACAAAAAATCCAAAAAGTCAAATGGAGGTCGAAATTGTTTTTTGTGATCCTTTTTTCCTGTCATATAATATCGAAAAAATGGTAATATTGATCATGGAACACGATAATATCTAAACAGAAAAAGAGGTGGAGCAAGTGCAAGTTGTCATATTAGCCGGGGGAAGCGGGGAGCGATTTTGGCCTCTTTCCACATCCAAAACACCAAAACAATTCTTAAAATTGTTTGGAGAAAAAAGTCTGATTCGACACACTTATGAGCGTTTGATGGGAGAAGTCTCACCAGAAGATGTCTATATCGTCACTTCCAGCCAAACAAGAGAGCAAACCATGTTAGAAATTCCTGAAATCCCACCTGAAAACATATTAGGAGAGCCATTCAGAAGGAATACCGCTGCTGCATGTTTTACGGGTACTCTTATGACGGATGAATCTTCTCCTATTTTAGTCCTTCCAGCAGATCATAAGATAGAAGACAAAGATGTGTTTTGGGATTCTGTTAAAAAAGCAGCAGCTTCTTTAAATAATCTGGGGGGGCTTTATACATTTGGCATCTCTCCCACAAGACCGGAGACCGGCTATGGTTATATCGAACGGGGTGAAAAAGCCGATGGGAATGTCTATCATGTAAAACAGTTTCATGAAAAACCGCAACTTGAAGTTGCAAAAGAATATGTGAAAACCTGGCATTTTTATTGTAATAGCGGTATGTTTTTGTGGACAAGGCAATCCTTTCTAAAGGAAATGAAGAAAAACGCCTTGGAAATCTATCACGCTTTGATTGATATGGATCCGTATGATAAGGCAAGTGTCAAAACATGTTATGAAAAAACGCCGGCAATCAGCATTGATTACGCCTTGATGGAAAGATCCAATCAAGTGAAAACGCTGCCCATTTCAATCAATTGGTCGGATGTGGGAAGTTGGGAATCGGTCAAAGAGCTTGAAGGATATTCTCATGAGGATAAAGATACCTGCCTGGTTGACTCAGAAAATGTGTATATCAGGTTGCAATCAAGGAAGAAGATCGCCGTTGTGGGCGTGAGTAACTTGATTATTGTTGAAACTTCGGACGGGATTTTAATCTGTAATGAGAGCAGCTCTCAAAAGGTCAGACAGGCTGCACGCAAATTTAATAGCTAAATAGGGCAGATGAATTAGGGGAGCTTAACAATCGGACAATTCCACCGCATCCAATGGATTCATGAAAGACTCGTCAAAAGTGAATACCCCAATTGCAATGATGTTTCCCAAGCCTTTGAAATATCACGCAGACAGGCTTTGAGGGATATGGATTATCTTCGATATTCACTCAATGCACCGGTAGAATACAACCGGAGTAAGAGCGGTTATGAGTATACCGAGTCCTTTTCTCTGCCCACTTTTTTCCTGCGGGATCAGGAGAGAGAACGACTGGAATACTTGGCGGCTCAATATGCCATCATGCCCGGGAAGAATTCAATGGAATTATCGGCGCTATTTCAAAAAATTGCCGGTGAACGGGTTGAGAAGAAAAGTGATTTTCATGTCAACCCCACAGATTTTGAAGAAATCATCGGTAAGGCCATCGCTTACAACCGAAAACTGAACATCTTCTATCAGAAACACAATGCCTCCCCAGAACAAAGACTTATTGATCCTTACCGGTTGTTTATACGCCATAAAAAGGCTTATCTGTTCGCCCTTTGTCAAAAAAGGTTGGATTTCAGAATCTTTCTGTTAGAGCGAATCAAAAAACTTGAAATCTCTGAACTGACCTATTCTTTCCATGAAGATTTTTATGAAAATTACCAACTAACGGCTCTGTCTTTTACTCATCAGAGAAAATACCAAGCGGAAATATATTTTTCCCTCAAGCCTGACTTAAACCGTTTTACAGAACCTGAATGGGATGAGCATAAACATATCCTGACATTCACCTTTGTAAAATCAGCCAATCTGTTTCAAAAGCTAGTCAATCTTGACCTTGACTATCCTAATTTCACCTTTTCCATCATATCTCCCAACTGGTTAAAGGAAAAATTTAAAACAGCTCTGAAAAATATCAGCCATCATTTCTAATGTGACA
>CAYUYU010000048.1:0-14561 GCA_964449405.1 uncultured Thermotogaceae bacterium
AACATTTTGTGATATTTCAAGATAAATGAGGCGAACTGCACTTTTTACAGTGGAATCATAATATGGTTTTTGGCTTTTTTCCTTATTCAAGTTTTTGTAGGGGCATCCCTTGTGGGTGCTCTAAAACTCGGTGAAGTGATAACAAAATCCCTCAAAAAACAAAGCTTATAAGTCTTAATCATAAATAAAACCAATTGATCAGGGATAACGCCAGAATCCTGAATTTGTATTATCTCTTTATAGGGTATACAATGAAAGTGTTACATTAACGATAAAGTGAACGATAATGTTAGGAGTCTATCATGGGTAGAAAAAAACAGTACGTGACCATGTCGGATATTGCCAAAGATTTGGGTGTTTCTGTAAACACGGTTTCAAGGGCTCTCAGGGGTAAAGATGATATTAGTGAGGGCATGCGAAACAGGATTGAGGAGCGGGCAAAGGAGATGGGGTTTATTCGGAATACTTTTGCCAGCAGTCTTCGAACCAATCAGACCCATATCATTGGGGTTATCCTGGAGGACAGTTCCAACCCATTTTTCTCCGAGGTGTTTAAGGGAATCGAAGAGGCGGCTCAAAGGGAAAATTATCAGCTGATCTTGATGAATTCCAAGGAGGATTACCAGACGGAGAAGTCAGCTATCGACATTTTACTGTCAAGGCGGGTAGACGGGCTCATCATTTCTCCGGTGGAAAAGAATTATGATGATTTGAGACGACTTGAGGAAACAGGCTTTCCAATGCTCATTATTGGCAGATACATCAAAGAGCTCCAAAAATGCGATCAGATCTACAGTGATGATTACACTGGGGGCTATCTGGCAGCGAAACATTTAGTCCAGCAGGGGAAAACCAATCCCCTTGCGTTAATGATCAATACAACCAATTCAACCTCACAATACAGACTAAAGGGGTTTGAAGACGGTTTGAAAGAAAGAGGACTTCAACTGAATCAGCAACATACGAAATTTCTTTTAGAAAAGGCGGAAGAAAGGGATTATTTTATTTCAGACAGTGATATCAGTCTTCAGTATGCTTTTGATACCATTACTGCCATGATAAAGGAGAAAAAAAAGTTCGATGGGATCTTTTGCTTTAACGATATGATGGCACTGGGAGCGTTAAAGGCGTTAAAAACCAACCAGATTATATGTCCCGAAGATGTGAGTGTCATCGGATTCGACGATATCTTCTTTTCATCATTGTCCACCCCCTCTCTGACCACCCTGAGGATCAAAAAGCACACCCTTGGGTTAAAAGCGTTTCAAATGATTATGGACAGGATCACAAAAAAAAGAAAGACACAAAGACTGGAAAAATTAGATGTTGAACTCATCAACCGTGAAAGTGCGTAATTGGGGATTTACCCCAAAATCATAGAAGGAGGAATTATAATGAAAAAGTTCGTCGTTTTATTAATCGTTTTGAGTGTAATGTTCTTGGGAACGGTTTCCGCAAAGAACGTAGAAATTACTTTCTGGACGTTGTTTAGTGGTGGTGAAGGTCATATTATGACGGAGTTTATTGAAACATTTAACGAAACCCATCCGGAAATAACGGTAAAAGCCCAGAAGATAGACTGGCTTGAATACTACAACAAGCTGTTGACAGGTCTTATTTCAGGCCAGCCACCTGATGTAGCCATCATGCACCTGTCTGTTCTTCCGGACTATGCTTCAAAAGGAGTATTAACTCCCGTTAAGGATTTTGTACCCAAGACCTTTCTCGATGAATATCTGCCCAATATTATCGAGCAAGCACACTATGATGGTGAATTAGTCGCCCTGCCTTTAGATACGCATCCGCTCGTTTTCTATTATAACAAAAAAGTCCTCGAATCTGCAGATCTCGTTGATGCAAACGGCAATCCGAAAGTGCCTCAAACCTGGGATGAGTATATAGAATGGGGCAGAGCAGTGAAAAATGCCACCGGAGATTACGGGGCATCGTTGGACAAATTCGGTATGTTGGGTGAAAGATGGTTTATCGCCCTTTACAATCAGCTTGGTGGTTCCTTTTACGATGAGGAAGCGGGAAAAGTCATCGTCGATAAAGACTTGGCTGAAAAGGTATATGAAATTATCAACGCTTCCTATGCGGATGAGATCACACCGGTTACGGATTATGATGGGGGAGAAGCACTTTTCATCAACGACAAAGCAGCATACCATTTGAACGGTGTTTGGGCGATGGCAGTCTATCCGGATACTGAGGGACTTGACTTCGGAGTAACGCAAGTTCCCGCAATCGAGGGATCAAAACACTATACATGGGGAGACAGTCACGCCATTATCTTCCCGAGGGCACCCAAGCAAGATAAGGAAAAGCAGCAGGCAGCAGTTACCTTTGCCAAATGGGTGGTCGAACACTCATACGAATGGGCCAAGGCCGGTCATCTTCCCGTTATTAAGAAAGTTCTCGAATCAGATGAGTTCCTTGCATTACCGATGAGAGAAGACTACTTAGAAGCAGCGGCTAATGCCGTTTTGGCTCCCTCAGTCATCGGCTGGTCGGAATTCAGAGAAGAAATGTGGGAAATCTGCCAGAAAATGGTTATTGGAGACCTAACGGAAAAAGAAGCTGCGGAAGAATTATTCAAAAAAGCCAATAGTATTCTCCAATAATAATAATAATACGATATAGCCCGTTTTTTGCGGGCTATATTTTTCACCTGAAAACTGAAAAAAAGAAGGGATTGCCATGATCGTTACAAACAAGAAGAGAAACAACACGCTGGCTTATCTGTTTTTCCTTCCTTTTGGCCTTTTCTTTGCAATCTTTAAAATATTTCCATTTATTCGTTCTTTATATCTGGGATTTTTCAAATGGGATATATTTGGTTCGCCTGAGTTTATAGGCCTGGAAAACTTTTATACGTTATTCAATACCGATAAATTTTGGGAGGCTCTTTGGCACACGCTCTATTTCACCATATTGACAGTCCCACCGTTGGTGATTCTCGGATTTCTGATCGCCATTTTGCTCAACTCAAAGATCAAATTTGTGGGGTTTTTTCGAGCCGGATTCTATATCCCCTATATTTTATCTATTACGGTTATCAGTTTGATGTGGAAGCTCATGTTCAACGAAACCTTTGGGATCGTCAATAAAATCACGTCTATTTTTGGCATCGAAAGTATCAATTGGCTGAATGACCCCTCATATGCAATGCCTGCTGTTGCCTTTGCCACAATATGGTGGACATTGGGATTCAATATCATCCTGTATCTTTCCGCTATACAGCAGATACCCGATTCTTATTATGAGGCGGCGACCCTTGATGGTGCTAATTCCTGGCAAAAGTTGATTCACATCACCTTTCCCCTGATCAAGTCCACACATGTGCTGGTCATCATTCTTCAGATCATCTACTCATTACAGATTTTCGGTCAGGTCTACATCATGACCGGCGGAGGGCCGGGAGGAACAACGCGTACACTCGTGCAGTACATTTATGAAAATGGCTTCAAGTACTTCAAGATGGGATATGCCCAGGCAAACGCGGCCATTTTCTTCCTCGTTATGCTGGGAGTGGCCATTGCACAGGTTAAACTCATGTCGAAAAGAGGTGAAGGCTATTGAAGATTAGCAAAGGACTGACTATATTGGCGTTCATCCTTCTTGCTATCTATATTTTCCCGTTTTTCATGATGCTGGTCAATTCTGTCCAGCCAGAAAAGGATATCGTTGCGTCAAAGATCATCCCCTCGGAGATTTTGTTCAGTAACTATGGAAAGATTCTTGAACAGGGACAAATCGGAAGATGGTTCATCAACAGCGTGGTGGTGAGTATCTCTGCAACCGTTATGGTAATTGTCATGAGTGTTTTTGCCGCCTATTCATTGGGGCGGATGATGTTTCCCGGCAGAAAGTTGTTGAACATCGTTGTTTTGACCGGCATCACCATCCCGATACAGGCCATTATGATACCGCTCTTTTTGCAGATGAAGGATTTTGGGTTCATCAACACCTACTGGGGACTCATTTTACCGGCACCATTTGCTCCTATGTGCGTCTTTATCCTGGCTAATTTCTTTCGCGAAATCCCCAATGCCTACGATGAGGCGGCAAGAATGGATGGGGCATCCCACTTGACGATTATGTGGCGAATCATCACTCCCATGTCATTACCAGCGGTAGCATCAATCGCCATTTTGAATTTCACATGGACGTGGAACTACTACCTGTGGCCTTTGATTATCGCTACCACAGACAGCATGTACACCTTGCCGGTAGGATTGGCGACACTTGCGGGCTCTGAAACGAACATCCGATACGGGCCGATTATGGCAGCCAATATTATGGCTTCTATTCCGGTGATTGTTTTGTTTATCCTATTCCAGAAAAATCTCATGCAAGGTGTATCTGCAGGAAGTGGTGTGAAATGAGGCAAACAATATCTTTAACAGGAATCTGGGACTTGAGCTATAACGGTTCCACCTATGATAAAAAAATAAAAATTCCCGGTTCCATTCCCATCAAACCCGAGCATTATCCCGATCCGGAGTCACTGATTGGGTATTTTAAAAAGAACATCCACCTGAGTGAATCACAGTTAGCCAAAACCAAACGCCTCTGCTTCTACGGGTCAGACTTGATCACCCGCGTCAAAGTAAATGGAAAAGAAGTGGGAAGTCATCGAGGGGGATTTGATGTCTTTTGTTTTGATGTCACTGAGCATATGAACAAGGCTGAGAATGAAATCCTTGTGGTGGTTGAGGATAAAGAAATCGAAACGTTAGACCATGAGGTCATTGGCAAGCAGGACTGGTATGGCAACATCACCGGCATGTGGCAGCCGGTGGAGCTGGAAATACTTGAGGATACCTTTATCGACGCAACTGAGTTTGTCATTCAACAGGATTCGATCACCGTGCAATTAGCGATTCAAGGTGAATTCGAAGAAGTAGCCTACAGCCTTTCAGAAGGCAAAAAGTGCTTGAAAGAAGGCCTTACGAATCAATCGAAAGCGGTCATCTCACGCGGTGATTTGCAATGCTGGTCACCAGCCAACCCCAAGTTGTATGATCTCTGTGTGGATATCATCAGAGATGGAACGGTCGTTGACCGATTGGAGAAAAAGGTCGGGTTCAGGGATATCAAGATTCAAGATGGAAAAATTTTACTCAACGGAACCCCATTTTATATGAAGGGATTACTGGATCAGGATTTTTACCCAGAAACCGACTATTCTCACCCATCATTGGCGTATCTCTCAAAAGAGCTTCAACGGGTCAAAGAATTGGGATACAACACCATTCGTTATCATGTGAAAACGCCACCATTAGAGTATGTGCAACTGGCGGATGAACTCGGCCTGGTGTTGTGGATCGACCTGCCTTATGCAAAGGCCTTTGATGATGATTCCAAAAAGTATTTAACACAACTAAGAGACGATTTGATGAAGCGATACGCCTACAGTCCCTCTTTTTGTATCATAACCTTAGTCAATGAAAGCTGGGGGGTTGATTTGTCTATCGAGGATGAAAATGAATGGTTAAGTAATTTTTGGAATGTATCCAAGTCAACCGTCAAGGACAGGCTGATTGTGGATAATTCGGCATGCCATGACAATCATCACGTGCAAAGCGATATCAACGATTATCATTTCTATTTTTCTTATCCGGAAAATAAACCGTTATGGGATAAAAATATAAAAGATTTTGCTGAAAATAGATTTATCCCCTTTAAGGAGGGCTTTTCAACTGAGGCGCATGAACAAGATCCAAAACAACTCCCTAAAATCATTTCGGAATTTGGCGTCTGGAGTCTGTCCGACCCGTCTCTTTGGGTTGGCTGTTGGATGGATTATTCCCTGCTGGGCATCAAGAAGATCAGGGATTTTATTTCTGAAACGGCGGAAGAATACGCTCTAAATGCCACCACTTTGTTCAAGCAAGTACAATGGCAAGGATACTACGCATTGAAACATCAGGTCGAACAAATGAGGCTTCACGATTCCATCAGCGGATTTGTCTTGACAGAACTATCAGATATTGCCTGGGAAGCGAACGGCATACTGGACTATAATCGTAACGACAAGCCCTTTACTGATTCTTTAAAGATGCTTAATCAGGATTTACTCCCAATCATGAATGATGAGGGTGAATTGTACTTATCAAATATCATAGATAAATGCGTTGAAGGAATGATTCAGGTCGAGTTTAACGGGAAATCTCTCAAAACCTGTCAATTTTTGTCAGAACCCATGAAAGCGGATTTTGTTTGTAAGTTGGACATTCCGAATGAAAAGGGATTGTTGAAGATAACATTCCTGAAAGACAATCGAACGGTTTCATTGAACACCTATTATCTTCATGGATTTAAGGACAAGTCAACTGAATTTGAAATTTTTGAGACATACTCCCAAGAAGCCGAAGAGCTGGCAAGAAGCGGAAAGAGAGTTTATGTCCAGCTTACAAAACCACAAAAAGTAAATGGCTGTGAAACTGTAATTCATACACAAAAAGCCGTCAAGGGAACCAATATAACCTGGGCTGGCGACTGGATTAGCGGCTTTTTCCATTATCATCCGGATATGATGGGTCAACTAAACTACGAATCTGGTGCTGAAGAACTCCTGGAGACTTTCACAGGGCACATCATCATCAACTCAACAGCCTATGAAACACTGATTGGAAAAATGTTGGGCTGGAACTTAACAAACGGTTCCTATGTGGTCAGAAAGAAAATCGGAAAAGGAGAGATCATCCTTTCAACCCTGGATCTAATCAAAAACGGGAAATTATCCATCCTTCCATGAGTAAACAGCAACAAACACAACAACATAAAAAACCTCCAAATTAAGGGCCGGATTATCCGGCCCTTTTTCAAAAAGAATAAAGAGTGTATAATTACTGATATAACTTATG
The DNA here is from genome assembly GCA_964449405.1 of uncultured Thermotogaceae bacterium. Lineage (GTDB taxonomy): Bacteria > Thermotogota > Thermotogae > MWEM01 > MWEM01 > JASUTC01. The sequence continues at coordinate 6,873 of CAYUYU010000048.1, forward strand.
ATGAGCAAAAACATTACAATCTTCTTTTACAAAAGAAACTTATTATAAATAAGATGATTGTATATGGCCATCAAAGCAACTTGTAGCGGCGATTCACGAAATGCCCCTACAGATATCGAGCGCAAAACTTGAGTTATTTAAAAAATGGACGTGGGGGTTGACAAATGAAAAAAACAATCTTCTTTATTGTAATAAGCATTTTAATACTGCCCGTAATGGCCTTTACCGCCAAGATCATCGTAGGCACTGATCAGGGGTATCCTCCCTATGAATATAAACAGGGAAACAAGATAACCGGTTTCAACGTTGAAATCATGAGAGAGATTGCCAAACTTGAGAAACTCGACATTGAAATCGTTGCGGGTCCTTGGGCGAAGATAAGAGAATCGTTTGAAAATCAGGAAATAGATGCTTTGACGGGATTTTACTACTACCCCTCTCGGACAGAATACACAACTTTCACACATCCTCATGGTTACATCGTTTATTCTATTTTTACTCATAGTGAGTCGGATATCAAGACAAAAGAAGACTTATACGGAAAAACCATCATCGTACAAGAAGGTGATGTGATGGTTGATTACATTGAAAGAGAGGCAATCGAAGCCAATGTCTTGTCTTACGATTCTCCGGAAGTTGTCTTAAATACTTTGACAGAGGGAATCGGAGATTGCGCTTTGATCGGCCAGAAGCAAGGCCAATATCTGATTCAACAGAAAAACATCAAGGGAATCCATTTTCTTCATGAACCCCTGTTCACCATTCCTTATTGTTTTGCCGTTCAAAAAGGCAATCGTGAACTTGAATTCAAGCTCAACGAGGGGCTGAGAAAACTACACCTTTCTGGTAGATATAGCGAAATCTACAACAAATGGTTTGGGACTTCGGGAAACAAAATTTTGTCACTTATCATCACGGTATTGTTGATCATCGGTGCTGTTGTTTGGGCTTTTTTGATTCTTTTCTACACGTGGAATACAAAATTGAAGCAGCAAGTTGCAAAAAAGACAAACACCATTAGCAGAGCCAAAAAAATAATCGAGAAAAAAAACACCAACCTAAAAATACAGAACGAGAAACTTGCAAAAAGGGAAATGGAACTGAGAGATATCAACAAACTCTATAAATCCCTCTTTAATGCTATGAGAATAATCATCCTCTCTAAAGGGGAAGAGGAGATGAACCGAAAACTCTTGAGAATGTTGGTGGATGAATTTGAATTGATACTCTTATTCATGATCAGTGTCAAAACAGATGAACAGGGGAACCCCATTGAATGGTATATTCAAGAAAGCTATTCTTTTAATAATACCATACCAAAACCCATCAACAAATTTGCACTGAAGAAAGCTTGGTTACTTTCAGAACAAAAACACTTTCAAAAAGAAAAAGTGGAAGCTTTTGGGAAAGATTTCTGTTGTGGGGAGATCATCAAGATGCATCAAATAAAAGAAATAGTCACTATTCCTATTCAGTTTAGTACAGAGACAAAATTGTGGTGTTTCTTCACACAAGAAGAAGGGAAATTTACCGAAAAAACTCTGCATCACCTGAAACTGTTGTCAGAAGACTACGCTTTTGCTGTTTCGCTTTACAGGGCCCGACAAGAGATCATCAATGCCCATTTGGAAACGGAAAGTGCGATCAATCTTAAAAATGAATTTCTTGCCAACATCAGCCATGAGTTAAGAACACCTTTAAATGGCATTATGGGCATGACACAGCTTTTAAAGAAGACACAAACAGACGATGAGCAAAACGACTACATCAACATGCTTTCTCTTTCCTCCAAACAACTGTTAAAAGTTATCAACCAACTGCTTGACTATTCAATTCTCGAAAAGGCCCATTTAAACTTAGAGTTAAAACCGGTACCTGTTAAAGAATTTATAGATGAAATCCTTATACCCATGAAACAGACCGCTCTTTCCAAAGGTTTGTCCTTTTCATACCACATTGATCCCAAATTACCTTCAACGATAACTTTGGATGAAGATAAAATCAGGCATACACTGATGAATCTGGTATCCAATGCGATAAAATATACTAATGAGGGACTTGTCTCTGTAAGCCTTGATATCGTTTTAATCAAAGAGAAAGAATACTTAAGATTTACAGTGGAAGATTCCGGAATTGGTATTCCGTTCTCAAGTTTAAATGACATCTTTAATACTTTTTATCAAATTGACGGCAGTTATTCCAGAGAATATGGCGGTACCGGACTTGGTTTGAGCATCGCCAAAAAGAGCATCGAAATGCATAAGGGCTGGATAGAGGTGGAAAGCGAATTGGGGAAGGGATCTACTTTTCGGTTTTTTATTCCCATAGAATAGACTGTTAAAACGTTCATTGACTTGAAGAAACGGATTAAAAAGGATGATATAATTCACCGTTTCATTAAATAAACAGAATCTGTACAAAGAGGTGTTTCAATTGAAGACTGTCATTTTGGATGCAACACATAGCAAAAAACCCGAAACAGATTTTTCGTCAAAGTTAGCGGGTGAATTAAAAAACAACGGAATAGAGACAACCACAGTCAAGATTAGTGACCTGGACTTGCTGCCATGTTATGGGTGTGAAGGCTGTTTAAGAAAAACGCCGGGTCGATGTATCATGAAAGATGATACAGAAAAATTCATGGTGCCCCTGGCAAACACTAACTGCATTATTGGTATCACTGATGTGCGATATGGGGGTTATTCTTCTCAGTATAAATTGGTAGTAGATAAGTTTGCTCTTATGGGCAGTCCCTATTACGGCATGAAAAACGGGAAACTACTTCACAGAAAGAGATATCATGAATTGAATGCCTATTACGCCATCGGTTTAGGCGATGAATTGCCAGTTGATGAAGCGGAAAATTTTAATCGACTTGTTAAAAGAAATGCGATGAATATGTTCATAGATCATTACGGGGCGTTCATAGCTGAGCATGATACATACGATCTTGTGATGAAAGAATTAGTGGGGAAAGTGATGAATGATGGCAGATAAAAGGGTTACTTTTATTTTGGGAAGCTCAAGGAAAAAAAAGAACACGTATGCATTTGCAAAATCCATGATGAACGCGTTTGAAAACAGGGGGATTTCAACGGAAACCTTCTACAGCATCGACAATTATAAGGAATTACAAGAATCGTTGATTCAAGAGCTTGGACAATCACAAATCGTCTGTATACTCTGTCCCTTATATGCTGATTTCATGCCCTATCACCTCGTCAGAGTTCTGGAGCTGCTTGAAGCACAATCGGATTTGGATTTAAAGGGGAAACAACTGTTTGGTTTCAGCCAATGCGCCTTCCCCTTTTATAGACTCAATGAATGCTCCATCAAGTCCATGGAAATATTTGCCAGAACAACCAATATGGAGTGGGCCGGAGGACTCATGTATGGCGGAGCGGGAATGATGGACTGCGAATCATTGGAAGAATTGGGCAAAAAGGGAGAAAAGATGATTGATGCATTGGACAGGGCCGTAGAAGGAATGATTCAAACCGGTAAAGTCCCTGAAAAGTCACAGGAATTGCTTGCCATGAGTATTCCCGGTTTCCTGAAACGTCCGGTGATGTGGTTTATCAACAGGAATGTGAGGAAGCTGGAAAAAGAAATTGGAAAACCTATAGGCACTCAAGCGTATCGGTGAGGGGTATTTTTTATCCGGACCAAGAGGCCTGTCAATCCACACCCCTTGGTCCTAACCTTTGAGATGTTTAAATATACAAAAGAGAAGAAGCTAAATATTGACTTCCTCATAAAAGCCCAGGACTCTAAAATGTTCTGTGGCTTTTTTTACTGATTCAAGGACTGCCTGAACTTTCGGGTCATTTCTTTCTCCGAGAAAGTCCAAAAAGAAGGCATAAGTTCCCTTTTCATTGGGTATGGATTCAATTCTTGATAGATTCAGCCCTGCATTGGCAAATTTTTCCAAGACATTGAACAAAGTACCTGATTTATGGGCTGTTGAGAAAACGATAGAGCACTTGTTGCCGTTTTGTTTATTATCTTCCTTTGTCAGAATCAAAAACCGTGTCCGGTTGATTTCATGGTCTTCAATAGACTCTTTGATGATATCCAAATTATACATTTTGGCAGCTAACACACTGGAAATGGCAGCTGCATTTGTCAATCCCTTTTCTGCAAGCATTTTGGCAGCCCCTGCCGTATCGTAATAATGAACCGCTTTTAAATTATTTCTTGCTAAAAACCCCCTGCATTGGGCCAATGCCTGGGGATGAGAGTATACCTCTCTTATTTCACGATAATCCGTACCCGGGTATGTGACCAGACAATGTTTGACGGGAATTTCGATGGCCCCGGAAACAAAAAGCTGGGTGTTGATCATCAAATCGTTGACTTGGCTGACAATGCCACCTAATGTATTTTCCACCGGTACTATTCCGTAATCGTATAAGCCTTTTTCAACCCCTTCAAAGACATCGGCAAATTCAAAACAGGGCATGGAAATGTAATCAACGTTCCAAGATTTTGCCGCTACTTCGCTGTATGCCCCATGGTCTCCTTGAAAGGCAATGATCTTTAAATCCCTACTTTGGAGCGCCTTACTCTCCTCGATGATCCTCTGATACAAATGAACGAGAAAATCACCGTCAAGTAGGGTTTCAGCACTTTCTTTGATTTTATCCAAAATCTCCTGTTCCCGGTTTTTATCTTCTATTTCCTTCTTAAAACGCTTTGCCAGAATGGCCTTCTCCATTCTCTGAGTCAACAGTTTCATCAATTTGCCATCCAAGATGTCGATTTGTTTTCTGATATCCTCAAGATTCAAGATTAATCACTTCCTTAACGAATTTATCTAATTGACGTGCTTTATTCATAATGGTCAGAAATTCTTTCGGTGTAAATTGCTGTTGGGCGTCACTTTTTGCCTCTGCCGGGTTAATGTGTACCTCCACGATCAACCCATCTGTTCCCGCAGAAATAGCCGCGTAGATCATGGACTCTATGAGTTCTTTTCTTCCGGTTCCATGTGAAGGATCAATGAATACGGGAAGGTGCGTTTGCGTTTTGATGGCGGGTACCATGCTCAGGTCCAGGGTATTTCTTGTAAAGGTCTCGAAGGTTCGTATCCCCCTCTCGCACAACATGACGTTGGGATTGCCTTCCGCCAATATGTATTCGGCGCAGTTCAACCATTCTGCAAGTGTTGAATACATCCCCCTTTTTAACAAAACGGGTTTTTTCACGCGACCCACTTCTCTGAGCAGGGAAAAATTCTGCATATTTCTTGCTCCAATTTGAAGAACATCGGCATATTCAGCCACCCACGAGACATCCCTGGGATCTACCACCTCTGTTACAATGGGTAACCCTGTTACCTTCTTCGCTTTCTCCAGAATTTTAAGCCCTTCCAATCCCAATCCCTGAAAGGCATAGGGGGAGGTCCTGGGTTTAAAAGCACCCCCACGCAGCATATTCGCCCCGGCGTTCTTAACCCCAATAGCCGTTTCAACAGTTTGCTCCTCGGATTCAACGGAACAAGGCCCGGCGATAACGATCAAATCTTTCCCGATTTTAAGATCACCGATGGTGATGATGGTTTTATCGTGGGGGGATTTTTTCTTTGTTAGTTTTAAATTATCCATAGGACTCCTTTCAAGGGAGAGCAAACGCAAAAGCATTGCCCACACAAGTCGAAAAATGCAAGTATCGCTTCCGTAAATTCACAGGATGCGAAAAACTGTTTATATGCTATCACATCCTATGTTAATTTAACAAGAAAGAGCTTCAGATAACAATCTGATATAATATAAGAGGGGGACAGGTACGATGATTAGGAATTAGTCTCTCAAATTCCTTGTATGTATCAGCGGCCCTGTCCCCTCGGGATGTTTAAAGACATCCACAAGGGGCACCCCTACAAAAATACCGGAACAATCTCCAAGACCATTCTGCAAAAAGCAGGTGATAACCATTAAAATACTTGGAATCGTCGGTAGTAAGAGAAAAAACGGCAATACCTCAATAGTCGTCCAAAAAGCCCTTGATGAAACTCAACATGAAGGAGCTCAGACTGAACTGCTGTATCTTTCAGATTACCAATACTCGGATTGTAACGGCTGTGAAGGCTGCGCAAAGGATTTTCGATGTGTGATAGAGGATGGGATGCAACAGATATACCCAAAGATCCTGGAAGCTGATGGCATTGTGGTTGGCTCGCCCACCTATTTTTACAACCTCACAGCTCTTATGAAGGCCTTCATTGACAGACTTTACTGTTATGAAATCTTTGACAATGAAGACCGTAGTGTTTGGATGCCTCTTAATGAGGCATTGGGCATGAAATACGCTCTGGTAATAGCCATCTGTGAACAGCAATCTCCTGAAGACCTTGGCTTTACAGATCAGGCTATGTCAAAACCGTTGGCAGCTCTTGGATACCGTGTGACGGATACTTTGAAGATACTTCATGCCTTTGAGAAAGGGGATGTTTCCAGCCAACCGGAAACACTCACAAAGGTTCAAGAAGCAGGGAAACGTTTGGCAAAGACTGTAAAATTGAGAGAACAGTTGCTGTCAAGAAAATAAAATGTCTTTTCAAAGTTTTGCTAAATAATCAAAAATTTCTTTTAGATTCTCCACGACCGTACAGTTTGCCACACTTAAAATCTCATAACTCTGATGGCCTCCAGAAAATAAAATGCACTTAATTCCCATCTCAGTGGCCACTTCATAGTCGTGAAGTGTGTCCCCGATAAGGACGACCTGATTGGCATTCAAGTGATGATTTTGGATAAATGACAGGCCTATTTCAACTTTCCCTTTCGCATAAATATCATCCAGACCCAGGATGTGATCCATGTATGGGGTCAATCCAAACTTGTCCAGTAATCTTCTTAACTGTTTAGTGCTGCTGGCACTGAGAACACCTTGCTTCAAACCCATTTTGTGGACGCTTTCAAGATTTTCTATCGTATCATCAAAAATCTGTAAATCCTTTTCCATGGCGTAATAGCCGTTCATCCACTCACGGGCAATAGGTTCAAACGCCTCATCGGTTTCAATAATCCCAACCCTTTTATAATAGTTGATTACGGGAAATGTAAAGACGGATCGGTATGTGTTCAAATCAATGGGTTTCTTGTTTTGTTTTTTCAAAAGATTGTTCATATTTCGCAGACATGCGTCAACGTCGTTGATCAAAGTTCCGTTAAAATCCCATAAAACATATTGTATCATAGCTTATTCACTTTCTTTGAGAAACAAAACCATCAGATCATGATCATAAAATGTACCGTTGTATCGCATAGCTCGTCTATCAACACCATACGTTTTGAATCCAAAAGATTCATACATTGATTTCGCCGTTTGATTAGAGCTAACAACGGTAAGATAAATCTGCTGAACGTTTTTTCTTTCACCTGCGCTTTTGATGGCGATTTCTATCAGTGCTTTTCCAATTCCTTTACCCCTAAATTCTGGTTCCACATACATGGAAAAGATATCAGCCCGGTGATTCATTTTTTTTCTGGGTTGAAAACTGATGTTGCAAATGCCTGCCAAATTGTTTTCTTTGAAAACTCCAAATGTATAGCTGTTGGGCTTTGTTATTCGTTTTGTGAATCGTTCCACTCCAAAGGCAGCCTCCTCTTCATAACTGGAGCCAAAGGACTCCGGACTGTTCTTTAAAGCGTTCAATCTGATCGTTCTATAAACTTGTGTGTCTTG
>CAYUYU010000049.1:0-1059 GCA_964449405.1 uncultured Thermotogaceae bacterium
AGTCATGTTGGCGGGCATGCTGATCTCTTGCACCATAGTGGAAGAAAAGATGGACAACACAAGCAGTGCCATCAACGTCACGCCGATCTCTCAAACAGGTTTTGTCTTGGGGAAAAGCATGCTGGGGGGAACGGTTGTCATGGTCAGTATCATCCTATCCCTGCTGTTCACCGGTTATTACACAGTCAACTGGGGGATGATCCTTCTGGTGGGTTTTACTTCCATGCTGTTAAGCCTTATTATTGGTTTTTTACAAGGGTTGAATTCAAAAGACGTGATCGAAGCTGCCGGCAGTGTGAAACTGGTCATGTTCCCTGTGGTGATTTCCATCGTTGGCTATGAACTTCTTGCAGAGAAATGGCAGTGGACCATGTACTGGAGCCCCTTTTATTGGGCGTATAAGGCGAATGACATGATTCTGTCAAAAAACGCCCAATGGGGAAGTGTCTTGTTCTGCGTCGCAATTGTTTTGGGGTTATCGCTGCTGGTGTATTTGGCCTCATTACCAAGAATCAGGAAGGGATTGAGTTGATTTTTTCTGTTTGTCCTTTTGACTCTTTTTCTTTATTACTGAAAAGCCATTAAATGAAGAGATTATCGATTTGCTATAATAGCAATTTGATTAAGGGGGGAGTAACTACCCCCCCCATATTTATGTTATTGACTTCTTTTTCAATTGCCTCAACTTCACGCATAATTTTTAACAATCTGTAAGTGAAATCTTTTTTTTCACGCAATGCGCCTTGAAGGTATGAGAGATTTTCTACTGTTCTTATAAACGTTTCCTGTATAGTCGGAGTAGGTCTGTAATGCTGTCTTTTGATTTTCATATTTTCAGGAAGAGGTTCATAATCGTATTCACTCACGTCAAGATTATCAAAATATTCAACTTCCTGATCCTCATTATCAAAAACAGGCCAATCGGTCCTTTTATTTTCATCGGGTTTGTTCATTTTCTCCCTCCTTTCAGCTTTTTATACTTCGTTTTTTCCCTTTGACTCATATCTCTTGCCGTTATCACACGAACTAGATCAGATTCAGGGGGATAAGATAAAAGAA
>CAYUYU010000049.1:1159-14289 GCA_964449405.1 uncultured Thermotogaceae bacterium
ATCAAACAAGAAACCATACAGTGCCTGCCCGACAGGGAGTTTGCAACTGAGGGATTGCCAGGATGTAGGAAATGAATTTGCCAATCAAATGATCCGGATGAATTCAAAAGTCAAGTTTTAGAATTGGAAAAAATGAAGTAAGTTAACGTCCTTTTTTCTTCGCAACGAAATACAAAATGGCACCATTTTGATGTGGAAGACTCGAGAAAGTAAAACCTGATGGCTGAAACAACCTCATAAGCTCTTTTTCAGTCAATAAGTTCCCGTGAATTTCGGATTTAGGGTCTTTCCTTTCCGGAACGGGAACACTGCAAAAGAATTCTCCTGTCTCTTTTAGCAGCCGATAAATCTCGGAGATGGTTTTTGACTGATCGGGGAAGAAGTTAAAGGAAAGGTTGCAGATGATCCGGTCAAAGATTGCATCTTTAAAGGGGAGACGTTCTGCACTTGCCAGGAAGAGTGAGAAGTTTTGATTTGAAACCTGCTGAAAGTTTTTAACGGCCTGTTTTAATAATCCCTTACTAACATCGATGCCAACATAACGGTTGCTTGACTCCAGAAATTGACAGATTTGACCGCTGCCGGTCCCCAATTCGAGAATATATGTATGATGAATATTCTGAAGATAGTGTTTAATGATGTCGTAATGGGCATCCATATTGGCACTTAGCTTTTTTGGATAGACGTTTTTCTTCATTGACCAATCGTATAAAAAAGAAAAGGCATCCATTAACCATGGACTGTGTTTTTCCTTTTTACCATCAACGATAACAGAATGAATCCCCGACTTTGTTTGAATCTCAATATCCTTTTTTAGAATATCCCTCATTATTATCCCTTCTTTATCATGTTGTAAAAAGATTTGGCGTTGCTGAATAGCAAAGCCTAACAATGATTATTATACCAGTTTTTCTCGCTTCATTTATTTCAAGGACAAAGCCATTTCCAAATTTTCTTTTATCCTTCTCTGTTGTTGTTTTTGAAGCCCTTCTTCTTGTTTTGCCAGGGCTTCTTCGGTCAATTGAAGGCATTCGCTTAATTGCTGCTGGTCAAACTGCTTGTTCAGGCTTTTAGGATCAAGAGAGGTCAGAGTTGTAATGCTATCGAAATTTTCAATATCATGTTTGACCATACATTTTAGATATCCCACGATGCAACGGTTGCCAAGGCATTGTTGCAATGTTCCTCTCCCAGGCAAACACAGTTGAGTTTGTCTTGGATCTTCTGATAATTCTCCCACAATTCAGCAGCGAGATGCTTAGACCGGTAAACTCCTCCTCGAGTTTATCAATCTAAAAGTCTCGCTTCTTCAAAGTGATGCTTGAAGAAAATAAAACCAGGATTTCTCCAGTATGTTGATTTTTTAGGGCTTTGCCTGAGCTACTCCCTTTTAGAACTATTATAATTTTACACATTCACTCACCATTGTCAATGTGGCTCACCTCTGTTATAATTCACACATCTAAACAAAAAAAGAGGGGAAGAAAATGGCGGAATTCAAATATGAAATAGTCAAGACATTTGGTGAGCTTTCTCAGAGTAAAGGCGGCTGGACAAAAGAACTATCTCTGATTAGCTGGAACGAAAGAGAACCCAAGTACGATATCCGTGACTGGGCGCCAGAGCATGCCAAGATGGGAAAAGGTGTGACACTGACTCTTGACGAGTTGAAAAACTTAAAAGAATTGCTAAACAAAATAGAAATCTGAGGGAGTGATAGCATCGGCTACATGATGGACCTGAGAAAAAAGGTGGGCAAAATTCCCTTGATCCAAGCGGGATCCGCCATCATATTTGTCAACGGAGAAGGCAAAATTCTCATGATCAAAAACAAGGCCACTTCAAACTGGGGATTGCCGGGTGGTTCCATGGAGCCGGGAGAAAGTCTGGAAGACTGTGCCCGAAGAGAGGCCATGGAAGAAATCGGCTTACATGCTGGAAAACTTGAGTTGTTGGATGTCTTCTCCGGAAAGCATATGCACTACATCTACCCAAACGGTGATGAAGTCTACAACGTTGCCGCTATTTACACCTGCAATGATTATTCAGGAGAAATCACACCGGATCACATCGAATGTGACATTGTGGAATATTTTGATCCTTATGATCTTCCAGAAAACATTACGGGATTTGTTCTTGGAATGATTGAAAAATTCAAAGAAAAGCATGGTAAATGAAGATTTTTTTAAAAAACATCTGATAAAGCCGCTTTTTATTTCCTCACATTCCCATACAAGAGTCTTTTCACCCATTTTAATCTCTTTTTCATCAAAGGCGGATACTTCAACTTTAAATCAAACCATGTACTGGCTTGAAAAACAGCCTTTTTGTGGGTAAAAGCATCAAAACTATGTTTACCATGATAGTTGCCCATGCCGCTGCTGCCTCTGCCCCCGAATGGCAGATGTACATTGGTTAGGTGCATGATGGTGTCGTTGATGCAACCTCCGCCAAAAGGGACTTCGTGGATTAACCTTTCAGCAAATGGCTTGTCTTCGCTGAAGATATACATGGCCAGAGGGTCGGGATTTTTGCGGATGATGGTGATGATGTCATCGTATGTTTTAAAAGGAATCACCGGTAGTACGGGTCCGAAGATCTCTTCTTTCATGATGGGTTTTTCCAAATCGTTTACCTCAACGAGGGACAATCCGATTTTTAGGTTATCATCGTCTGTTTCTCCGCCAAAAACAATCTTCCCGTCATTCAGGTAGCCTTTCACCCGTTGATAATTACCTTCATTGATGATTTTTCCAAATTCTTCATTCTCTATCACTGACCCCGAATAAAAGTCTTTTACCGTTTCTTTGAAGGCTTTGTAAAACACCTCTTTGATGTCTGCATGGACCAAAACGTAATCCGGTGCTACACAGGTTTGTCCGGCATTGGTGCCTTTGCCAAAGACAACTCGCTTCAGTGCAACATCCAGCTTCGCTGTTTTATCGATAATTGTAGGGCTTTTACCCCCCAGTTCAAGGACCACAGGAGTTAGATATTTAGCAGCCTTTTCCATGATGATACGGCCTACTTTTGTGCTCCCGGTGAAGAAGATTTTGTCATAGCGAAGATCCAGTAGTTCGTTCGTTTCGTGAATCCCCCCTTGAATGACGGCTATGAAGGATGTCTGATAGGTTTCTGTCAGAATTTGTTCGATGACATGTGCCGTATGCGTTGATATTTCAGATGGTTTGACGATAGCTGTATTGCCACCGGCAATCGCGCCTACCAATGGAGACATGACTAATTGGAAGGGATAATTCCAAGGTCCGATGATCAACGTTGTTCCATAAGGCTCCTGAATGATGTATGATTTCCCGGGCAGGTTAAACAGGTTGGTTTTAATTCGGGTCTTTTTCATCCACTTTTTAAGATGCTTCATGACAAAGTTGATTTCATGGATTGTAAAGCCGATTTCAGTTGACACTACTTCCGTTTCAGACTTTCCCAGGTCTTTGTAAAGAGCATCTGTGATAGCTGTTTCATATTTTAAAATGGCTTCTTTAAGTTTTTGCAAGCGACCAAGACGAAACGATAGGGATTTCGTTTCTCCGGTTTTGAAGTAGTCTTTTTGATTGTCCACTAATGTTTTATACTGATTTTCCATTATCATTCTCCTAATATTTATAATCTAAATCCTCACCGATTCCAAATGTGCCATCGAGTGAATGTTTGTTACCTCTCAAATCTTTCATAAAACCACTAATTTGTCCAAAAGGTGCCCTATAATCTGCTTTGAAAAAGGGAAGATGAATCCTTTTAACATAATCATCTTCGATCTCAAATTGGATATCCACAGCACCATGTGTATCTTTGGCCATCCAAAGGGTGTCGGAATTTTTCGCCACGGTAACCGGGGGCAGCTGATGCATCTCTCCCTTTATCCAGACGAAATTTTCATTGTAATCGTTGGGACGAAGGACCTGATTATCCACGATGTTGAAGGCAATCGGCCCACTTTCTTTATCGTTCTTGATACCCGAAATCCAATCATAGTACATGTGATAGGGATAAAAACCCTTGTGGTCATCGATGATACAGGTAGCAGTTTTATCCAATTCATAGCGCTGATCGCCAATGGTGAGCATTCCCACTGCTTGAAACAACTCCTTGTGAATGTAAAGCGGTTTGTTGGGACCCAAGGGCATGACAACAACCGACGGCATGGAAATGCTTGTGAGTGCCAAATCCGCCTGATACGCGAAGTGCTTTTTGGAAGGCGGACAATGGGCCTTGATTGTGCACTTGCCATCTTGGAACTTGTTTGTGATTGCTTGTGTAAATGATCCAGCCTTTAGAAAAGTCCTGGTATCAATCAGCGAATCAGGCAAGGTACCTTTTTTCTTCTTGGTGAAAATCATATTGGTCTGGACTGTTCGGGTGGATTTATCAAAAAAGGAGACCACATTAAACATCATCAATCCTGTATTATAAACGGCACTAAGCACAAATCCCTGTTTAAAATCAATCAAATAGGCAAACCACTCCTTCAACCTAAACAGCTTCAAAAAGTTCGGCATCAAAGAACCACCGGGATTTGAACAATCAAGAAGATTGATTTTCTTCAAAGGCCCATTAAATGTGCCAAATTGAGCTTGCCCTTCGATGACCGCATGTTCAGGAGGATTCACAGGACGTCTGAGCTCAGATATATATTGGGGATATCTTAACTGCTTCATTTCATCTGAAAAGTTCATGATAAATCCCTTCCCTTTTTTCAATTAAGCCATTTCATTACAGTAATGCCATTATATCAAATATCAGTTGTATTAAAACCTTAATCCTCTCACTCATTTCCGGGGGATAGACCCGGCAGATATTTGGTCAACCAAGTCATTGGCTTTTAAGTTTCCCCTGCGGGAAAACTTCACAATTGTGGTTACCTGTTCTCGTTGATAGTATGATAATTCATTGTTTTGTTCAGCAGGCTTTCTTTAATTCGAATAAACTGAATATCCATCTGGAATATAAGGCAATCAAAACACTGAAAAAAGCCGTTCCATTGCTATGCCATTTGTTCCTTCTTGTATATATATACCGACCGTCGGTTTATTTATAAATCAACCCTTTCAAAAAGACAAGTTTTTGAAGAAAAGTAAAATCGGTTTTTGCTGACCTTTTTCACTGTATTTTTTTGAATAAGTTGAACTTTTCTGGTAAAAATTGCTTTAGAAAGTACGCTGTAAAGAATCAAAGTAAAGCGATCAAATCCACGTCTAAATATTTGAGAAACTTAGTAATGGTAGAAGATTATTTAGAAATAAATTGGACAGATTGGAGCATTGACCATATTGCAAGGCATAACGTTGAACCGAATGAAATTGAAGAAGGTTTATTTGACGATGAGCCCATAGTATTGGAACAAAGAAAAGATGAAGAATAATTCTGTGTTCTACTTGGTCTAATAGGTTGTTGTTTGTGGTTATATCTTTTCCACCTGATCAAAATCAAATAAAAATTATAACAGCTAGAGATGTTAATCATTGGGAAAAGAAAATATTGAAGAAACGTAGAAAGGGGCGAAAAAAATGAAAAAAATAAGAAGTCTTGAAGAAATACCTGAAAAATTTGAAAGTTTAGAGGATGAAGCAAAATTTTATGAAACCCATGACTTTTCTGAGCTAATTAAAAAATCTGAGTTGAAACCCCTTGAGATAAAAAAAGAGGTAAAACGAAAATATTATAGGTCACATCATGAGCATGATCATAAAACCGGATAATTTGTAAACTAAAACATTCTGATGCTTTTAGTTCATTAAGGAAGCTTAGAAAGATTAAATACTACTGACCGGTGATAAGTTAATCCATTCCGGTCTTTTTTTATGGGGGGCAACATGTCATTTTACAAAGAATTTGAATACGATGCTGATTTGAACAAAGCGGATAAAACCTTTGTTCGAGAAACCGTTAAAGGAGTTGTTTTAAAGGGAGAACAAATTCTGATGATCCATTCTCTACAAAATGGGGATTATAAGTTTCCGGGCGGTGGTCTTGAAAAGGGTGAAACACCTGTGAAAGCCATGACAAGAGAGATTAAAGAAGAATGCGCGGCTGAGGTTCATGACATTGGCAAAAAAATCGGGACGGTGATTGAGTACAAAAAAGCACGTGAACCGGAATACGATGTGTTTAAAATGGTTTCAGATTATTATTTATGCCAAGTTATTGAAAAGAGCAATGAACTGAATTTAGATCGCTATGAACAAGAACTTGGATTCCACCCGGTTTGGGTGTCCATTTCAGAAGCAATTAACCAAAATAAAAAGGTATTCGAAAGCAATAAGGGTAACGTTTCCGAATGGACGGAGCGAGAAATCTTTGTATTGGAGAGTTTGAAAAGTTAACAACTTCGAAAAAATCAAATCAATATCAGAAATAAAAATATGGGCAAGACAACAATATTGGAATCTCGAAATGTTGCATCTTTTGATAGCAATATCCCCTTATTGAAATTCCTTGTCAGAGTTCCATAATCCGATTTATTGATATTTGTTTGATATTTCACTTCAATGGGATATAGCTCAGATGACTGGTCAATCAAAAAATCAATTTCTTTTTTCTTTTGAGAATACCAATAATAGGGGCCGTAATAAAGATTAAGTCCTTCTGTTTTTCTTGAAGAGAATTGCAGGAGATTTTCAAGTACGATAGATTCCATATAATGACCGTGGTTGAACTTTTTACCCGATAGTCGCTCAATGACTTTTGAAACAATCGGATCGAGTGGATAAATTTTCTTTTGTTTTTTTGGTTTTATCGAACCTTTGGAGGGGTCCAGAAAAAAAAGCGTTGCTATAATAAAATTCATACCCAGAATTTGAAAGTAACTTTCCACAGTATTGGAAGAACTGATGGCGTTCAGTTCGTTATTAAGGGAATTCCAGGAAAATTGTTGTCCGATGATATCCGGAATCTTTTTAAGCAATTCAATCAAGATAAATCTGGATTTTGAGAATCGCTCAATATCGCCAAGAATAAAGTCTTCATAGATTTTAATGACTTCTTCAGTGATCATGTTGCTTTCAATATAATTATTAATCACTTTTGGAAAACCGCCGGATTGGCAATAAAACGTGAAATCAGCTTGATATTTTCCGTATTCAAATGTCAAAAGCTTTAATTCAGATTCTGACAAATTCAAAATGTCGGCTATTTTCAGCTTTTTAATCTCCACAGAATGAGTACCTTGTACATAATCTTTAAAAGAAACGGGTAATTGTATGTAATCATCACCAGATCCACGCCTTCCGGGGAGTCTTTCAGTTGATTTTTTGATATCATAAGCTGATGAACCACTCAGTAATACAAAAGATTGAGAAAGCAGATTGATATCTGTTAAATACTTCATAGCGGTTTGCCAGTTACTGATAAAAGAGATTTCATCCAGAAAAAGAAACAGTTTCTCAGCGTTAGCATTTTGCCTAAGAAAAATCCAATTTTTTAGGATTTCAATCAGCTCTTCTTTATCTTTAATATTATCTAAAGTCAAGTACAAGATATTGGAAGGGTCCTTACCTTGATCGATTAACTTCTTGATAAGCAACTTCATAGTTGTTGTTTTTCCCACCTGTCGTGGACCTCTCAAAGTATAGATACCGGTTTCTTCCATGTCTATCGTTTTGCAAAACTCCGGATAATACTTAAACTGACACTGACTGAAGATTTTAAGATGCCGGTCATTTTCAATTGCTTGTTTGGAATCCCACCAGGGATTTTGAAAATAAATATCTTCCAACCTCATATCTCACCTCTTGCTTATTATAACATATCCATTGAGTAAATAGGGCCCGTTTTACTCAATGCGTTGAGTATATTCATCCCGTTTTACTCAATCTGTTGAGTAAAACAAGCCTTTTTACACGAAGTCAAGTTATGATATACTTTCAGATATTCATTATTTAACAACAGGAGAAAGATCATTTGACACCGATTAAAATTATCAGAAAGACGTATTCGCAGTTCACTGAAAACGATTATCAGGACATTATGGAGATTTGTGACAAGGTATTCGATTACGGTGATCATGTTTTTATCAACGAACTGATTCGGAAATCCCCTTTTCGTGAGCGAAATGTAGCATTTATGGCATATGACGGGGACCGATTAATCGGCTACGTTCATTTAATAGATACCCCGATGGATTATTTCGGTTTGGAACTGAAAAGTTGTGAGCTGGGAATCGTGGCCACTGATCCGGAATATCAGAAGAGAGGCATCAGCAGTCAATTGACTGAACAGTTCATGAACGAAGTGAAGGAAAAGGGGTATACGTCTATCTTTATCCAAGGCATTCCCCATTTTTACAGGAAATTTGGTTTTAATTATGCCGTTCTCATGCATTCGGCTAAATTCACCTTTCATACCGGAATGGTTCCAAAACAATCTGATCATCAAATACATGCGGCAAAAGCAGAAGACACAGACTTTATCTACGAGAAATGCCTTGAATTAAGAAAACAAAAAAGTGGGATCTACAGGTATCGCACAAAACAATTGATCAAACACAGCATAACCGAGTATGAAACACCTGAATTAAAGAAACTGTATTACATTGTTTCTGAAAATGGAGTGAAAAAGGGATATTTTTGTCTGAAAAACGATGCCAATCACGTGAATCTGGAAGAAATCTCTGAAATGACGCCCGAAATGTATGCATCGGTCTATGCTTTTTTAAAAGAAAAAACCCGGGATAAGAACGAGATTCGACTGAATGTCCCTAAAGTCTCATCATTTATCGACTATTTTGAAAGCATGTCTGATCAAAATCAAGGCAATTTTGAAAAAGACATTGGTGAGTATGCCTGGCAGGTTTTGATCCCGGATTATTTCAGGTTTTTCCAAGCCATCAAGCCTGTTTTGGAGGACAATATCGCCCGTTCAGAGTTTAAAGACAGTGACATCCAATTTGATTTCAATACCTATAAAGAGCTCATTGAGTTTGATATCCACCATTCAAAAGTCAACCTCAAACAAAAGCCCTGGTCACTGACATGGGATATGAACCTTCCCCCTCAAGCTGCTGTGAAAATAATCTTCGACAATTTTACCGAAGAAGACTTAAAACCGGTATTACCGGATCTGATTATCAAAGGCAAGGAACTGAAGCAACTTTTGAAAGTTCTTTTTCCCAAACATCCCGTTCATTTCTTTGGAGGGTATTAGTTAGGGGTTGCTGAAAAACTAAAGAGGGGCTGCTGAAAAACTTAGCCCCCCACTCGTTTAAATCTTCTCCCAAAAAGTTTTGGGAGCGATTTCATCCATCAGTTCAACCGGCAGAACCTGTACATCCTCTTGTATTGGTTTGTCAAATGAGACTTGCTGCCATTCGTTCGAATGATTCCCCCTTCGTATTCGGATGGTTCTGCTTTCGCAGTCGTATATGCACGACCAAAGGCTACCAAAATATTCTTTAAAGTAGGGGGCACTTAAGCCTTCCGGGTAACGTGAAGTTAAAAGTGATTGGATTTGTTCAATGGTGTAAGGACTGTTGTCTTCAAAAGTCTTTAGAATCTTTTCATAGCGATGGATAGACTGTTTAAAAACGTGTTTTCTTAGGGGAATCATGCTCTCAAGGTTGAAATGATTGGTATCCGCCAGCAGATGTTCAGGTGATTCTTTTGTGATGATCTTGCGCTGGATTTTATCAGGGGTTTGTTCAACGAGCATGATCTCTCCTTGCTGATCAGCTACCAGATAAGTGGGGCAGAAACCGGAGGGGATACTGTTAATAACCTCCCAGGCTTCGTGGATATCCTTACAGGTATCCAATACCTTTCTCAGGACAGTCCAAAACATACTTCCTTCCTCTCCAAACTCCTCAAGGGGGGGGATCCCTGCGGTCATTGTCACTGCAAGACCGTGTTCATTCATTCCGTCTAATCGTCCGAATACGATGGAAGCAAATCCCATGTGCCTGGCATAACCATCTTCTTGGATGTCTGCGAATATACAATCGGTTACCTCATCTGAAAATTCATAGCTTCTGGCTAACAGGGTGTGATTGTTTTCCGTGCATCTTCTTGACAATCCAAGATGGCTGCAGGAGCCTTTAAACTTATAGGAGAATAAATAATAAGAAATATCCGCCGGTTTAACTCCCAAGACATCAGCCATCCCGTGGATTTCTTCGTTGATGTTCGGGCAGTGTTTGTCAATAAATTTGATGACGTGATTCAACGCTTGAGGGGGAATGTCTTTCGCAAAATCAGGCCGATAGAGAACAAACTCCCTAAACGCCTTGTTTTGAACCGCCAGTTCCCCAAATTTCCTGCCCACTTAATATGCGCTGCCCTTGAATGAGATGTTTAAATAGTCTTTGTGAATCATTAAAAATCGCCTCCTTGAAGAAACTTATAACAAGAGTATACTTAAGAGGCTGTGACATATGATGTCGTCTTTAATTTTTGCCTACATGCATTTGATATTTACAGTGGTATAATCTAAAACAAAATCAGTTTCTATGTTGCGTTTATCGGGAAAAATAGCATCCACAAAATAAGGGAGTGATTGTGAGAATGAAAAAGACACTTTTAATTGTTGCTTTAATCAGTTTGGTTGTTTTAGCGTTGGGGTATCAAATTCCCGACAGTAATCCCTGTTCCGATTCCATCAATGCCATGAATACAGCATATTTGAATAACGATGTGTTTCGTATGTTGATGGATCAGGCATTTGAAAACATGCAACAGGTACCTCAAGACTATTTGGAAGAAGGCAATCCATGGATTGGTAAAGAATTTGAAGATCTTTTAAAATTCCTTGAAGAGTGGGCAACCTTTTTACCCAAAGCCATTGGTAGTTCGGATGATGGGCTTGCTTACATTCAAAAAATGGATTTGTTTGCCTATAATAATCCCTTTGGCCGTGTGGTTTTCCAAACCTCACCGGGTAGAGAACTATTCAATCAATTTGTCCAGGAAAGAGGCGCATACATGGACAGTCCTGAATCGTTGAAATACGTGGCAGAGTGGCTTTCCGATCCCAGAATCGAAAAAGAAGATTACGTGATCCCCGATGAAAATGCCAAAAATGGCGGTTTTGAAAACTACAACGATTTTTTCTCCAGAGAATTGAAGGACCAAGCAACAACAAGGCCACAAACAATGCCCCAAAGAGATTACGTGATCACAGCACCTACGGACGCGCTGATGAACTCGATTCCAATGCAGATTATCGACAACAACACGATGATTCAAACAAAGGGACTGCAGGAATTGAATATTGAAGAATTATTGGCAGGATCACCCTATTGGGAGAATTTTGTGGGGGGAACGGCCCTTTCGTGTATTCTCATGCCCAATACCTATCATAGATACCATGCCCCAGTGGATGGTGAAGTGATTGAGGCCAGGATTGTTCAAGGGGCGTTATTGGGTATGGAAGACTTTCCCACGTTTGTTCCCAAAAACGGGAATGTGGGGTATTATGGGGCTGATTTTAGTGCTTTTGAAAATTATCAAAGAGGATATTTCATCATTGATACCGGTAAATACGGTTTGGTAGCGGTCATTCCCGTGGGATTGAGTACGGTTGGGTCCGTTGTGTTCCGGGAAAAATATCTGGGTTTAACACAGCCGATCCCTGTCAAACGTGGTGATGAACTGGGCCATTTTCTGTATGGTGGATCATTGGTCATACTGGTTTTTGAACCGGATAAATATTCCTCAGCAGCTATTCAGGTCAGACTTGGCAATCAAATCGGAACCTTTGATACTCATTCCAATGAGTAAAAACTGAAGCGTGACCAACTTTCATAAATGGGTTTAGATCTACCGGTGATAGTTTCAAGCTAACCCTGTGATATACTCTGATACAAAATAATTGCTCTGCCATTTTTATTGAGTAAATCACAAAGGAGTGACACAATGAACGAAGTCAGACTGGTGGAAATGAATATGGAGAATCTTGTGAAAGTGTGTAAATTGAGTGATGCGCTGACACCGGAACAGCAAAAATGCGTTGCACCGAATGCCTATTCAGTTGCTCAGGCTCATTTTGCACCGGATCATGCCTGGTTCAGAGCCATTTATCTCGATGAGGAGCCCATTGGTTTTATCATGGTGGATGTGAAATTGGATGATGACGATATTCCTCAAGAGGAGAAACCCAGTGTGATGCTCTGGCGATTCATGATTGCCAAAGATTATCAGGGAAAAGGATACGGGAAAAAAGTATTGGATATCGTGACGGACAAATTCAGAAAAGAAGGGAACAAATATTTTTACACATCCTGTGTGTTGGGAGAAGTCAGTCCGTATCAGTTTTACTTGAATTACGGGTTCATCGACACCGGGGAAATGGAAGATGACGAAGAAATTCTCAAGCTGAAATTATAAGCAGCACCAGCAACTTGTTTTTGAACGGGTGCGACTGTTAAAAGGGCTTGCAGATCATTGATTTTTTAGGTCTTGAAGTTGCGCTTGCATTTTCTCACAACGGTTAATCCATAAGCGTTTGTATTGCTCACTATCCAATAATCTGGGTTCTAAATGTGAGATATTCAAAATTCCTTCAGACACACACCAATCAACGCAAATTTGATATGCTTCCCAATCCATTTCATCTCGATCCCAATAAACATGTATCTTTTTCACACCCAATTTAAATAACACAAAGGCCCTGGTGTGACCATCTGTGTAAATAATTTTACCATTCAGGCGTTTAACAGGAATTGGCTGGTAGTCATCTTCATGGGAATTCAGCCACTTTTGTATGGTCAGTAACTTCTGTTTGGAAATATATAATTGTGAGGGCTGGATTATATCAATCGTTAGTTCAAAGTTTTCCTGCATGCCAGCAAATACACCCTCTCAGGCTAACAATTCAAAAAGCCTTTTTAGTTCCAAATCCCTTTGGCTTTTATCATCCCATGTTTCTTCTGTGAAGACAAACACCTTCCAGCCCAAGCTTTTTAACGCCATTCTGATTTGACGGTCTTGTTGTTTTCTGTCTCGGTGATAGGATTCGCCGTCGATGTAGATGGCTATCTTTTGGTCCGGATAGGCAAAATCCATGATGGTGTCTAAATCATGGGGACTGTATTGCTTTTTGGGAAGGGGCACGTTAAGGCCTTTGAGATGATTGTAGAATGCATCTTCAAATGTGGAATCGGTATCCCTTGAATCTTCACTTTT
>CAYUYU010000050.1:0-14266 GCA_964449405.1 uncultured Thermotogaceae bacterium
CAAAGGGTATGATAAAATAAAACTACTTTGAGTGTGTAGCTCAGTTGTAGAGCGCTTCCCTGACGCGGAAGAGGCCGAAGGTTCAATCCCCTCCACACTCACCAGAGGGAGCCTGTAAAACGGCTCCTTTTTTTTGAGGTGAATGATGTGAAATACGCTATTTTTGGAGGTTCTTTCAACCCCATCCATAATGGGCATATCATTATCGTGCAAAAGATGTTGGATTATATCGGCGATTTGAAAAGGCTGTTCATCATACCTGCCGGATGTTCCCCCTTTAAAAGGACTATGGAAGATCAAGCACCGTTTGAGTATCGATATAAATGGTGTTCAAGTATCTTTGCAACGATTGATGGAATAGATACATTGGACATTGAACGAGAAGATGCGATGGACAACCCTTCTTATACTTATCAAACTATCCAGCGGTTTTATAAACAATTCCATGAATACCCCATCTTGATCTTGGGAGAAGATTCATTAGCCTCATTTCACAAATGGAAACACTATGAGAGGATATTGGAACGGTGTGAACTCGCGGTGTTCCAAAGAAGGGGCTATTCTGGTAAGATAAACATAGATAACCGATATCTTGAAAAAGTCACGGTCTATGACACTCCTTATTTGGAAATTTCCTCTACTGAAATCAGAAAAAGAATTAGTAAGAATAAATCAATCAAAGGCTATGTTCCCGAAACACTTGAAAGGGAAATCATAGAACAATTTAAAAAGTTGAGTGATATGAATGCAAAAAGTTGAGTTACTGGCTCCTGCCGGTTCTATGGAAAAATTAAAAATGGCCTTTCTCTACGGTGCTGATGCCTGTTATTTGGGAGGAACTACTTTTGGTCTCAGGGCCAATGCGAAGAATTTTGATTTGGAGGAAATTGCCCAAGCCTGTGAATATGCACATAAGTGGGGAAAGCATATCTATGTTACCGTAAATATCATGGCACACAATGATGATTTGTTTGGACTTGAAGATTATCTCACCGGGTTATTCAAAGTGAATGTGGACGCCATACTTGTTTCAGATCCTGGAATATTTATGATAGTAAAAGAAACAGTACCTGAAATGGAGGTTCACCTGAGTACTCAAGCCAACGCCACTAATTATAAAACGCTGGAGTTTTGGAAAGAACAGGGGATGAGTCGAGCGGTTCTCGCTAGAGAGTTAAGTCTCAAAGAAATAAGCGAGATTAAAGAGCGAATAGCAGAACCCTTTGAACTGGAAGCCTTTGTCCATGGAGCCATGTGTGTTTCCTATTCCGGAAGGTGTCTGTTGTCAAGTTTTTTAACCGGCAGAGATGCCAACCGAGGTGAGTGTTCACATCCCTGCAGGTGGAAATATCATCTGGTGGAATCCACACGTCCGGATGAGTATTATCCGATAGTAGAGGACGATCACGGGACGCATATCCTGAACTCAAAAGATCTTTGTATGATTGAACATATTCCGGATTTAATACGGTCGGGGATATCCAGTCTCAAAATCGAGGGAAGGATGAAAAGTGCCTATTATGTGGCAACAGTAGTCAGGGCATACCGTCTGGCGATTGATGCTTATTACAAAAATGGTGATAGTTGGCGCTTCAACCCTTATTGGATGGAAGAAATAAAGAAGACAAGTCACAGAAAATTCACCACCGGTTTTTATTACGGCAATCAATACGAAGAGGCCCAAGCATACGATACCAGTAAATATATCCGAGACTACAGCTTTATTGGTGTTGTCATCGATGAGAATTATGAGCCTGGCTGCTGGAAGATCGAACAAAGAAATAAATTTTCAGTGGGTGAGGAAGTAGAAATCATTGAACCCGGGTCCAATTCAACTATTTATACAAAGGTTTTAAAGATTGTGGAAGGGGCGACCGGACAATTACGAGAAGATGCTCCTCATCCTCAGGAAAAAGTCATCGTCAAGTTTGAAGATCTTGAAGCTGTTGAATTAAAAATGGGAAGCCTCATGAGAAAGAAGCTCAACAGCTCTCAGCCAGTTGCAGTTTCTCTAAACCCTAAACCCTAAACCCTAAACCCCAGACCCAGCCTCACCCTTTGCTCCCTTTTTAGCCAAAAGATCCGCCATTTCGTTAAATAAATTGCCTGAATGAGCCTTAACCTTAAACCAATCTACTTTGACCCGATTCTTTTTCATGAAGGTTTTATAGGCATTTGTTACAGAATTATTGGCTCTCCAATTATCTTCAGCCCATTCTTTTATCCCCGTATAATCATAAAAAATGGCGATATGGTCGATACCGTTTGCATGACAATATTTAAGAACTTCTTGAACAGCCTGTAATTCACCGCTTACTTGACGCAAGCCATCAGAGGCATCAATTTGGCCGCTTAATTTTTTAATAGGTATACCGTATCTAAGTATTACAGCGCCATATCCCGTTTTTGAATTGATATAGCTACCATCTACATAAGCCTGGTATTCAATTTCACTGACATTATTTGAGTCTTCCGGTAATCTTGTTCCTTCAAAGACATCGGATAATAACGTTTCAATTTCCTCATCTGCTTTTTTCTCAAAAGTTATGGTGAAGGCCTTTCTTTTCGGGCTGTAATACAAGTTAAACCGACAGCAGTTGGTGTGGTTGGCATCCAACAACTCAATTTTAGCTAAATAATCTCTAAACATAACAGGTCTTAAAATAAATCCTTTCTCTTTTATTTTCCCGTCATTTTCAAGTTTTATTTTCTTTTCAAGTTCTCTTTGTTGTTTGAACAAATGATCACCAAACTTTCTAAAGAAGCTTTCATATGTTTTCTTCAATATTCTTATTGTATCATAAAAAGTAAATAATATATGTAAAAGACAAAAAGACGCGATAGCGCGTCTTTTTGTCTTTATCTTTATTTGTCTGCTATTTCTTTAGACTGTTATTCTGTAGCAGCAGTTCTTTTGATGGCTTTTTTTTCGGAACGATCCGTATAATGTGTATGAAGCAGTTCGTGTGATTTGTGGCTTAAAGGTTTTTCCAAGAACTCAGCGTAAAGCTTATTGATGGATGGGTTCTCATGAGATTTTCGAAGGGTTAAGGCTTCGTCAATGGAATACACTCCTTTTGCCCTTTTCTCAAGAATTTCTTTGTCAAGACTGTATGGCTCGCCTCCGCCACCAATACAACCTCCGGGACAGGCCATGACTTCAACAAAATGATAGAACTTTTCTCCACTGTCAATTTGCCTCATTAATTCTCTGACGTTTTTACCCCCGTGGGCCACTGCTATCTTAAATTCAATCCCATTAAAATCGATACTGGCCTCTTTAATTCCATCTAAACCTCTGGCGGGCAAAAAGTCAATTTGCGGCAGCGGATTACCGGTTCCCAGTTCATAAGCTGTTCTCAATGCAGCTTCCATAACGCCTCCGGTGTTTCCAAATATGACAGCAGCTCCCGTAGATTCTCCAAGCGGGTTGTCATATTCTCTTTCTTCAAGAGAGGCAAAGGGAATTTTCTTCAATCTGATGAGCTTTCCAAGTTCTCTAGTTGTCAGAACGAGATCTACCCATGGGTTGCCATCTTCCATCGCGTGTTGAGGTCGTAAGGCTTCATCTTTTTTAGCCGTACACGGCATGATGGAGACACTGTAAATATCCTCCGGCTTCACACCGATGTTCTCTGCAAAATGGGTCTTGATAATCGGTCCAAGCATCTGCTGTGGTGATTTTGCGGAAGAAACGTTTTCTTTATACTGGGGATAGAGCTTTTCCATCATGTTGATCCAAGCTGGACAACAGGATGTAAACATGGGGAACGGTCCGCCTTCTTTCACTCTTTCCAGTAATTCTGATCCTTCTTCCATGATGGTTAAGTCTGCGGAAAAATTGGTATCGAAAACATAATCAAAACCAAGTTCCTTCAATGCAGCAACCATATGACCGGTTGAAACGCTTCCGGGTTCCATACCGAATTCTTCACTGATAGCCACACGCGTAGCTGGAGCTGTTTGTACGATTAAAACTTTATCATGTTTTTCAAGTGCCCTTTTGGCATCTCTTACCGCAGAATTTTCTGTGATAGCGCCAACAGGACAAAAGGCTGAACATTGTCCACAGTTGATACAATCTGTTTGATCTAAAGGACTGTTAAATGCGGTGAGAGGAAGCGTTTCAAATCCCCTGTCCGCCATTCCGTATATATTCATCCCCTGTAAATCCGAACATGCCCTGACACATCTGGTGCATGCAATACACTTGTCCAAGTCTCTTACGATTGAAGGTGAACTGTCATCAAAAATGATTGTTTTATCTTCAGCCTTCGGGAAAATGGGCTCTACATCATAGCTGTAGATGAGATCTTGAAATTCACACTTTCCGTTGGACTCACAGGTCATACAATCGTTTGGATGCCTGGAAAGAATCAGCGCAAGGTTGAGCTGTCTTGCGTTATAAACTCTGTCTGAATTTGTTTTGATCTCCATCCCGTCCCTAATCATTGTGACACAAGCGGGTTGAAGAGTTCTTGCTCCTTCTACTTCCACCACGCAAACACGACAACCACCAGTCGCTTCAAGTCTCGGGTGATAGCAGAGTGTTGGAATATCTATACCAGCTTCTTTACAAGCCTCAAGTACTGTAATGTTTTCAGTTACTTCGTAGTTACGGCCGTTTACTGTAATCTGCACCGTAGCCAAATAAATCCCCTCCTCAAGTTAGTCTTATATATCATTATAAGCTGTTCGTTAGGCTCTTATTAGCACCAAACAATTATAAAGGATACGGTTATAAACTGTCAAGCGTTCCTTATGTAAAAAATAGTTCTTTTTCTGTACAAATAGTTGCAACCTTTTTTGAATACTCAGAGCTTCTACCTGCACCCATCATTAACAGTACCATTTCTTCGTTTTTATTCTGTCCGATTTGTAAGACAATTTCTTCAGGACCATTTACACTGATAAAATCTTTTCTTTGGCTTGCCAATAAAGTTTTGAATTCGCCGAAAATATCCGGGTCATCTTTTTCGTATGCGCTAAACACGGGCATCACTATAAGCTCTTCTATCAGAGGCGAAGAAAGTGTTTGTGCAAACATTTTCATATCGCGTTTGAGTCGTGTATAACGATGAGCTTCAAATACGACGACTAATTTTTTGGCTTGATATCGTTGGGATACCGCCTGGATTGAAAATTCAATTTCCTTTGGAGTATGGGCGTAATCATCCACGATGATAAGATTTCTTTTCATAAGTCTAATGGTCATTCTCCGGTCAACATTTTCAAAATCTGTTAAGAAAGAGATGGCTTTTTTCTGATCGATATCCAATTGTTCACAGGTCTTAACCGCACAAACCAGGTTAGCTTTGGTGTAGGTATCCATGATTTTATCATTGATTTTGCCATAAGCATCATATTGATGCGGAGAAAAACAAACACTGTTGTTCGGAATTTCCTCCAGGTCACATGGTACAACTCCTATTTGTCCCTTTTTGATAAAGGTCATCATGGAGTCTTTGTAATGCTTCAGATCATCTTTATAATGTTCAAGATGATCGCCTCTCAGATTGGTTAATACGGCGATTTTGCTTGATATATTTTTAAAATAGCCATCACTTTCATCTATTTCAGCAATTAAGGGCCCGGTGCCAAGTCTGTAATTGCCAAATTCAAGATCTTTGTGTAACCCTCCCAAAATAACTGTCGGATCCATTCCGGAACGTATCAAAACGTGACCAATCATTGCCGTTGTTGATGTTTTTCCATCAGTTCCGGTGATACCTATCAGATCTTTTTTTGATTCTTTTATTAACCGTTTAAAAAAATCCAATCTGGAAAAAAGGTTAATCTGCTTCTTCTTTGCTTCAATCATTTCAGGGTTGTTCTCTGAAACAGCTGTTGTAAAAACGCAAAGATCCGGGTCTTGAATATTATCAAATCGATGCCCAATATCGACGTGAATGCCTTGTCTTTTCAATAAATCTACTCTGTCATTTTTTTGATCAGAACTACCACTGACTCTATAGCCAAGATCATTAGCAAAAAGTGCTACAGCACTCATTCCTATTCCGCTTATTCCTATAAAATGAACCTTTTTCAAAAAGCACACCACCTATTATCTTCTCACTCCATTTTAACATAAATCAATGTGACTTTTTCTGTGCTATAATTGATGAAGGAGGGTAATGTCTTGGGGGTTGTTAAATATTTTGTTTTTTTTCTTTTGTTTGTGATCTTTGTTTTTTTTCATTTCTTTCAAAAGCCTGCTATCATCAACGAACCTTCAGAAATCAACGATTATTTACAGATTTCTATGCCTGTATTCTCCAAGATTATACGTATACAAGGCGCTGAGTTGTTGAGTTCTGGAAGGATTTGCACGTTTCAATTAACCGACCCCTCTTTTGAATTGGATTATTTTGTCCCGGGAACATTTGAAAGTAAAGGTAAACTGGTTTTTTATATGACTTTTGAACAAGAGGATGATGACAAAGACGGTTTTCCTGATAGGGCAGAACTTTACGGAAAAGATTGTGAGCGGTTTCGTGATTGGATGGTGTGGATAGCCAAAAATCAAAAGAGCTTTCCCTCACCAGCTTGGGTACACAGGGATTGTTCGGGACTGGTAAGGTTTTCGATTGTTGAAGCATTGAAAAAACATGATACGAGATGGATAAATGCCTTTGGTTTTTCACCACCCAATTTCGAAGATGTTCAAGCCTTTAATTATCCTGATATACCCTTGATCAACTCTAATGTATTTCTTACTTCCAAGGGATTTCAGAGTTTTGCAGATGCCAGACACTTGCTTTTGTATAACTGTGTAAAAGTGGGAAAAGACTTGGATATGGCCAAAAAGGGTGATTTGTTGTTTTTATATCACCCACAGGATCCTGTTTTCCCCTATCATGTGATGATTGTAACGGATGACGGTTTTGTGTACCATACAGGACCGGACGATGAATCAGATGGCTATGTAAGGTTGTGGAAACGCGAAGATTATTTGGATGCCGCCCCTTTGATATGGCTTCCTGTGAAGGAAAATCCCAATTTTCTGGGGGTTTTCCGATTAAAATTTCTAAATGACTAAAATGGTCTATAGGAGGTAGCTATGAATAGGAAAATTCTGATAAACATGATGTTGATATTGTTGATGGCACCGGTTGTATTCGGAACGATTTATGTGGATGATTTGAACGTCTTGGGTCCCAATGACACCTTTCAATTTCAAATTTACACTTACACCGATGCTGAGAAAAGCCCTGTTATGATGTCTATTTACAAAATTCCAGATGCTTTTTCAGTTTTTTTAAACGGATTAGACCCAGCTGAAATTGAAGAAATCCTGGCAAACAGAGAAGCCCTGATTCATTATCGCATTCCTGTGGAATCTTCCTGGCAACGGGAAAGTTTCCCGTTGACCTTCTTCAAAGAATTGGGAGGGTATATTTGTCAATTTTCTCGAGATGGAGAAGTGGTTAATACCGTTGTAGAGAGGACCGATATTGATGGTGTTGCAATTGATAGAGGTTCTTCTGTCAACCTTGAGGTATGGCATTCAAGAAAAGGCGAACGGATTTCGTTTGGGGATATCTATACCGGATATGATCAAATCTACATGGGATCGCTTGGGGATCCCTCGTTGAAGAAAATAGACAAAAAAGATCTCAATAACGGGATTCTCATTATCAAGACACCTTCGGGAAATGCCATCGTACAACTTGATGAACATGATTTCATCAAAGACAATGCCGTGGATTTTATATTTCTTTCAGAAAAACCTCTTTTCAGACCAGGCGAACAAATAAATTTAAAAGGTTATTTTTACAATCGTAAAGATTCAACCTTGGTTGAATCCGGAACAGTTCACATGACATTGGTCGATCCCATGGGAATCAAGCTCAGCGAACAAACCGTTGATTTAGACCAATGGGGGGGGGTTGAATTCAATTACGAAACGGTGGAAGATGCGGTTAGAGGGCATTATGATTTTATCGTACAGTATAATGACAACACCTTCAACAGGTATATAGAACTTTCGGATTATCAAAAACCCGAGTTTACCGTTAAGGTTGAAGATATGCGTGAGACTTATTCAATCGGTCAGATACCTCAATTTACAGCTCGTTCCAATTATTATTACGGACAACCCATACAATCAGGGCAAGTTCATGTGAAATTGGATTTGTTGCCCGATTATGAACAGTCTTTCAGCTCAAAGACCACCGATATCAGATATAAGAATTTGTCGGATGGCGTGGCAACGGGTACACTACCCATCATAGGTGATAGTGTGGAAGACTATTCCGTTGAGTTCACGGTGCTGGATAAAAGTGGGCGTGAAGTCAGTGCACACGAATATTTTAAATATATTCCCTCAGATGTTCAAATAAAGTCAGAGAAATGGCGGTATTGGAATGAGTTTGGACAAATGGTCAATGGCGTTTTTACTTTATCGCCACTTATCAGTGAGGCAAATATCAACAACAGAGCGTTGAATTTCGAGATATATCGAAAGGGCAATCTGATTTTAGATGAGGTGCATGAAACGGATAAAAGTGGGAATGTCCATTTCAACTTTGACCCGGTTTTACCAGGTTATTACACCTTAAAGGTTATTGATGCCTTATACCCCAAAAATCAAATGGAAAAGCGTTTTTTTGTGTTTTCATCGGATTATTCTTATTCAACCAATAACAAATTGGACATCATTACCGATAAAGAGGTTTATCAACCCGCTGAGGTGATCAACTTAAAACTTATCTCTTCTTTGCGCTCGCTAAATGTATTGGCGGTTTTCGATTTTGGAAATTCCGTTACAACCAAAAATGTCCAAATAAAAGGCAACAGTGCCGATCTTTCATTTGTCGTTCCTTCTGATATGACAAGAAGTTCAGTGAGTATGAGATTTGTCAGTTTTTTTGCCGGTGAAAAAATCACACTGAATAAGGAAATACCGGTGATTTTGGATAGGCATTTACTGAATATCGAACTTGCTACAAAAGAACAAGTTCAACCCGGTGATTATGTCGAATACAAGATGGCTTTGTCCGATGCAAAAGGCAATCCGGTTAGTGGAGTCGTTACGTTAAATGTCATCGATCAATCCCTGTTGGATTTGTACGGAGAGGATGATTGGAGAGAAGTTCTCTCAACTCTTGAAAATCCCCCGTTTAATTATTACTTTGAGTCTTTTAACAACGTCCATTACATCAGAAGAGATCGTGCAGAGAATGCACTGCCTTACGATACCCCCGATACACTTGCCCAGACTAAAATGGCTGCAATGGGAAAAAGTGTGAAGGTCAGAAGTGATTTTTCTGATTCTGCCCTGTGGATTCCGGCAGTTGTGATTGATGGGGATTTGGAATCAGGATTCAACCTTCCAGAAAGCTTAACCACATGGAATATGAGGACGGTTGGATTTACCCCTGATGGGAAAAGAGGCTATGTCAGTACCGATTTTATCTCAACATTGCCCGTTACCGTAAATGAAATATTCCCAAAATTCTTGATTTCCGGTGATGAAGTTGAGCTGGGAATGAATGTGGGGAATTATTCCGGAGAAGATCTTGATTTCGAATTATTCTTTGAAGGCCCTTCAATCAACGAAAAACGCGAGCTTCATTTGGCTGATCAAGAAAATACCATTCAATGGTTCCGATATAAAGTACCGGCCGTTGAAGAAAAAGAAACCGTTACATTTCAACTGAGTGCTTTATCAAAAAGTTTCAATGATTCGATGGTTTATGAGATTCCTGTGCATCCATATTCATTTAGCAAACAGGTAGGCTATGGGGGGGTTATTACACGTGAAAGCGTTGATTATACCCTTGAGATTCCTGTTGAGTCTGAATTATCAATTCGTATCAGTGCGGATTTGGAGCTCGAATTGACTAAAGCACTTGAATACTTGATTGATTACCCTTATGGTTGTACAGAACAAACTGTGAGCAGCTTCCTTCCAAGTGTGGCTTTTATGAATCTTAATCCCGACCTTGATTCAGATAAATTGCCTGATGCATTCTCAAAGATTCCAGAAATCACACAAACCTCACTGAAAAGACTCTATTCCTTCCAGAATTATGAAGGAGGTTGGGGTTGGTGGAAAAACGGTGAATCGGACCAGTTTATGACCGCCTACGTGATGTATACTTTCTATAAACTGATGCAAATGGATATGGATATCAATCAACAATCATTCCAGCGCGGTAAGACGGCATTGAAAGGGTTAATCGAATCTTCGGAAAAGAATCTGCCTTTCGCTGAGTACGTCTTGTCTTTACTGGATCCATCACATACGATTGTTTTGACCGATCAACACTCCATTTCTTCAAAACTCTTCCTCTCATTAACCATGATGGAGCGTAATCAAAAAGAAGTGGCTCTTTCGTTAATGGAAGAGCTATTGAAAGAGGGAAAGTCCTTGGGGGGGATTTTCAAGCTTAATTTTGACCATACCAGTTACTTTATCAACGATATCATGTTGAATGCCTTATTGTTTGAATTGATGGTAAAAACAGGTTATACTGGTGAAGAAGTCAACGGTTTGTTTAAGTATTTGTTTGGGGAAAAAACCGGCCGTTTCTGGTCTTCCACAAAAGATACCGCCTTTGTGGTAATGGCCTTATCTCATTATATCTTTGAAGAAGACGTTTTTGATTTTTCTCTGATAGTGGATAATCCACTTGAGGAAACCGATTCATCAACAAAAGGAGTGATCAAGAAAGGTGATTCAGAAGAATTTGTCCTTCAATTTGATGAACCCTCAACGGTGAATCTTTCTTTGTCGGGTTCCACGGGGTTGTTATGGGAAATTTCAATGAGCCAATCATGGAATCCTCTTGATGAGAAGATCACAAAGGGTTCTGATCCTGGAATACAACTTAAACGTAGTTTCCAGGTGCAAAGAGACATCACCGTGATTGATGCATCAGGAGAAAAGACTTATAATGCACTTTATATCCCCATTGAAAGTGACATTCGTTTGGATACAGTCGTAGAATCCGGCGGACCTTTACCTGCTGATTTACAACCTGTCCGGATTGAATCCTTTAGCATTGAGAAAACCTCTCAAAGCTCTTGGAGTCTATTATATCTGAATTGCAGCGAAACGGGAATTCGTATACCCTCCGGTGTAAAGCTCACTGGGATGGATGCCACATCTTTGACATTTGATCGAAACCCCTTTAGCTATCAGGAAGGAAAATGGCGTTTTTACTTTGAGCCAAACATTGGTGATTTAAAGGTAGGTGATGAAATACGTTCGGAAATCACTGTCAATCTGCCTATAGAATACAATTGGACAGCTTTAGAAGAATATCTGCCTGTTTGTTTTGTTCAAAACGAAAGTTATATGGATAATTATTATTTTGGTAAATATTTTTCGACACGGAGCAATTTATGGACATATTATACTTCGAATATTGAGAACAGGTATGATAGGACATCGGTTTTCTTTGATTTTGTGGAAGAAGGTCTTTCCATCTATCAAAATCATTATAAGATTATAGCGGCGGGAGAATTTCTAATACCACCCTTGAAACTTTTCAAAATGTATGAAGTAGATTCAGATTCTGTCGCACCTGGAGTAAAAATCAAGGTAAATCAAAAATAAAGAGTGGTGAAAGTCAGTGAAAAAAACAGCGTTAATCCTCGTGTTTATGATTGCTATCATTTCCCTTTGCACGGCTTCTTTCAGTGATTTATCTCCGAGTCATTGGGCATATGAATCGGTGATATATTTAACTGAATTAGGAGTGATTAGCGGCATGCCCGATGGTACTTTTAAAGGGAATGATCCCATGACACGCTATCAAACTGCAGTGGCGATGAAACGGTTACTTGATTTTTCTGCTTCTCAAACAGGAGACACGTCATCAATTCCTTCCGATTTGCAAAGTAGATTATCAGAACTGGAAGGACTTGTGAACCGATCCTTAAATGCCGTTCAAAAAGCAGGAGAAGATTACAGAATAATCATGGAAAAACTTGAGGGAACTTCTATTGAGCCGGTTAATGGTGATTTGGACTATGATGATTTGGAAAGATTTGTAGGTGATGTTCTGGAGATAGAACTTGATTCCAGAAATATCGAAGGTACCATAAAAGAAGTGGAACAAGAATTAGAGAATTTAAAAAATGAGAATGAAAAGATTAATAACCAACTAAAGATGAATGAAATGAACAGAAAACAAACAAAAAATACGCTGAACGATTTGGAAGCGAAAATCAACACTTATCGATGGGTTTCCTTTTCTTCAGCTGTAATTGCCATTAGTTCTCTGATTATGGCAGGCTATGTTCTCCTTAAATAACTTGAGGGGTCTTTTAAAACTCAGAATCTGATGTTTAGATATTAGTCAAATTGTGATAAAATAGACTTATGAACAGTTTTAAGCGTTTGATTGATAAATTGGCAAAAAAAAGCGGTGTATTTTCGGAAATCAAAGTCAGACTTATTCTTGAAAAGTGGGAAGACATAGTTGGTAGCCCATTATCAAATAAGTCCAAACCCGTTGCCTTAAAAGCGGGGGTGTTATATATCCTTTGTGAAGATCCATTATGGGCACAAGAATTAAGATTTTACACAGAAGATATACTAAAAAGATTGAAATCAAAATTGAAAGATACACGTGATGTCAACATGATTAAGATAATTCGGAGGAGTGAAGAAGTTGGCGGAAAAATATACAGCTGATAATATTAAGGTACTAAAGGGATTAGATCCGGTCAGGAAAAGACCCGGAATGTACATTGGCTCAACATCCGGTACAGGACTTCATCATCTGGTTTATGAAGTCGTTGATAACAGTATCGACGAAGTACTTGGCGGATACTGTGATCAGATCAACGTAACGATTTTAAGTGACGGATCAGTTGAGGTTGTCGATAATGGGAGGGGTATCCCCTGCGACATGCACCAGATTGAAAAGAAAAGCGCCTTGGAAGTTGTTTTGACAACACTTCACGCAGGCGGAAAATTTAATAAAGACAGCTATAAAGTTAGTGGTGGATTACACGGTGTTGGTCTTTCTATAGTCAACGCACTTTCTGAATGGCTCTATGTAGAAATTCATCAGGCCGGTAAAATCTATGTTCAGAAGTATGCCCGGGGAATTCCACAAACAGAGGTAGAAATTGTAGGAGAGTCGGATAAAACAGGAACCAAGATCAGGTTTTTCCCGGATTCTCAAATCTTTTCAACAATCGAATTTGATTTTGATATCTTAAACACTCGATTTATGGAACAAGCCTTTTTAAATCCAGAGGTCACCATCAAACTGACTGACAAAAGAGAAGAAGAAGTGGAAGAGGTTGTTCATCACTACAGTGGTGGACTTTCCGAGTTTGTCAGTTATCTGTTGAAGAATTCCAAGACGTTGACCCCAGATCCTATTTACATATCCGGTTCGTTCAACGATATAGAGGTTGAATTGGCCATTCAATATACGAAAGGGAGCGAGGAAAAGATAAGGTCTTACGTTAACAACATCAATACCGTTGATGGCGGGACACATCTGACAGGTTTCAGGATGGCATTAACCAAGTGTATCAGTGATTACATTAAAAAATATGATCTACTCTCAAGCGGAAAGAAAAAGAAAACCGAAGAGCTTCAGATCATTGGAAAGGATACTCGGGAAGGTTTGGTGGGTGTTCTTAGTATAAAGGTTAGAGAACCTCAATTTGAAGGACAGACAAAGGCAAAACTCGGGAACGAAGAAGCACAGGAAGCGGTAAATCATGTAGTAAAGGACAAATTAACGGAGTATTTTGACATACATGCCGATGTCACCAAAAAGATTCTTGATAGAGTCATTCAAGCGGCCAAGGCAAGACTCGCTGCAAAAAAGGCGAGAGAAATGGTTCGGCGAAAGAGTGCTTTGGAATCGTCTACATTGCCGGGAAAACTTGCAGATTGTTCCACTAAAAAACGCGAAAAGTCTGAATTGTTTATTGTGGAAGGGGATTCAGCCGGAGGATCTGCAAAACAGGCAAGAGACAGAGAATTCCAAGCCATATTGCCTTTACGCGGAAAGATTCTGAATGTGGAAAAAACATCCCTTGACAAAGTATTAAAAAGCGATACCATCTCAGACATTATAACAGCGTTGGGAACGGGAATCGACGATGATTTTGATATATCCAAGAGCCGATATGGAAGGGTTTTCATCATGACTGATGCAGATGTAGATGGAGCACATATACGTACACTGATACTGACGCTTTTTTTCAGACATTTCAGAGAGATGATCCATGAAGGAATGGTCTACATCGCCATTCCACCATTGTTTAAGCTTTCTGTCGGGAAAGA
>CAYUYU010000051.1:0-6065 GCA_964449405.1 uncultured Thermotogaceae bacterium
GATGAAAAGACTACCCATTGGAATTAGTGATTTTAAAGAGTTAATTGAAAATGATTATCTGTTTGCGGATACAACCCCTTTAATTGGGGAAATCTACAGAGAGCAATCTAAAATATTGTTGATTACCAGACCTCGGAGGTTTGGGAAGACTTTGAATATGAGTATGCTGCGTTATTTTTTCGATAATACTTGTCAGAATGACAAGCTGTTTTTAGGGTTGGATATTACTCGAGATGATGAAGTTATGGCGCAGATCAATACTTATCCAGTGATTTTTCTTTCGTTTAAGGATATTAAAAATAATTCATGGGAAGATTCATTCGAAAATCTAAAATGGCTCATTTCAAAACTGTATAAGGATATACAATCTATAGTTGAAAAAAATCTGACAAGTCAAGACGATATTCTTTATTACAACAGTATCATTAAAAGAACGGCCTCAGAAGTTGATTACCAAAATGCCTTGAAAAATCTTATCGATTACTTGAAAATGGCATCTAACAAAAATATCATTCTTCTGATTGATGAGTACGATGTACCTATTCAAAGCGGTTGGTCAAATGGTTTTTATGATGAAATAATCGATTTTATGAGGGTTTTTCTCTCTGCTGCGCTCAAAGACAATCCCAATCTTTTTAAAGGTGTTTTAACTGGGATTTATCGGGTTGCCAAAGAGTCTATTTTTTCGGGTTTAAACAATTTGAAGGCCTTTACGATTATGGATAACAAATATACCAATTATTTCGGCTTTACAGAAACTGAAATAGAATCCATTCTTAAATCAATGAATTTACAGAGCGTTGAAGAAATAAAAATAGGACTAAGGGAATGGTATAACGGATATAGGATGGGGAATCATATTATTTATAATCCCTGGTCAGTTATCAATTATCTTTATGATCATATTCTCAAACCATATTGGATCAATACTTCTTCCAATGATCTTATTATCAGTCTCGTTGAAAAGAATATGCTGGAAAGGGATTCCTTTCGAGAGGAAATAGAGTTACTATTATCCGGAAATTCTATAGAAAAACCAATTGACGAAGCCTCCGCATTGCGCGATATTGAAAATAATCCTGATGCCATTTGGACGCTATTCCTTTTCAGTGGTTATATTACCACTTTGGAGAAGGTAGAAAGTGATTTTGGTGTAGATGAGGTTTATGCTTGCTCCATTCCAAATAAAGAAGTAACGCGCTTTTTCAGAAAGACCGTTTTGCAATGGCTGAAAAAAGCAGACCGAATCACGATTGACCGAATGGCTCAAAACCTCATCAATGGAAATGGAGAGAAGTTTTGCGAAAGTTTAAAGGCATATGTGAGGGAAACATTGAGCTACTTCGATTTGAAGCAGGAAGTGGAAAATTCCTATCATATGCTGTTGTTGGGGATCTTTGCTCAACTTCAGGATTCTTATATCATTCGATCCAACCGTGAAAGCGGTTTGGGAAGACCGGATATTTTATTAAAGGCGAAAGATAAAAAGCATTACAGTGCCGTTATTGAACTCAAAGCGGATTCTTCTCAAAAGGCTTTGGAAGAGGCGATGCGTCAGATTGAAGAAAAGGATTATGTTCGAAAGCTTGAAAGCGAGGGGTATACTAGGATTTTGAAAGTTGCCCTTGGAGTTGACGGGAAGAGTGTTGAGGGGAAAGTTTTAGGGTGAATATAAAAGTTATTTGGTCAATAATGGAATCTGCAGGAAATGACGAGAATTTCTCCTTCAAGGTAAGCGTAGACGAGACGATTTTCCAAATCAATTCTCGGGACCAAAACCCCTTTAATTGGTATTTTATAAGTAATTGATTTCAAGTTGAATAAGATGAAGAGGTTAAAAAATCGTTGAAGAAGATTTTGTAGCCTTCGCACAGGAAGTTTTTTTCTTTTCCGTCATTTTGAGAGATCAGAAATCTGTCTTTTGGGCAACCGCCGAAGCAGAGTTTGAGGTAGGGGCATTCGAAGCATTCTTTGGACAGGCCGTATGTTTTTTGCATGCCAAATGCACGATTTTTTTCCATCATGATATCCAAAGGTGTTTCGAGAATGTTTCCCAGTTGATATTCCGGAAAAGCGTAGTGATCGCATGAATAACAATTGCCGTCAACTTCTACGGATGCTGCATGTCCGCATAAGGGATTATGGATACATAGACTGCTGGGAATGCCTTTCCTATTTCCAATCGTAACTTCAATGAGTTGCACGTATTTTCGGCCTTTATCTTTCTTCTGCCATCTTTGGAAGATGGCCGACATGAAATGTCCATATCCTTCCGGCGAGACCGAAAAAGGCATCATGGCGTGTGGCATAAGGGGGCTTTTAACTCCGGGTGGTGTGGCAAATTGCTGCCCGTCGTCAACTTCCAGAAAATCGGGTTTTCTTTCGACGACGGGCAAAAATTGCATGTAATCCGTATGTTCCCGAAGAAAATCATAAACCTCTTCGGGATAGTCTTCATTGGCTGCGTTAACGGTTGTAAGGATATTGAAACGCACATGAAATCTCTTGAGCTGTTCAATCCCTGTCATGACCCGCTTGAATGAATCACCCTCCGTACCTTTGCGATAGACATTATGCAATTCTTCAGGTCCATCGATGCTCACGCCAAGTAAAAGGTTGTTGTTGGCGAAAAATCGGCACCAGTCTTCATCAATGAGTGTGGCGTTTGTCTGGAGGGTGTTAAGAATTTTACGACCCTTTCCATATTTCACTTCCAGTTCAACGGCCTTTTTGAAGAAGTCTTTACCTGCTAATAAGGGTTCTCCTCCGTGCCATTGAAATTCGACAACGGCATTTTTCCCGTTGACACGTAAGGTTTCACGAACATAGGCTTCCAGGACATCTTCAGACATAAGGTGTTGGCTTTGTGACAAGAGCTTGGTTTTTTCGGTGTAATAGCAATAGTCGCATCGCAGGTTGCAATTTGCCCCCACAACTTTTGCCATAATGGAGTAGGTTCTGGTGTTGCTTTTATTCATCCTAATTTAAGCTCTCCCGATATTCCTTGACAACCTGGCGGAAGTGCTTCCCGTCATCTACACCAATTTCTTGGGAGATGAGTTTGTTTAATAAGGCATTCATTTCCATGATCAGCTCTTTATTGGTGTGGTGTTCATCGGCCAGGTTATGCATTTCTTCCGGATCATTTATCAAATCGTACAAGACGATATCGTTGTTTTCCAACAGGGCTTCAATTGTTGTGGGCGTGTTGAAATTCCCGGAGAAGTAACGGGCAAACTTATACCGTGGGGTAATGACGGCACGCATGAGGCCTCTGACACTTTCATCGATGGTGAAGTAGAGAATTTTCCTGTTTTCTCCTAAAACCACTCGTGCCATGGAAGTGGAAATCAGGTCGCTGCAAAAGAGCGCTGCTTCACGTACTGAATCAGTTGTTCCATCAATGAGTGGCATCAGGTTCTTTCCGGGCAACCCTTGGCTGATTTCAGCCTTTCGCTCTTCGCTTAGCCCCGTCATGTGGATGAAGGTGGGGGCCAGGTCGATGTGGCTTGTGAGGGCTTGAATGGAGCGTCCTCCCTGGTATTCCGGGTGGTAAACAACTAGGGGAACATGCAGATTTTCTTCATAGAGTAAACCGCCTTTTCCTTTTAAACCGTGAGCACCACTCATTTCTCCATGGTCGGAGGTGAAAATGATGATGGTATTGTTGAGCAGTTCCATCTCCTTTAAAGCAAGAAGGATATCCATCAGGTGATTGTCACTGTCCTGAATGCAGTTAAAGTAATAGTCCCGGAACGTTTGCCAGTCCTCTTGTGTATTGATCACACCGGTTACTCTGCCATCGTAGTTTTTGTAGCGTACCAGGGCTTCTGGAAGTGACCCGTCACCCACATCCTGGTCCCATGAGGCAGGCAAGGGGGCGTGATAGTTCTTTTTGTAGAGTTCATCATCAGGAGCACCCCCTACAGAAACAAAGCCAACGGTATTTTCATCTGTGGTAAAACACATGATATCGTGAGGGTTAATGAGGTTAACGGTCAAGAAAAAAGATCTCCCCTGAGCATTTTGTTTCAATCCCACATTTTGAAGCCAAGTGAGTGTATCGTCAACAATTTCACTATCTTTCAGATAACCATCCCATACGGAACCAATATAATCCCCATCCACTCCCCAGTCGGAGAAGCCATGTTCCGTCAGGTCAGTGATATTTTGCTGTGTATCCGAAATAAGGCTGGCATCCCCTAAATGCCATTTTCCCTTTAGCGCACTGTAGTATCCTGCCATGCGCATTCTGTCGCCAACCGTTGTGATCTCTTCTGAAAGAGGTTTTTGCCAATCGAAATCGATGTTATCGATCATTTTTGTGTTGGAGATATGTTGTCCGGTGAAGATCACGGACCGAGAAGAGGTTGACATGGTCGCACAGCAATAATGCTTTTCAAAGGTGGTCCCCATTGAGGCTAACAACTCTCTGGCTTCATAAGCTGAACCCTCCGGGTATTGCTGGAAATAGCGTTCCTGATCGGTGGTAATAAAGAGGATGTTGTAATTACCGTCTTCGTTCCTGGTTGGTGTAAGATTTAAGTTTTGGGTTAAAATGGATTTGATCTGTGCGTTGACTGAGTTACTGTTTATTGAGAAAAGCATGAACAGTGTTATCATTATAGCTGTCAATCTGCTTCGTAATCTCATTGTTTCATTCCTCCTTTTCATAAAAGGGTGTGTTTTTTTCTGGTAAGATCAGCTGTGATTAAATCAATTGATTAGTTGTTTGTCATTTAATAAGATTAAAAAACTGCAGGTTTATTATAAATTATACTCTTTGCCCTGGATCATGTCAATTTTTTCATCGTAGAGTTGCCCTTCATTGTGGGTACCCGTTGTGTTCATATGAAAAAGCATAGTAATACGGGAGGACACATCGGTCCTCCCCTACGATTGCGTGTTATTCTTTACGGTTGGTACTCGTATTCTACCGTGTAATAGCCTGTTGTTGTTTCGTTGGACTGGGATTTGACGATGATGTGTATTTTTAAACGGTTTTGTTTGGGTTGGGTCATTTCCAATGTTGTAGGTTTGGGAACGGTCCAGGTGAAGGTTTTGCTGTCACTTGGTTTCCAGGAGCTGTATTTGGTGTATAGGGAGCCTCCGGCTTCCACTTTTTCACTGATGTTTGCGGTGTAGATCTGGAATTCTGTTGAACCTCTTAAATCCAAGGCGTTTTTTCCGCTGCTGGCGTTGTCGGCAACGCTGATGGTCTGGTTGATGGACTGTCCGGGTGTAAGTGTGCCGGGTAAAGTGCTCCAGGAATGGCTGAAGCTTGCGGTTTCACTCCCGCCTGTGTAGAGGGCAAAATTGGTACTTAATGTTTTTGCGCTTGTTGAAGAGAGATTGAGTTCAAATTTGTTCGATCCGGTTTCATGGCTGGCAGCGGGTTGCTGGCCTTCCACGGCATTGGAAAAGCTGGTTCCCAATCGGTAGCTGTAATTTTCGTCCACTTTTTTCCAAGTTCCTTTACCCGTTTGCAGGGGGATCCAGGCGATTTCGGAAATAAGCGGGTTTCCGTTGGCATCTTTGGCGTATTTATCAACGCTTGCAATACCAATCATGTCATAACTGGCGACTTGGTAATAGGCGATTTCCGTTTGTTTTTTATCCAGAGATACGGAAGTTAAGAAATGCACTTTTTTCAGCTCTTTGTCAGCTATGTAGAGGTTGTATCCGGACAGGCAATGTTTCTCTGTGAGTCCTTGGCCAAAAACAGGCGCGGTCCAGCTGAAATCAAGTTTGCCATCCGCTTCTTTTATTTGTGGATTGGAAGGTTTTTGAAGAAAATAGGCATAGAGCGCATTCTCCCCATAGCCAAAGTACTCCGACCAGTTTTCCTCCGTTGCACTGTTGATGATGGCAACGGGAACTTCAATGGTCTTTGAAGCCGTATTCAACCACCCTCTTGTGACAACCAGGATGCCATCTCCCAACTGTGTATCGTCATAGCTTTGCCTTCCGAAGGCATTGCCTGTTTTTTGAGGATTAAGGGCGATGAATTCTTCGCGTTCATCCGGGGTTGCCCTTCGGATAATCAATGGTGACTGGTCATTGGG
>CAYUYU010000051.1:6165-14205 GCA_964449405.1 uncultured Thermotogaceae bacterium
CTTCGCGTTCATCCGGGGTTGCCCTTCGGATAATCAATGGTGACTGGTCATTGGGTAATTGGGACTGGAATTTCAATATGTTCATGGACAAGGGTATGGGCTTGAGATAGACGCCTTGAGAGAAATTGGACTTGGCACTACCGGTTGTTAAGATGGATGAGGAAATAAAAGATTTTACCTGTAAAGCAGACCAGGCTGAGGGACTGTTATAAGCAACAGTTTTACCCGCAAACGGAACGGTTTCAGGAACCTCTTCACCTATTTCATAATCGCTGAGGAGAATTCCCTTACAGAACAGATCAAAATAGCTTGAAAGTAAATTTGAATCCATGTCATCATTCAACAACTTCCGGATTTCTTCATGATTTTGAGTTGCCAGTAAAAATTTCCCCCATGGCCAAAAATGATAGCCCCTTTTTGACCTGTCAGCATCCGTTCCGCTTTCTCCTTCAAACACAAAACCGCTTCTCAAGCTTTCTGCCACTTGCTCAGCTTTGAACATGTCGTAGAAATGTTCGTATTTAGGAAGAATCGTAGCTGTATACAATCTTTTGGCATCATAAAGCGCCTGACTTTCAAAAGTGGTGGCCAAGCATTCGTCTAACCATTTGTAATCG
The DNA here is from genome assembly GCA_964449405.1 of uncultured Thermotogaceae bacterium. Classification (GTDB taxonomy): domain Bacteria; phylum Thermotogota; class Thermotogae; order MWEM01; family MWEM01; genus JASUTC01. The sequence goes on from CAYUYU010000051.1 coordinate 6,783, forward strand.
GGAGAATAGCCGTTGTGCTGATAAACACTGTGCCAGTATTCGTGAGCCAAAACCACCATTCGACTCGCCTTTGTCTCTTCTGATGAATCAGCGAAGTAGTCTACATTGATTTCCAGTTTTGTTCCATTCCAACCACCGGCCGTATCTATTTTATATATCCATACATCAGTTTCGGAAGGCGCGTTATAACCGTTTTGTTTGTAGTAGTTTTTGATCCACTTCATTTCAACTGCCAGTTCAAAGATAATTTTAGGGATATTAACCAACAGGTAGTTCGATCCGGGAAACATTGCAGTCATGGCGGCTTCTCTCTGTTTTGGATCGGTTCCTTTGTCATATACGGCAAAAAGAATCTGATTGGTTCCCTTTTCAACACATACCATAACTTTATCTCCGGGCAGGTTTGATGGACTTTTTGGGTCATCCACCCAAGAAACGCTTACTCCATCACCAATGGAAAACGTTTTGTTTATTCCATGATACCATTCAAACCCCTTATCCACAGCCGGGTCTGCGATCCCTGTTTTTGAGATTAAATAACCCCCGACTGCCATGGCGCCAATGGCTGGAAGGCTGATCGCTGTGCTGCCGGTGATAATGATAACCCCGATTCCCGTTCCAATACTTCCTACGGTACCACTTACAAATTCTCTTACATCTTGAGAGCCAATTTCACTGAGGAGGCCCTTTTTTGAAAAATGTGCGGTTTTGAAAGTAATGGCATGGTTTTTGGCATCATATTCCGATGGCATAACAATCCAAAGGTCTTCCATGATTTCATCAATGGCTACAAATTCATCCGGCTTTTCATTTTTATCTAAGGGAATAGAAATTTCAACTAATTTCGAGAATAAATCAGGAGAATCCTCCCATTCCAGATCAAAGATTTTGCCCTTAACCCCTTCGATTTGTGTACTGTTGACGGATAGTGTTTTATTACCCGATCCGGCGTCAAGGGTACCGGAGGGAATGTTGATGGAAATTTGCCCTGCTACTTCGGCTGTTCCGCCATCCGGTCCAATCTTCTTGGTGGTTAGCAACTTTCCGGTTTCGGTAGTCGTAGCCACTTGAACAGGAGCACTCCCCAGAAAACGGCCTGCAGCTGATAAAGATATCCATTGAGGCGTTGAACCTTCTCCAAGTGTTTGAGGCTCTTTTCCAGTGGTTTTGGAAACGAGAATTTGCCCGTCTTTTTCCAAAGCGGTCCAAGCATCATCCGTTGAAAGCGAGGGATACATCCCCCACAAATTCGCCTGATAGCGCTTGTTTGTGTTCATATCGACATAATCCACACCCCATTGCCCCGTCCGGTTGGTCATGAACATCAAATATTGGCCATCTTGAGTAAAAGAAGGAAAGTATTCACTCCATTGACTGGTTTGAATCAGTGGTGAGATTTCTTTGTTAGACAATTCCAACTTGTAGATATCAATGGAACCTGTTTTATCCATCACCCCGAAGACAATGGATTGTCCGTCTGGAGAAAAACGGGCTGAGCTCACGGTGTAGCCTTTCGTGATCTGTTCCAATTGATGGGTGGATACATCCACCAAATATAAAGAGGGAGAGGAAGAAGCCCCTGAAACCAGTAGATGTTTGCCATCCGGAGAGATATCTTCCAGGATCGCCCCATCGACTGCTTTTCTCGGAGTAGTACTGTCCGGATCGATGACGTAAACTTCTGCTGCCATAGCCCGGGTATGATTGGTAAAGCCAATTAGACCTGTGGTCTCGCAAACAATGGGAAAGGATAGGTTGAACAAACCCGGTGTCGTTGCATCGGTCACTAGAACGGTTTTATCATTACCGGGATCATAAAGTTCCAAGTGCGTTCCATTGGTATTGATATTATCCTTTACATATAAAATAGGCTGATTAAATGAGAAAGCTATACTTATCAGAAGTACGAAAAAGACCGGAACCAGGATTCCTTTTTGTTGTTTCATTACCAGTCACCACCTAAGTTTTTCCTGCGTTTATCCAATTTAAAAGCTTTTTTGATAAAAGGTCATTTAAAAATGAATCATTGTTGATTATATAACATTTTTGAAGTTTTTGATATAATTGATGTTTTAAAGGTTCAACCTTCCCTTTAACTTTGAAAAGTTGTATTCATTGCAAGTTCTATCATGTTATAATAAGAAAGCTCAACTCGGAAAAACAAAGCGGCATAAAAAGGCCGTGAGAGCGAAAAAAAACAAGGGGGATACCAAATGAAAAAACAAATCATCACGATAATCTTGACTTTAACCTCATTAATCATACTGACAGGCTGTATCTTCGTTATCCAAACCGGGGACAAAAAGGTCGGTTGGGCCATTGGTTGGGATGAGAATAATAGCGCGGCTATTGTTCATACCCGAGATGGTGGCAAAACCTGGGAAGTACAGGGAAATCCTTCCCTTTGGGAAGGCCTTCCGGGAAATGACATCACAGCTGCTGATGAACAGACGGCTTGGGCAGCTCTGGGGGATGATGGCGAAGGGACAGGTGGTATGATTATTAACACAGTGGATGGTGGAGAGAGTTGGGAGATTCAGGATTTACCGGATGGTGTGGCGGCAACGGATTCTGTGAAAAGTATCAAGGCTATTAATTGTGATCTTGTGTGGGCTGTGACACTTCACGGAACAGTTCTAAGAACCACTAATGGGGGTAAGGATTGGGAAGTGATGGAACATCCCGGGATTGATATCATTCAGGTGAATCGAATGGATGCTAAAGGCTCAGATGTGTGGATAGCTGATGTGGGATCGAGAGATCATGGCATGGTCCATATCTCTGATTTTGGACAAGGCTGGCGGAAGGAGTTTTTACCGAACCTGTTGGATGATCCTGGTGCAGGCCCCATGGCAGTTTCCATCGTGGATTCACAAACCGTTTGGGCATGTGTAAGACCCATGGCGGATGTGTATCGGACAACTGATGGGGGGAACACCTGGAACAAAGATGCACCGAATATCGCTGCTGAAAATGATCTGGATGATCTTTGTGCGCCTTCAGCTGAGAAAGCGTGGGCGGTTCAGAATATCGGTGGTTTTTCCGGCGGCTTAATTCTCAGGATTGAAAAGAATGGCGATACTTTTGAAGGTTCCATAGCAGATAAGAATATCGATTATCAATATGAAGGAATCACCTGTTTTGACGATGAGATCTGGGCGGTTGGGTTCAAGTCGTTTGCTGCCCCTGCTGATTTACCTCAAGGCGTTATCCGGCATTCAAAAGACGGTGTTCATTGGGAGAGTCAGGAAATGCCTGCTGATAACATCGAACTATGGAAGGTGTCTTTTGTAGGGGCTTACAGATAAGGTTTGTATCAACATAATGTGTCATTAAAATGGTAACGATTAATAAGTGTATTAATTGTAAAATTTACAACATAGGGAAAGGGCAAAAACTTTTTGGTAAAATCAACAAGCCGCCCTATTCCCTACAAATCTTTTTCAATGGAAAACGATCTTTCCACCGGCAACTGCGGATAGTTCTTCTTCCGATAATTCGTCCTTTTCGTTGGCGCGAATCATGGCGAGTCCTTCTTGTGCCAATTCGGGAGTGAGTTCTATTCCGTTTTTTTGCGCAGTTACGATGAGTTCCCCTTTTGTGGAAACATTTTCAAATTTTTGAATCCAGTCTGTTCCCATTTTGCTTTCTATTTCTCTGATTTTTTCAAGTAATTCTTTTGTCATGGCTGTTCTCCTTTGTCTTTTAAATTATGAATATTAGTAATTATAGCATATGATGGTTCCCCTGAAAAAACCTTTTTTTGCGATTATTGCCAAAAAAATGTCTCCGCTATTGTTGTTCAGGAGCATGAAGTTTTTGCCCATAGGCAAAATACTTCTAAGCCCATTCTTTGAATGGGCAGTCAATCTGTTTTCTTTGACCCCACACCTTTGCTCCCCTACGTCGCTATTTAAGGTGTTATTACGCATTTGTAGGGGCGGGACCGGTGTGTCCGCCCGCAGAACAAAACAAGTGACGCAGTTCTGGATAAACAATACTAAAATGGGTTGTTGCAGTGCAACCATACAATACCTACCTTACAGGTTTAACACCTATTAACATTATCTCATAAAAACCACTTTTAATGTATAATAGTAAAGGTCCTTTTGACTAACTTTCTGATTTATCTGTTGTATTCTGAATATATTGAGGATTTATTTGAGGAGTAATTTCATGAAAAAAGAGAAAACACAGAACCTATCTGGTTTAAAGAGGAATTATTTAACAATCGCCATACTGGTTATCAGTATACTGATGTTGATTTATGTGTTGAATCACATTTATTTTGATGCCTCATTTACCGCCTTTTTGGATGAGAGTAGTGAGACTTTGGATTCTCTTGAACAGATTGCCATCAACTTTGGCGATGCCAGTACGCTTATGTTGCTGATTGATCTTGATTTAGATGATATACCTGAAAGCCTTTCTCAAGTAAACAATGTGGTGTCTGAAATTAGGAAGCAGCCTTTTGTAAATGGTGTGGATTCTGTCTTTGATGCCCAGAAATTTAAAGGGTTCACTTTTTCAGCACCCTTTATTCAAACTACTCCCTATGTGGTTCAAGAAAACGGATCCTATCATTTGGATAAGAGTATCTTGGAAGATGATTTTTATGTTGGTTCACTGATATCAAAGGATGGTTCTACACTTGCACTTACTATAAGAAAAAAAGCCGATTATAAACGGGATACTTTTGAGCTTGTATCATCACTGTTAAATGTCATCAAAGACAATACTGACCTTTCGTATCATCTGGTGGGTGAAGACATGGTGGATTATGAGCTGTTCGCCTCCATACGAAATTTCACGTTGGTATATCCGCCGATTATTATCTTAGCTGTTTTCGCCATATTCATGGTCAAATTCAGAAATCTTTACCTATCTTTCCTTACACTTGTTCCGCCGATTATCTCCTCGGTTTGGATTCTATTTCTTTTATTGCTGTTGGGAAGGAATATAAACATTTTGACTGTCCTGATTCCCTCATTTTTAATTATTATCGGATCCGCCTACGGGATGCATTTTTTGTCAAGATTCATGGAACATGAATACGAAGGAAGTAAAAAGACAGCCCTTATCAGAATTACGATCAACGAAGAAAGGACGCCGGTTTTCTTTTCCGCATTGACTACCATGGCAGGGTTTTTTTCATATGTTTTTTTAAATATGCAGGCATTTCGAGATATGGGTTTGTTCATCGCAATCGGCATTTTCTTTTGTGCATTCTTCACCATGAACATCATTCCATCACTGCTGAGTTTTTCCAGAAATACGCACAAACATTTTCAAAAGCACAAAAAACATACTTTGAAGATTCCAAAGTGGCTCTCCACAAGTTTTATATTCTTTACTTTCATCGGAATTATCCTGGCACCGTTTATGATCAAAAGTATTCCATTAGAAATCAACTCTTACAATTATTTCAAACAAAGTTCGGAATTAATGCAAGGGGTAAATCATCTGGAAAATAAGTTCAACTGGGTTTCCAATTTTTATCTTATGGTCGAACAAAAGGAATCTGAAAACTTTTCACCCACCCCTGAAGAAGTGGAAAAGATGGGGGAGATTGAGAAAAGGATGAAAGATATCGGAATTGTTTCCAAATCTCTCAGTCTTTTTGGTCTTTCTGAAAGTATGAACATATCACCTAATTTGTTATTGGCTTATATCAGAACGAGTGAGGAAGGACAAAAATATGCTAAAACATTTTATTCACAAAACGCCATCCGATACCTGTTGTTTGCTATAGGAAATGACAGTTCCACAGCAGAAGCACTTGTTAACGATATTGACGATATTTTGAATGACTATCCCGAATTGCAGTCCAAGTACAGATTTTATACCGCAGGAATCCCGCTTGTTTGGCTTGAACTGAGCGGTGCAGTTGTGGAAAATCAAATACAGAGTCTGATCCTTTCTTTTGTCTTGATATTCTTGCTTCTCGTCATAATTTTCAGGAAACTAAGCACATCCCTCTTTTCAGCCGTTCCCATTGGTTTGACCATTATGTTTAACTTCGTCTTCATGGGATTGCTACAAATTCCTCTCGAGGTACCTACTGTGATTATTTCCGGTATGCTCATGGGGCTGGTCATTGATTATGCCATTCATTTCATGTACTGGTATAAAAAAACGGGAACCGTCTCAGAAGCCTACAAGATGACAGCTTCGCCCATCATCTTTAACGGCATCAGTTTGATCGCCTGTTTTGTGGTGCTGCTTACGGCACCGTTGATGTTGTATGTGAATTTGTCCATCCTCATGATCTTGGGGATTGGCATGGGGGTTTTAACAACGCTTGCGTTTTTACCCAGGATGATTAAGGGGGTTATGAGGAAGGGGAAATAGATCTTTTTAAACGAACAAACACAACCACAAGGGGTTGTGTTTGTAGAAAGATTCGATGGTGTTTTTTTATTCTTCATTAATATTTCTAACAGATTCCCGGACAACAAGCTCCGTGTTCAGCATGATTTTTCTTTTGACTTTGCTCTTTTCTTTCCCGGATATCCTGTTCATGATCAGTTGTCCGGCAGTGTAGCCAAGTTCAAATCGTGGTTGGTAGATGGTTGTCAGACTCGGTGTGGTGTATCTGCTTAAAGGGGCATCATCAAATCCCATGACTGAAATATCTTCCGGGACGCGTATGCCTTCTTCATATAAGGCCCGCATGCCCCCAAAAGCCATCCAATCGTCGACGAAAAAGGCAGCGGTAAATTTAATACCTTTTTTCAAAGCGTTTTTAACCCCTATGTATCCTGTTTCGGGTTCAAAATCCCCTGGTTCGTAATGAACGTGAAAATCTCTTTTTTCCATCTCCATATCCATAAAGGCCTTTTTCCTTAAAACCGCTGAATAGACTATTTCCTCTCCTTCAACAAACAAAAGGTCTCTGTGACCGCAATCATATAGGTAATTCGCTGCTGTTTTCGAACTGTTGTAGTTATCGATGCTCACACTGTCAATTTTAATCTCACTGTCTTTTCTGTCAACCCCCACAACGGGTATGGTTGAATCCATCAACAACTTGATTTGCTCATCATCACTGTCCGATGTGCATAACACAATTCCGTCGGCTTTTCTTTCGTAAAGTTCCGAGATGATATCGATTTCTTTGTTCAGCTCTTGTTTTGTGTTGGCAAGAAAAAATTCGAACCCATTTTCTAAAAGTGCCTCTTCAATTCCCAAAGTGAGCTCGGGATAATGATATCCCCTCAAGTCAGGAACAATGATGCCGACAAGACTTTTTATTCGATTGCTGATCATGGCCGTCCTCTGATATTTATACTGCTTTAAGGCCGCATACACCTTTTTTTTCATCTTCTCGGATACCTTTTCGCTTCCGTTCAAGACTCTGGAAAAGGTGGCGATGGATATCCCCGTTTTCATTGATATTTCTCTTAATGTCGGCATCTTTCAC
>CAYUYU010000052.1:0-14038 GCA_964449405.1 uncultured Thermotogaceae bacterium
TAGCATTCAATCCCCTCTTTTTAATAAAAGTATTAACCTTGTATATATCATACCATTTGATTTGAAGAAGGGACTAAAGTGTATAATCACATCAGTACGACTGTCTGAAGAATACAGCAATAGATGGACGTATTTTAATGTTTGAAAGGAGGGTATAATGTTTCGAGAAATGCGACGAAAAAAACAGGTTTTATCAAAAAGCGAAAGCATCAAAGTCTTAGATAAAGGTACATCGGGTGTGCTTGCTTTGATAGGAGATGATGACTATCCTTACGCGGTTCCTATCAGTTACGTTTACAAAGATAACAAAATCTACTTTCATTGCGCCTATAGCGGACACAAAATAGATGCTCTTAAAGCACATCCAAAGGTTTCCTTTTGTATTATTGACAAAGATCAAATCATACCAGAAGAGTTCACAACATATTATCGCAGTGTGATCATCTTTGGACAAGCCAGGATTTTGGAAGATGAAAAAGAAAAGAAAAAAGCGTTGAAAACCCTTGCTGCAAAATATTCACCATCCCATGAAAAGGGTCGTCTGGAGGAAATCAACAAACTGTTTCAACAAACTTGTATGGTAGAAATAGTTGTTGAACACCTGTCAGGAAAAGAAGCAATCGAGTTAACCCGAGAAAGAAAGGTTTGAAAAGAGGGGTTTGTGCTTAAAATATCAAAAATTAAAGAGGCCTTTTATGGCCTCTTTAAATGTCTAATTAATTTTTTTTACTCGACCACTTTATAGGTGGGGAGACGTGCATCCGGATACCATTTTAAATAAATCTCTTCAAAGGTTCCATCTTCATACATGTTTTTCAAGGCTTCTCGCCATTCAGCCACAATGGTTTCATCAAACTCTTTTGAGAAAGTGTTGTATAATTCCTGTTCAGATACCAAATAAGCTTCTTCGAAGTTATCTGCATCTATATCGGCCTCTCTGCACGATGCAAAGAAATTATCCGGTGAAGCCATCATAGCGTCAATTCTGCCCAAATTTAATTTCTTTACGTTATTCACTTCGTTGACTGCACTATCCAAGTTATCAAAACCCAGTGAAAGCAGATATTGTTCTCTGGCATCATTCAGATAAGTTCCAATCTTCTTCAGTTTTTCTGCATCTTCCATTGAATTGATCTCCACACCTGATCCTTTTTTAACATAAAAAACCCATGGCTGACTAAAAATTGGTCCAACCCATTGGAACAAATCTCTTCTTTCTTCAGTTAATGTAGTAGAAAAAAGAATGATGTTGTTTTCTGATAAAAGAAGGTTGTATGCACGAGACCAGGGTAGTGCTTCAATTTCGGTATCATCGCCAACACGTTTTTGAATTTCCTCAACGATTTCAACTGATGAACCCGTCAGTGTTCCATCCTCCGCATAAAATTGAGATCTGCCGATTATTTCGGTGTAAATTTTAAACGGTGCATTCGAAAATGCAAAAACGACGAATATAACAAATAAAATGATGATCAATAAATTTTTTTTCATAATTTCACCTCCAAAAAATATAAATAACAAAAGAAAATACTCCTTAAATATCTTCATTCTCATTAATTTTGAATTTGTTAATCTCTTTACTTAAGATATTTGAAGAATTATGCATTTCAACACCGGATTGTTGGACTGTATCCACACTGGATTTCAATTGTTCGATTAATTTGACTATCGTTTGCTGTTTTTCAACCAATGATTGAGTACTTAAATTAGAGGTTTCTACAGCTTGTGAAATTTCATCCGTTGATTCTTTTTGTAAATTGGAAAGGTTAAACCCTTCTTCGCTGCCGGATACCATATTATCAATCTGTTTCATAAGGGTACCAAGCTTTTCTCTGACCAGAACACTAATTGATGAAGCTTCCTTCACACTATTATTGACATTCTCGGTTTTTTCTTTGACTTCAGCTGAATGTGTTGAAATGTCTTTTAGAATGGTAGCGACTTTTTTTGTGGCTTCTTTACTTTCTTCAGCAAGTTTTCTTATCTCATCAGCAACAACACTGAAACCTTTTCCGGCTTCACCGGCTCTTGCAGCTTCGATTGCAGCATTTAATGCCAACAGATTCGTCTGCTCCGCGATGGCATTGATTGATTCAAGTATCGCTTCTATATTGGAGAGGTTGTTGACCAGTTTTTCCACACTGGTAGCGGTATTAGTCATTTCCTTTGTTACTTGACTCATTTTATCTTCTATCTTTGATGCTGACTTTGAGCTTTCTTCCACATATATCTTTGAATTTTCAGCCATTTTGGAGATTTCCTTAGAAGCACTTGCTACTGTCTGTGAATTTGCGGCTACTTCCTGAACACTTGCTGTAACCTGTTCAAGTGAGGATGAAATGTTTTGTGTTTCTCCATCAATCTCATTAATCCTTTCCACAACATCTTGAGCTAATTTGTTCTCATCATGAACGATTTCAGATAATTTTGACGAATTATCATCAATCGTAAGAGAAATAGTTTTAATACTTTTCACCAAGGCATTCTGTTTGATTAAAAAGTGATTGAAAGAATCAGCTAACTTTCCCACTTCATCTTTTGATTTTATATCCAGTCTTACTGTTAAATCTCCCTCACCTTCTGCCAAATCATCAACAACAGCCTTTACTTTTCTTAATGGTCTTGTGGCAAAGTAAACAAAAAAACCTGTAAGGATTAAAATGACAATTGCTGAAATGATGGAAATTAAAATCATAATAGAAAGTCTTTGAGAAATGATCTCATTTGATTTTCGAGAAAACTGACTTAATAAGTTAACTTTAGTAGATTCGCTTTCTCTTTTAAGATTTTCCAGATATTGTTGATCCAAACCTATCTCAATTGAACCTAAGAATGTCTCTTCATAATTAATTTCTTTGGAAAATGCCAATGAACCGTCTGCATCGTTTTTTTGACCGGTTAAAATATTTTCATTTTCATCATAAATCACCACATATGTGATATTTGGAAGTTTTAACAAATCATCCGCAAATGATTCAACTACTTCTGTTTCAAAATTCCAAATAGGTGGTCCGGAAATAATAGAAAGATAAGTTGCCAAATTTTCACCGTAGGCATTGAAAAAATCAGAATCATTTTTATTTTTATTTTGAATATCCTCTTCCAAAAGGCTATCAACAACATTATAAGTCCCGGATTCCAGCATGTTGAAGGATGATTTGCTGATAAAGATAAAGACCAAACTGATAATAAGAAAGCCAATCAATAAAATCAACAGGATTTTTGAAGTAATAGTGGGTTCAAACTTGAATTTCAATTTCATATATATGCCTCCTCTTAAGTTGAGAAAATTGTTAGTGGATTGAAATCCCAATTACTTGGCGTCGCTTTTCATTGCTAATTGAAATGAAATATACTCCATTATATAACAAAAAACCGCTTTTTTAAATGGCTCGCAGCGTTATTATTCAAATTGTAAATCCATTGTCAAAAATGGACTTTTCAAAAAGAATGTAAAAACCTATCTTCTGCTTCTATTCATAACAAGCGTTTACATGAAAAATTTAAAATAAAATTCCTATATAACGCTAAATATGTACTATAAGTAACTATTTAATCCATAAAGGATGGATTTCTGATGAACTATATTGTTTTTCAGCCCACACTAAATGGAAGAGAACCCCGTATTTTTACAGGAGGTGTAAAATGAATCACGCACAAGGTTATATAGAAAGGGAAAGTGAAATGAAGTGGAGTGCAAACAACTATCATCCATTGGCAGTGGTCATTGAAAAAGGGGTGGGTTGTTGGGTATGGGATGTGGATGGAAACAGGTATTTAGATATGTTGGCTGCCTATTTAGCACTCAGTCAAGGGCATTGTCATCCGAAAATCATCAGTGTCTTAACCAATCAGGCGAATAAATTAACGCTGATATCAAGGGCTTTCCATAATGATAAAATGGGAATCTTTCTGAAAATTTTATGTGAATTGACGGGTTACGAAAAGACTTTGCCAATGAAAAGCGGGGTGGAAGCAGTTGAATTAGCTACAAAAATGGCTTGTAAATGGGGAGAAAAAAAGAAGGGCGTTCCAAAAAAAACAAGACAAAGATCATTTCCTGCAAAAATAATATTGCCGGACGGACCATCACCATATCAGCATAATATTGCATCAGGTGGTGCCAGTGAAATAACCATCGTTATCCACAGTTTTATACCCATTTCTGTTGGTGTTTTGATGTATTTGATCAATATCATATGATTCTGCTAAAACGCCCTTTTTACAGTGGAATCATAAATAGTATATCATAAAAAACTTCATTCGCAGTCAATAGTTAGGTTACCGTATAGCATTAAGTCGTATACCTTTTTCCACAAACCCATTGTCTTACATGAAGAGCATTCTTTTTTCAAACTTTTTCATATGTAAGAATTGATTTAACGTTTACTCTCTTCTTGAATAATCGTATTCAAACACCTTTCCAACAACGCATGCGTTTTATCATATATCTCAGCCGTCTTTTTAAAAGCCTTTTCAGTTTGACTCCTGTTATTGTCTTTTATCCCTTTTATAACCTCTTCAGAAGAATCATGCAGGGCTTTATGCTCCTTTCCTATCTCGTTCCATTCTTCCTCATGGCCCGTATAGTGGGCGATGGAATTGAAAAAGATTCCAAAGTTACACCGTTTGGGATTGGTCTCCAATCTCAACACTTCCATCTGTTGGACCATTCTCTTTAATTGAGCGAACCAATTTTCATGTGACGCCAAGGCCTTTTCAAGCTGTTTCTTGTACTCACCGCTTTCAAACACTCGATATTTTGAAAGTTTATCGGTAGCCGATATGGATGATTGAGTTAATGTTTCCATCATATCTTCTATCTGTTCAATTTTTTCTTCGGTCTCTTCAGATTGTGCTTCAATTTGCTCCAGAATTTCTCGCATTTCATTGGACTTTGCCTTTAATTCTTGTGAAGTCGCTTCGATCTCTTGAGTTGCAGCTCCCTGTTCTTGTGCGTTGGCCGCCAAATTCGTGGTCAATTCGCTGATTGTCTGCATTTCTCCCAAAATCTCTGATATATTTTTTACTGCTTCGTCATTATCTTTGGTAACATTTTTAATGTTTTCGTTGATTTTCAAGATATCAGATGCGGTATTCTCAACGCCATCCACAATGGACTTTAGATTCTCGGATATGTTTTCAGTTGCCTTTTTACTTTCTTCTGCGAGTTTTCTGATTTCATCAGCAACCACCGCAAATCCTTTCCCGGCCTCGCCTGCTCTGGCAGCTTCGATGGCTGCGTTCAAAGCCAATAAATTTGTTTGTTCGGCAATGGCACTAATGGTATTCACCACTTCTCCAATCGTGGAAGCCTTATCCACCATCAAATTCGCATCTGTGGATATTTGCTCCATCGATTTTGCCAGTTCTATCACATTATCATTGACTTTTGAAATCGTATCCTTTCCTTTTTCGGCCTTTTGAGATATTGTGTTTGTCGTTTCATTAAGATTTTCAGCCATCTTTGCCAAATACTGACTTGAATTTGAGATATCTTCAATAGCACTGGTTTCGGATTCCACGGAATTGACCATATCCACTATGGATGAATTACCCGTTTCGATTATTTCTTTAGTGTTCTCAAAGCTATTAACCATCTCTTCGCTATCTCTGCTTACTGCATTTGAACTGATGGTAGTCTCTCTGATAGTAAGCGTCATATCTGCAATGATATTTTGAATGCTTTCGGAAACGTCATTGAGTGTTGTGGAAATCATGCTGATTTCATCTTTTCTTTTCGTTTCAAAGCGTTTTGTAAAATCGCCATCCCCTAATGTTTTTAGATCTTCCCTTATCTTCGAGAGGGGTTTCAAAATGTAGGACGAAAGAAGGAATAAAGTTAAAACTCCTGCCCCCATTACTATAAGGGTATAAACCCATGTAATCTCTTTTGCTTTATCAAAATCACCTTGTATTTGCGTAATATTTACTTTGGTATCTCCTTCAAGTGAGAGTTTTGTGAAAATCGAAGCATAATAATCCGAAATAAACAACGAAAGCAAGATACACGCAAGAGCAACAATGATAGAGGAAAATACCATCAACCTCATTTTTATACTCATTCTATACTTCCTCCTCAATATGTGATGAATAGTCTGGAGACTATTATAGCATTTTTTATCGAACAGTTTCCAATCCAGGTATTTCTAATTTCTTTTCCAGTTTTTGAAGCAACCAAGTGATAACGAGTACAAGTATTAGATAGATAACGGCTACGATGATGTAAACCTCAAAAAAGAGAAAATTCCTGCTGGCGATAACCTTTGCCTTTTCCATCAACTCTTCTGCACCCACAATATAGGCCAAAGATGTGTATTTCAACAAGTATATAAATTCGTTGGTCCATGCAGGTATGGCCCGTTTGATCGTTTGGGGCAGGATGATACTAAAGATTGACTGATTCCTAGTCATTCCCAAAGAGCGTGCAGCTGTCATTTGGTTCTGCTCAACAGACTGTATAGCCCCTCTGGTGTATTCAGCCTGATAGGCGGAACTGTTAATGATAAAGCCTAAGATACAGGCTCCAAATGCCGTCATCCTGATGCCGTATACGGGTAATCCGAAATAAAAGATGAAGATTTGAACCAGCATGGGAGTCCCTCTGATGATTTCAATAAACCCGGAAACAATGGCAACCACAAATTTATTTGCATATACTTTTAAAAAGGCCAGGATTGTTCCGAGAAAAGTTCCAACAGACATGGCGATCAGCGCCATGAGCAAAGTCATTCCGACCCCTTCAAGAAAAGAAGGCCAATGGTTCACAACGATTTCTAAGATATTATTGAACATTACTGGTCACCTTCACCGTAAAGCTCTGTCAGTTTGAAAAGAAACTCTCCAGTTCTTTTGTTTTCTGGGCTTTTGAAAAGTTTTTCCGGTGATCCTTGTTCCACAATGACACCGCCCTCCATAAAGATAATCTCATCGGATACTGTTCGGGCAAAACCCATTTCATGAGTAACAATCAGCATGGTCATTTTGTTGAATGCCAAGTCCTTCATTACCGCAAGAACCTCACCAATCAACTCTGGATCCAATGCGGATGTAGGTTCGTCAAATAGAATCAATTCCGGTTGCATGGCCAAAGCTCTGGCGATTCCCACACGTTGCTTTTGTCCACCGGAGAGTTGAGCCGGATATTTATCGGCATGTTCAAGCAAACCTACTCTTTTGAGTTCTTCATAAGCAATGTTTTTGGCATCTTCTTTACTCATTTTTTGTACCTTAATGGGACCGATCATGACGTTTCTCATGGCAGTTAAATGAGAAAACAAACCAAAATCCTGAAACACAAAACCAATTCGGGCTCTGATTTTATTCATATCATCAGCCTCGGTAACGTTTAAATCCTTTAAGTATATAGTTCCACTGTCCGGTTTCACGAGTTGATTAATACAAGTAAGCAATGTGCTTTTTCCGGTACCGCTTGGTCCTATAATGACCTTCGTCTCTCCTTTTTCCATTGTAAAACTGACATCTTTTAAAACAAGGTTTTCTCCAAAGCTTTTCCTAAGGTTTTCCACTCTCAGTAGATGTTTATTCTCTGTCATTTTATCTTCTCCCTTATATCAAAACCGGGTATGGTAAGCTTTGTTTCAAGCGCAGCAAGGCTTTTGTTCAATGTAATCGTGATTATAAAATAAATAGCGGCAATCGTTAAAAAGATGAGCATTGGTTCATAGGTAGTCGAAATGATATATCTTCCTTGTCTTAGTAATTCCGTAACCCCCAAGGCATAAGCAAACGACGAATCTTTTAAGACGATGGTGAACTCATTGGCCCATGGTGGAAGAGCAACTCGGAAGGCTTGTGGAAATATGACATTTCTGAATCCCTGCATCTTGGACATCCCCAAAGACCTTGAAGCTCTCATTTGTGTTGAATCGATTGATTGTATGGCTCCTCTGAATATCTGGGACTGGTAAGCACCACTTCTTAAACCCAACCCTATAACAGTCGCTAAAAAAGGCGACATCTGAACACCGGCTCGAGGCAGGCCGTAATAAATTAGAAAGAGAATAACAATTCCGGGTATACTTCGAAAGATTTTTTCATAAATACCGATCAAGGCTTTTCCCCATTTTGGACCGTATACTTGTCCAAAAGAAACCGGTACAGCGATCAACATCCCCAATGTTAACGTTAGGAATGTAATCTCTATAGTGACCCAGGTACCTTTCAATAACAGGGGCATTGAATCGAGAAATAATTGAAATTTATCTATGATACTCCCCACCTTTCTATACAGATTTTAATAACTAAACGCTACGGCCTTTTAAGACCGTAGCGTGTTAGTGTAAAAAATCAATCAGAAGTATTTCTTGATTAATTCATCGATGGTACCATTTTCTTCAAGTGTTTTCAGACCTTCATTAATCGTGTTGAGTAACTCTGAGTTACCTTTTCTAACAGCCAGACCATATTTTTCATCAGATTTGATGATCCCGATAGTCTTGACCGGTCGAACTTTAGAAAATCTCTCAGCAACCGGGGAATCAAGAACAACTGCATCCAAATTACCGTTAACAAGATCCGTCATGGCGAGAACGAATGTGTCATATCGTTTGTATCTGCCCGTAAGAATTCCGGTCTTCTCTAAGTTTTCTTCAACCCAAAGGTCTCCGGTTGTACCGGTTTGAACACCGATGTTATGCTTTCCAAAAAGAACTGTTATAGAAAGATCTGAATCCTCTTTAACTGAGATACTCTGATCTGCTGTCCAATAAGAATCAGAAAAGTCAACGACCTTTGCCCTCTGATCTGTAATCGTCATTCCAGCTGCTATAATATCCAGGTTTCCTGAAACCAGTCCGGCTATAAGAGAATCAAAACTCATGTCAATGATTTCGATCTCAAAACCCATTTCTTTTGCCATCTCTCTCATGAGATCCATGTCAAACCCCACATATTCACCGTTCTCTACATATTCAAACGGTGGGAATCCGGCACTTGTACCAACTCTGTATACTTTGGCAAATCCAAAAGTACAAACAAGCAACACAACGATTAAAAACAACAAACTTTTTTTCATAGAATCTCCTCCATTTTAAGATGATGATGATTATAGAAACAAAATTGTCTTTATATTTGAATGATTCGATTATAAACGAGTCTATTACTCAATTAATTTTGGCAAGTTTCCTAATTATTATAGCAGAAATGAGAAAGATTATCAAGTTGAACGCTTTAGTTCCTATCAAACAACCAGTTCATTATTAGTCCATTCAAAGCTCTCATTGATCATTTGTGTGGAACTTTTTTCTGTTAAAACCGTTACATCGGGGTGAAGTTGAAGTGCCGATGCGGGAAAGGCTTCGCTTACCGATGATTGAACGAGCTTGTATAATGCCTCTTGCTTCGCTTCTCCAGAAATAAGGAGTAAGATCTTTTGAGCTCTCATGATAGTTTTAATTCCCATTGTAACAGCTGCTTTTGGTACTTCTTCAATGGTGTTAAAAAATCTGGCATTAGCCTGTCTTGTTTCCTCATGAAGTTGAATCACATGCGTTCGACTGGAAAAAGAGGTTCCCGGTTCGTTAAACCCGATATGCCCGTTTCTGCCAATACCCAAGATCTGCAAGTCGATACCGCCTGCTTGACGAATCAACTGTTCATATTCCTCACAAACACTTTGTTGACCATCTTTATCAGGCTTTGGCATATGAATGTTCTCAGGTTTTATATTCACATGCCGAAAGAAATTTTTATCCATGAATTTATGATAGCTTTGAGGATGGTCAGTTGGTAAGCCACAGTACTCATCCAAATTGAACGTCTTAACGGAAGAAAAATCAATTTCTCCCCTTTTGTACATGGCAATCAATTGATCGTACATCCCAAGAGGTGATGATCCTGTGGGAAGACCCAAAACAGAATTTGGTTTTTCCACGATCTGCTCCTTCACAATTTTAGCAGCCTTTACACTCATCTGTTCGTTATTCTCATATCGCTTGATAATCAAATCTTTCACCTCTTAATTGTTATAAAGTATGGACGTATGACAGGGTATTTTATCATTTATATATTAAATTTGAATGAAGAAAAAAATCACCCGATTATCTTCAATAAAAACCAGTAAATTCCTCCCGAGCAAACTGCCACAAGTGGAACTGTCAACAGCCAGGACAAGATGATGTTCTTTAACACACTGACGTTGACCATTTCCATACCATGAGCCATGCCAATACCGGTGACTGAACCTACAACCGTATGAGTCGTGGATATGGGAACACCCATAACAGACGCCACCAAAACAGTAGTTGCCGTTCCAAAATCAATTGAAAAACCTCTGGTATTGTTTAATACGGTAATATCCTCTCCGATAGTCTTCATAACCTTTTTGCCCAATATGGCAACACCAGCGGCAATACCAGCTCCACCCAATAAGAGAACCCATAAGGGAACTTCAACACTGGCAGTCGCTACACCGGTTGTTAAAACGGCAATAATCAAAGCCAAAGGCCCAATGGCATTGGCCACATCATTCGCACCATGTGAAAAACAGACATAACAGGAAGTGACCACCTGCATCTTTCTGAATACCTTTTCAACAGCTTCGTATTCATCATCTGGTTTTTTAAGAGAAAACCTTCCGGATACAGTCTTGATGGCAATCAGCAATGCAACCGCTGCAAATGCAATAGAAAAAAGAAAGGTGAAAACCATGTCCAATTTCAAAGTCTTATAGGAGAAGAGAAAGGCAATGATAAATATGGTTGCAGCGATGAAGTACGGCGAATTCTTCTTTGCGGCTGAATAAGGGCTCTCTTTATGCAGGATGCCCCAAGCAATGATCTTAAAGACCACATAAGATAATAAAGCACCGAATAACGGGGAGATAATCCACGTTAATGCGATTTTAAGCATAGTTAACCAGTTGACAGCTCCCCAACCTGCCGCTACAATTCCAAATCCCATCATCCCTCCGACTACGGAATGTGTTGTAGAGATGGGCATGGACCAAAACGTAGCCACCAAAATCCAAACCGTCGTGGCAATTAACGTTGCCATCGCGCCATAAAGTAATACATTCGGACTATTCACGGCCTCCCATTTGACAATCCCTTTCATGATGGTGGACGTGACATGGCTACCAAAGAGCAGTGCCCCCAGAAATTCCAAAACGGCTGCTATCAAAACAGCTTGTTTCGGAGTAATTGCCTTTGCACCCACAGCGGTTGCCATAGAGTTAGCCACATCATTGGCACCAATAGCAAAGGCCAAAGCGAACCCCAATCCGATTCCAAAAATAAGCAAGCTCGATTCCCCCCGTTAAGCCTTGATCAACATTCTGACTTTTTCGGCAACTCTTTCAGCCCTGTCAGCTATTTTTGCTAAGTTTATTATGATAGTCTGAAGAAACAACACATCCACAGCATTCATCTTATCTTTCATGGCATAAACCCTTTTCCCCAAATCGACAGCTTCATCATCACTTCGGCTTTCCGTTTCCTCAACAGACATCAAATCTTCTTTTTCTTTTGCAATCTCTCTTTTGGAAAAAGAAGATTCAGCCACGATACTCAGATTTGATACGGCATGCGTCATCTTTGTAACCGATTCAACCACAGTATGCGCAAGAGCTATCACATCCTTGATGATCAGATGATCAAGGTTTTTAATCTGGTTCATCATCAACATCTTGACCACATCATCAGCCTTATCAATGATGCCATCCTGCTTGTGAAGAATGAACAAAGCATCTACTTTATCAAAATAGGTGTATTTAAGTTCTGCGTAAGCCTTTCTAATCTCCACCTTAATATCATCCGCATCGTGTTCAATCTGATCTACTTTTTTTCCAATATCCGAAATTTCCTGCTCGTAAAAATATTTACCTAAAACATCCGGCAAATAACCACAAGCATCTCTTGCCAGTTGTGCATGCCTTGCCATCAGATCAACAGGAGAGTCCTTGGGAAAGAGCCTCTCTATAAATTTCATTTTATAACCCCCTTTGGCTAAATAAATCTTCACAATATTTTACACGGAAAAAGGAGAATATGCAAAATATTGAGTAAAACCATCCTCTTTACCGTCTTCATAAAAGAGATTATCAACCGTTATCGTTCTTATACTCGTTCATGATATAATAACGATGAACAAATATTTTTGAAGAAAGGTTTGATTGCTACGTTTAGCGGACAGATATTGGAAGTCGCCATGGCACTGGTTTTAAAGGCGTTAATTGGTGGAATAGAGGATAAAGAAAGTATATATGAAAAGGTCTACGAAGAGCTTGAACAGCTGGGATTTCAGGCAGATGAGATAGAAGATACTTTGGATGAAGTTTTTTCTCTTGAAGGCTTGAATGATGGCTTTCTATTCCCTTTCGAGGGGATGAGTCATGTTGTTTTTGATCTCTATTCACCAGAAAAAAGGATTCCTGTGGAGTTGATGTACGGTGATCGGGACTTGGAAATCATAGACCTGTTTAGCCGACTCTATTCTGGAAAGCTTACTTCTGACAAATTTGAAATAACATTAGAAACAGGAGACATTATAGACTTTCAGGGAGACACTCTGAACTAACAATCAATCAACCAATCTACACGTACATATTCTGTATTATCGGGAATAGTAATTTTTTCTCTGGACATTTTCAAAGGTATCTCACGAATAGCAGCTAAAACGCACAATAACAGTAAGCCGTGAGTCACCACCACGACTTTCTTTCCAGGATATTTCTCGGCGATTATTGATAAACCCAGTAACCCCCTTTTTTGAATCTCCTCATAACGTTCAACCCCCTCCAATTCAAACAAGTGAGGGGAAGTTCGATGTAGGTTGAACTCCTCCGGAAAATTTCGCATCACATCATCGATCATCATACCTTCCCAAGGGCCAAAAGCTGATTCTTTTAACTCTTCCATTTCAACTGTTTCTTTAAATTGGCCCCATTCCTCAAGAGCTATTCGTGCTGTTTCTTTTGCACGTTTGAGGGTTGATGTTATCACAATATCGGGCTTAATCATTTCAAGAGCGTTTGCCATTTTTTTTGATTGTAGTTCACCAAGTTCTGACAGGGGACTGTCCTGCTGACCTTGAAAACGTTTTTCCAAGTTCCATTTTGTTTGAGCGTGTCTAAACAGATACAATTCACAGCGGTTCATTTGATGTACCCTTCTTCCTTCAGGCGCTCTTTCAAAATAGCAAAAGCCCTGGCTCGATGGCTAAAAGAGTTTTTAACCGTTTCCGGCAGCTCTCCGAAGGTCTTTTCAAACCCTTCGGGGATAAAGATCGGATCGTATCCAAATCCACCACTACCTTTGATTTCTTTGGACAAGGTCCCTTTGACAATTCCTTCAACCATCATTTTTTTGTTTTCTAAAGGGTCGTAAAAACACGCCACTGTTCTGAATTGAGCATACCTTTCTTCTTCAGTCTCATAGGCTTCCATTCTTTTTAGCAATTCTGTCATCTTTTCTGTGTACTCATTACTTGCCATAAACCGAGAGGATCTAACTCCAGGAAATCCTTCCAAGGCCTTAATTTCCAGTCCGGAATCATCTGCCACGGTATAAAGTCCAAAATAGTTCCCTGAAACAACAGCCTTTTTCATTGCATTTTCCTCAAATGAGTCTCCATCCTCTTCTACATCCCATTCATCGCAAAAATCTCTGATATTCTTAAAAGGTAAATCTGGGACAATTTTTTTTATTTCATCCACTTTATTCTCATTCATCGTTGCCAGTAGTATCAACATCGGTATCATCTCCTTTTGGAGGTTTAGGTCCCCAGAAATAATACAACCCGGTTTTTAGACCGCTGTTGGTAATCCATTTCTTTTTAGAAGCCCTTTCTTCAAATGCCTTTTCTACATTTTCATGAGAACTGAAGATAAAGTAGGACCACTCGGGAAGATCCTTTTTCAAATGCTTCATTTGCTGATAAAGATTAAATGCCGCTTCAGAGTCCTTCAATCGTTCACCGTAAGGTGGATTTGTGAGTACATAACCGTATTTTTCATCTGCTTTTACCTGTTCCATCGGCAACTTTTCAAAAGTGCAATCGTTGATAACCCCCGCTTTTT
>CAYUYU010000053.1:0-7893 GCA_964449405.1 uncultured Thermotogaceae bacterium
ATTGGGCATATCCAAAATGACGGTTTCACGTGCCATCAACCATCCCGAAATGGTTGGCGAAAAAACGCTGCAAAAGGTAAACAAAGCCATGAAGGAGACAGATTATAAACCCAAGTTCATCGCCCGGGTTTTAGCCGGGAGTGATTCTCGAACAATCGGATTTTTTGTTAAGCCTAACAGAGATTTTATCATCCCGCCATTTTACGGTGAATGTGTCAAAGGAGCCAGTCAATGGTTGAAGACTTTGGATTATTCCACCTTAATATTTAACGCTTCGGAGGAAAGAAGCAAGCTTTTGCTGTTGGATTATGTGAATTCAGGCCTAATTGATGGCGCGGTAGTCTTTGAAGGCAGTTACGATGAGACGCTGTTGAGAACACTGAACACCAATCAAATTCCCGCCGTTTCCGTTGGAGAGGAAAATGTGGGTGATTACGACATTCCCACTGTATGTTCAAATAATTATTCGGGAAGTGTGAAGGCCGTTGATTATTTGGTTAAATGCGGTTGTAAAAATATTGTGCACATTACCGGACATGGAGAAAAACCCTCCTATCAGCAACGAATGAAAGGTTATTCGGATGTGTTGAAAAGAAACGGCATGCGGGAAAAAATCGTAAAAACCGAAAATACAGTCGAAGGAGGAATAGAAGGGATTCAACGATTAATAAACGAGAAAATTCCCTTTGATGGTGTTTTTTGCTTTTCCGATTTGGTTGCTTGGGGGGTGTTAAGGGAATGTCATGATCATGGGATAAAAGTCCCGGATGATGTGTGTGTGATGGGATTTGACAATATTCCCCTGGCTCAGTACACGACTCCTCCCTTATCAACGATTTCACAGGATATGCTGGAAATGTCGTGTTATGCCGCCGGGATGCTGATACAAATCATTTCAGGAAAAAAGCCCGAAAACAGGCATCGACGATTTGAAACAGAACTGGTATTGAGAAAGTCAACAAAGTGTCAATAAACCCCTCAGATCGAGGGTACATAAAAGGAGGAAATTACCATGAAAAAAGTATTGTTTTTTGCTTTATTGCTAACCGTGCTTGTCAGTTTTTCCTTTGCCGAGGAGATCAATTTTCTGATGATGTCCGGATCAGGCGCAAGGGAATTCATCGATGAAGTTGTCCCGTTGTTTGAAGAAGAAACGGGTATCAAGGTTAATGTGGATTTCTCAAGCTGGGGAGAAGGATGGACTAAGATCATGGCAGCCGTCGCCTCAGGAGTCGGGCCGGACGTCACACAGGTTGGAACAACATGGGTTGGAGCCCTTCAGGCTTCCGGAGCTTTTGAGAGACTGACGGATAAGACGCAGCGATTTGGCGGCAAAGAAAGCTATCTGGGCGGTCCCTGGTCTACATCGGGTTACAATAATGAAGTTTACGCCATCCCTTGGTTTGCCGACATCAGAGCGCTTGTATACAGAAAAGATTTACTTGAAAAATACGATTTACCTTCCCCTCCAAAAACATGGGGAGAACTGCTCTATTGCGCCCTTGTTTTAAAAGACAAAGGTGAAATGGAATTTCCTGTGGGCTTGAGAGGAAAGGGAAGCGGCCACTATGTGGGCAGTTTCCTTTGGCAGAACGGTACAGATGTCATTTCAGAAGATGGAAAAGAGGTCATCCTTGACAGCGAAAAAGCCTTTGAATCATTC
Source organism: uncultured Thermotogaceae bacterium (assembly GCA_964449405.1). Taxonomy (GTDB): domain Bacteria; phylum Thermotogota; class Thermotogae; order MWEM01; family MWEM01; genus JASUTC01. Next base: position 1,664 of record CAYUYU010000053.1, read on the forward strand.
AAATTCTGGTCAGACATGCTCTCAAGATACAACCTTATGTCACCGGGACTTGCAGACATGGGCCATGATGAAATTTGTATCAATTTCTTCAATGACAAAGTGGCTTTCATGTATCCTGGACCTTGGTTTGTCTTGAAAGATGAAATGGAAAAGACTTCTTCCTGGGTTGAGGACGGCAAAGCGGCGGTTGCCCTGCAACCAGGTAAGAATGAAGAATTAAGAACGGGATTTACAGGCGGTAGTGATCTGATGATCTTCACGGACTCTTCTAAGAAAGAAGCTGCACAAAAATGGGTGGAATTTTTGGTGAGACCTGAGATACAGGAAAGAATTGCCGAGCATATGTTTGTTGCGCCTACTGTGAAGAAGGCTTATGAACTGTCATTCTTCAAAGAAGAACCTTTTGCACAGATGTGGAAGGACTTTGAAATGGTTGGAGATGCAGGCAGCCATTATCCGATTAATCCGGCATGGGGGGCAATGGAATCTTTTGTACCGGGAGTCATTGTGGATATCTTCTCCATGAGTGCCAACGGTCAATTGAACGACGAAAATCTTAAAGACCTTCTTTTAGAATACGATGAAGAATTGCAGAATGTATTGGATCAGTATCAGTAGTAAAAATGAACTCCGTCCATGAAAACGCAACAGACGGAGCTCAAATAAAACACGCAGGACTATTATACACCGGGAAGGTCAAAAATCTTCCCGGTTGATTAAAGAGGGTATTTATATGCTTAACTTCGCACAAAAGAGGAGTCGATTTGCGGTAAAACTGATACTGCCTGCGATTCTATTGTCCATGTTCGTTCATATCATCCCCACTTTATGGGGGATTTTTATCAGTTTCAGAAAATTGAATATCTATTATATCAGAGATTGGACCAGTGCACCCTTTGTGGGTTTGGAAAACTATGAAAGAACGATGAGCACCCTTTCAGGTGACTTTTGGGAATCCCTTTTTTACACAATGCTCTTTGTAGTCTTTTCAGTTATCGGCTGTTTTTTTCTTGGGATCTTGGGAGCGGTTTTGTTGAACAAGGATTTTCGAGGAAGAAACCTGATTCGAGGGGTGTTTTTGATCCCTTATATTCTACCCGGTGTAGTGGCATTGACCAATTTGCGATTCATGTTCCTTCAAGATTGGGGTATCATCAATTCAGTCCTCAGAAATCTGGGGTTGATACAGGAGAATATTTCCTGGCTGACGGGCCCCATGGCTTTGGTATCCATCATCATCGGGAATATCTGGATTCGTTGGCCTTTTTGGTTTATTACCTTGCTTGCCGGTCTACAGGGTATATCAGGTGATGTCTACGAGGCGGCGAGAGTGGATGGGGCAAACCCCTGGCAATGTTTTGTGAAAATAACCCTGCCGGCACTCAAACCTGTTATCGTCATCTTATCCGTTTTGACAGCCCTTTGGTCTTTTAACAACTTCAATGTGCCATTTATCCTGACGGGGGGTTCTCCTTCAAAACAGGCGAATATCCTCTCCATCAATATTTGGAGCCGATCCTTTAAGAATTGGGACTTTGGCACGGGTGCTGCTATGAGTGTGGTCATGATGATCTGCATGCTGTTGTTAATCATGCTCTACATCCGGGTCACCAGATTGGAGGAAGAATAATCATGAAAAAAAGGAACCTTTACGCGTTTTTTAGAATATTGGGGATTTGTTTTCTCCTGCTTATCGTTCTTTTTCCGGTTTATTGGCTGGTGATCACGTCGGTCAAATTTCCAACAGATGTCCATACCCCTGATCCAAAGATATTTCCGGACAGAATTCGCCTTGAAAATTATTTGGATATATGGAAAACAGTACCTTTGGGTAGATACTTTAAAAACAGTACCATTATAGCGTTCAGTTCCATGTTCTTTGCCACCTTGGTTGCAGTCTTTGCGGGCTATGCCCTCTCAAAGTTTCGTTTCAGAGGTAGAAAGGCGATCGGCATGACCTTCCTGGCGACTCAAATGTTTCCCGGAATCCTGTTCCTGCTACCATATTATTTGATTTTTATTTTGATAAAGAACAGTTTGGGTATCACACTGGTGGGGACTTATCCAGGACTGATCGTAACCTATACCGCTTTTGTTACCCCTTTTACCATCTGGGTGATGCGGGGTTATTTTGACACCATTCCGACGGAATTGGAAGAAGCAGCACTGATAGACGGTTGTACATTTTTTCAAGCCTTTGTGAAGGTCATTCTGCCCACTGCCATACCTGGGATTATTACTATTGCCATGCTGTCTTTCATGAAATCCTGGAACGAGGTTCTTTTTGCAACTGTTTTGACTGACAGCGATACCCGGACACTGGCACTTGGTATTTACGAATTTCAACAAGAGTTTAAGACGTCGTGGAATCTGGTTATGGCTGCAGGAGTAGTGATTGCGGCACCCGTCATGGTATTCTTTACCTTCCTGCAGAAATATCTGGTATCCGGATTCACCAGTGGTGCCGTAAAAGGATAGAGGGTGATAATCGTGAAAAAAAGCTGTGTGATACCAACCTATTGGGGACCCATCGATGAGGGCGAAGAAATCATCTTTGATCATCCCACGCCATTGGGAACCGAAGGAACACTTAGTAGGCTCATTGACAATCTTTTGGAATATGAGGAAGTCAGAAGAGGTGATATTCCCGTCATTATTGTAGGAGTGGCCAATAAAAAGACATTGAGAGAAGCCTGTGAACAAGAATTGGAAAGGGTGTTAAACCCCTATGAGAATCAACTGGATATCAGACTGTATGCGTATCAAAAGCTTGAAAGGATCAAGAAGAAACTGTCGGAAGATTCGATTAATCCACACTTGATCGAACCGGACAGTTATTCCCAGATCAGAAATCTCTGCCTTTATGCCGCATTGGAAAGTGGAGCGGATGCCGGTATATTCTTGGATGACGATGAGATATTGATCGATGATGATTTCTTCCGGTTGGCTACTGACGGATTGTACAAAAAGTCAGAGGATAACGGTGTGATCATGGCAAAAGCCGGTTACTATGAGCAGGAGAGACCCAGTTACAGAAACTTCTGGGAGTTAAAATGGTGGCCAAAAGATGTTTCATTCAACGAAGCCTTTGATCGTCTCATGGATAAAACCATTCGTTTTAAACCCTCTATGGTAGGGCTGGGTGGAAATATGGTCATGACAAAAGAGGTGATGCAAGCCATTTGTTTTGATCCCCTTGTCAACCGGGGTGAGGACATGGATTATGTCTTAAACGCCCGTTTTCGGGGCTACCGATTCTACTTTGACAATCAACTGAGAATCAAACATTTACCCCCTCAAAAAAAGACACCCATGTGGAAAAAGGCACGGGAAGATATTTATCGCTTTCTTTTTATGCGGGACAAATACAACGGTCACAAAAACTTTGAATACTTTCAAAAGGTTGCTGATGAAGAAATGCAGCCCTACCCCGGGATCTTTCTTAGGGATGATTTGGAAGAGCGAATCTATGAGCACAATAAACAACTGGGGATGAAATATCTGAGGGATAACGATAAAACCGGATTCGACGAGTGTATGGAAAACTGTAAAATTCCCTTTGTCTATCAGAAGAGAGAAAATGCAGCCCATTTGTATTATAATCAACTGAAGGATTGGGAGCAAATCACTGCAACGGTATGAAATAAGAAATGAGGTGTGGCGATCACGATATACAAAGAAGGTTATATCCCCGGGGTTTATCCGAGAAAAGCATTAAAGGGTTATCTCCAGTTTCAACAAATGCAAGCCGGCACTATCTCAGCTGATCGAACAAGGGGAGCCCGACGGTTTTCCGATACCATCGCAGATGAATGGTTGGAAAAGGGAATCTGGAACGGCCAAACACATCATGCCTATATGAAAAGATTGGAAGAATTTTTCGATTTTGATACTCTTGAGAATCAGACGGATGAACAAATTCTATATGCAGTCGATCAGCTGAGAAAGGACTTTTTAACGTATTCTACCTATGATCAGGTCTTAGATTGGCGTTTAAAAAGACTTACAGCTTCACTGAACTTAAACCCCGAGGTCCTTTCCAACGATCATGCCTACTTTGACCGAGGGATAAAGTACGCTAAAAAAACCAACCTCTTTAACAGCGAAGCTTGGGCAGTGATAGAGAATGAAATCAACAGTCACCAGCGAATGGTTGTTTTTACCGACAATCACCGTGATTTGAATACCTTCTTAAGGCTACTTTTTTTTGAATCAGAAGTAAAGGAAGTTATCGTTTTTTGTAAATCCAATCCCCTGATCCATGAGCCTGCGGCGGGGGACTTTAAACTGAAGCGCACCTTTCAGTGGGATGTAAACCTTCACATCGAATTGTGCACGGCCAAAAACGCCGGTTATGATTTACGAGATAAATCATTGGCGGAGAAGCTCCGGCCTTATATAAATGAACAAATCCCCATAGTGGTGATAGGTGAGGATGCGGTCTTGACTTTTGAAGGGGCTGACTTTCAATACACTGCCTTTCTACCCTTAAAAGGGGACAAGGCTTGTAAATACGCAGGGGTCTTGCCAACTTTCAGTGAGAAAACTGTGAGAACGATGATCAAAAAGCTGAACCCAGTATGGCCATACCCTTTTAAAAGATATTTTTCCGGGGTGGAGCACTCGACTTATAATTTGATCAGTAACGTGGAATACGATAAAGACCGCTACATGAACATGTATTCACTTACTTATGATAAGAGTGAATTTTCAAACTTTACCATTCAAGGAAATCCTTGGGGAAAGATCCTTCAAGAGCGTAAAAACAACCTTCACCAATTGATTGACAAACACTATGGAGCACGTGTTAAATGCAACAGTAAAAGAGAACAACAATCCGATGGAAGGACTATTCGCATGGATGTCCTTCACTTTCTCAATCCCAAGACGAGGGTGAAACCGTTTTTGGCACAAGATAAGGGAAAAGAGTTATTTGATATCAGAGAATTTGCCAAAAAAACCCCATCTGAGATACCGCTTTTTTTTATCAATTTTCTCTACTTTGCCACAGGAAAATTAGTGGACATGCACGATTCCAAACGTCATGAGGCTGAGAAAATAAAACAAACCAACTTCTTTATTGATGGGATTTACAACGAAAAAAGAGACAAAACCACCCTCCCTCTATACAACAAAGGGTATGTGGCAGAGTCAAAAGAGGGATTTTTAACCTTTGGAAATCAGGCTCTTTCTGAGGGCTGGATACGCATCAACAATTTTGAATGCACTTGGGGAGCTGAAGCGGTTAACAGCCATGAAGACAGAGACCTGATTGTCTACACCCCCCATCTTTCAAAACGAGATGCCGAAAGATTCCATGGAGATTTTCACAAATTTGAAAAAAGCGTCGGAGAGGGTAGGATAAACCTGTTGGTTGTCAACGATACACTGGTATGTGCACGAAAAGGCTCCTTAAGATTATCTCCCTTTGGAGTGATTTTTTCTTTTAAACCCGATGGTGAAGAAAAGCTCATGAAACAAATTGGAATGGCCCAGCAAGAAGATGGCTATTGCGTGATTCCAGAACCCTTGTCCCTTGAGATATCACTACCCGAAAACGATGCGTATGTCTGGAAATATAATGGTGCCAATATGCTGTTCAAAGACGGGAAAGATCTGATGGCAGATGAACAAATGGCAAAAGAAAACTTTGCCCGGGAAGGGTGGTATGATCCTCTATCCATGCAAACCCAGGAAACACAAGTACAACAATGGGTGAGAGGGCCTCGCTCGGTTATCGGAGTGGATGAGCAAAACAACCCTTTTATGGCCGTTTTTTCAGGGCGAACGAAAGAAAGTGCCGGCGCTCGTTTTGATGAAATGAACGCCCTTTTAAAGGCCAATATCCCCGGAATAAAAGATGCCGTTAATTTAGACGGAGGCGCTTCCGCCTGTCTGGGAATGATTGTCAAAGGTGAATTTTTCGAACTGTCACTCCCTTGTTGTACTGCCTTTACCACAACGGGAATGGCAAGACCCGTGAACTCGTTTTTGTTAGTGAAACTTTAAATTATCGAAAGAATCAAAGTGATTCTTTCTGACCTTAATTAGGGATTCTTAAAGGTTTTCGAAGGGGGACAGGATCGTTGATTACCGTATCAACGACCCTGTCCCCTCTTATTATCATTGAGCTTTAATCAACATCAGAGAAATATCATCCTTTTGAAACTGTTCCACATTCATTTCCATGCATTTTGTATAGACCTTTTCAAGGTCTTTTTCGGTTTTTA
>CAYUYU010000053.1:7993-9900 GCA_964449405.1 uncultured Thermotogaceae bacterium
ACATTCATTTCCATGCATTTTGTATAGACCTTTTCAAGGTCTTTTTCGGTTTTTAAGACATCTATCAATCCTGAAGTATCCAAAAAACCGTCTTTTGTCTTTATTTCAACAATACCGTCACTGTAAAGCAGGATGGATTCGCCTTTATGGAGGGTGACCTCTTTTTGTTGGGTTACATGCTGAAAATCAAATCCGATGGGGGTGTCCTGCTCAAGGGACAGCTCTTGGATAGAGCCATCACTTAGGATTTTCAGGGGACTGGGATGACCAAACGATACCAGTGACAATTTGTTTTCCTTCTTGACCTTGCCAAAGATACCCGTGAAATATTTTTCAGTGATATGAAACAGGCTGTACCGCCTTTCAATCTCTGAACCAAAAGCCTCTAAAGGAACACCGTCGTTCACCAGTTCTTTTATAATCAAACGAAGCGCCGTTGAAATCAATGAGGAGGAGATTCCGTGACCGCTGACATCGATAAGTCCGAAAAAGGGGTCTTCAAAAAAGATCATATCCCCACTGAGAAAGTTTGAGGGATGATAAAACACCTTAATAAAGTCAGGAAGGTTGCTTGGCAAAAGACTTTTCTGGATATTCATGGCTCGAACCAGGTCTTGAGCCTCATGAGAAATCGAAAAGAACTCGATGCCTGAATAGGGGAGGCCTTCTATGGCAATGGGGAAAGTAAACACGTTAAAAGGGATTCTCTTCGTCGAATTCTTCACCTTTGCATACACGGCAAAAGGCACGAATGCACTCTTTTCCGTTTTTAAGGCTCGGATCAGTGGACAAAGTTCCGTTTTACAAATGGGAACGCCCATACTGTCCGTGTGCATCAAGATGTTGTCTTTACAACTTTTTCCCACAACCTCTTCACGGGGATAACCCGTTAGTTCTTGCGCCATTTTATTCCAGTAAACAATCACACGGGATTTGTCGACGATATAAGCACCGATATCCAGCCCATCCAAAAATTTCAACAGATTGAATTGGTCGGTTAGATTTGTGATAAACGTCTCATAGAATTCTTGCGAATGCAATTTACCGCCTCCGTTATTGCTGATTAGAATAACCCATTATAGCATTCGTTTTATGGTTGAAGGCAAAAGAATCGTTCGCCGTCTGTTTTGACCATTCGCATGTCAAGACTTTTGGCAAGCGCTTTTGCAGTTTTCAGAGAATAAAAAGAAATATGCGTGTTGTCCATGCGGTACCACCACTTTTCAAAAGCATCCGCTCCGGGATGAATGCGAGTCATGATGGCCAGTAAAGCATCAGCAGATAAACGGGTTATCAGAGGCCGCAGGGTTGATAAAGGACGCTGGATATGTTCAAGGACTTCGGTTAATGTGATGATATCGTATTTTTTTTCTTGGTAAACTTTATTAGGGAAAAAGAACGGGTCGTAAACATCGACTTTTTTCCCCTGGTCTTTCATGATTTGAGCAAAAACGGGATTTGGACCGCATCCAAAATCGAGAATCTTTTCGGATGCTGCAAATTTTGGCTCAAGGGCGTTGGTGATAAAGTCGTGGAACATATTAACGTAGCCGGTATTGTTCATGGTGTTGTTGTGTTGCAAATATCTGGTCTTTTCTTCTACCTCGCCGATGAGATGAGAAGGGTTCATAAAGATGAAATCGCAGTTTTCGCAATGATGATAAACCTTATCCAGGGTGAGTGTAACGGTGTTTGTTGAACCACAAAGTAGACACAAGGTATTCAAACTGATTCTCCTTTAGATTGATACGAGTAGTAAATGATACGAGTAGTAACGGTTACGTTCGAAGTATTCTAACACATCTCAACAGACCGCTCAATTATAATATAATTATAACAATCATGTTTTTTCAATATTCTGCCGAGAAAAAAGGCTTGGCTTTTAAAAAACATATTGATAAAAAGAC
>CAYUYU010000053.1:10000-13773 GCA_964449405.1 uncultured Thermotogaceae bacterium
TGGCTTTTAAAAAACATATTGATAAAAAGACCCTTCGGTTTGTTTTTACCGACCCATTCAGATTTTCCCGGATTCTGCACAATCTCTTCAGTAATGCAATCAAATTAATCGAGAAGGGAGCAGAACCGGCTATCACTCAAAAGATATTGGAAAAGATGGATTTAAAGATAGAAATCGACACAAAGCCTGGAGTTGGTAGTCCGTTTAGTTTTACGGTAGAATTGAAGTTGTCGGATGAGAATGGGTGTTGATGAAAAAAAATTATTGGGGCTGGGGTCTAGGGTCTGGATAATGGAGCTTATTTTAAATAAATCCAAACCCTATAACCTAAACCCTTAACGCTTTTCTTCTTATTGACGTGTTCCTGTTACTTCAACAGAAGTACCGTCATATTTGATGGTACCCGTTATCGTCTGAGCCCCTACGGTAAACCCTGTTAAATCAATGGTTTGCTGAGGATCTGTGTAGGTTTTTGTGGCGTGGAAATTGAAGGTGTTGTTGTTGATTTGACAGCTGACAATATTAAAACTGTCACTGTCGAAATCCCAGCCTTCAGATCCAATAACCACGGAGACATCTGGGTACATTGTGGACATGTCTTCAAGCACTAAAGTCCCATTAGGTGTTGTTAGAGCGTAAGTACCGTCGATTTTATGGGTGGGTGTTGGAGTAGGACCGGGTTCAGGTCCAAAGGGGTTACACGCCGTTAGTAATACAAAAATGGATACAACTGAGATCAAAAACAAACTTTTCTTCATTAAAAAACACTCCTTTTTCAATAATTATTCTTTGACTGAGCCTTTGGTCAATCCAGCAACGATGTACCTTTGAGCAAAGGCAAAAACGATAATGGTCGGTATAAGGGAGACCACGATCCCTGCTGCCAGAACATTCCACTGTATTCCGGCCTTTGAGATGAATGAATAAAGGGCAACGGGAACGGTCATCTTGGAATCGCTGTTTAAAAATAAAGCAGCTGTAAAAATCTCGTTCCAGTTTTGTACAAACGAAAAGCTAAAAATGGCCGCAACACCCGGCAGCATCAGTGGTAAAGTGATTTTGAATAAAGCCTTTAAACGGGTACACCCATCCATAAAGGCTGATTCTTCAAGGGATTTTGGTATTCTGACAAAAAAGCCCCTGGCCATGATGGTACTGAAGGCAGCGCCCAGGCCGATGTAGACTAAAATAATACCGGAAAGCCTGTTAATCAAACCAAAATCTGAAAACATCGTGTATTGAGGAATCATCAGCAGATAGGCGGGGATCATCTGAACGAAAAACAAAAAGACAACCAGGAAATACTTGCCCTTGAAGTGCATTCGAGCGAGGACATAACCACTGAATAGGGCGATAACCGTTGAAACAAGTGATGCGCTGATGGAAACAAAAATGCTGTTGAGAAAATACCTGCCGAATTTAGCAAAACCGAACAAATATTCATAAGAGGCCAAACTGAGCTTTGATGGCCAATATTTAATGGGAAAGGTGTACACTTCCTCTGGGGGCTTAATGGACGTGATGAATATCCAAAGCAACGGAAATATGGCCAAGGCGAGGTAAAAGGCCAGTCCTGCACCTCTTAAAATGGTCAGAACGGTTCTTTTAGATCGCTTCATAACTCCATCTCTCCCCGATTAAAAACCCCTAAATAAAGGATGGTATAAACTAACAATAACAGGATAACCATGACACCAACGGCAGAAGCCTTTGAAAAATCATTTTCGTAATAGACGATGTTAATCATGTGTGTGGAGAGAATCTCCGTGCTGTTGGCAGGGCCACCACGGGTCATTCCGTAGATCACATCCGGAAAGTTCATAATCCAAATGGACCGGACCAACACCGTACTGATAATAGTAGGGCGAATGTAAGGCAATGTTATTTTAACCAGCTTAGCCCAACCGCTGGCACCATCAATAACCGCAGCTTCGTAAACACTTTCTGGAATGGATTGCAAAGCGGCCAGGGTCATAATGGCAAAAAAGGGAATGCCATACCAGATATTCACAATTAGAACGGAAAGCATTGCTGTGTCAGGGTTTGATAGGAACTGTATGCCTTCTTCAATTATATTCATCTTTATGAGTAAGTCGTTGATAATGCCAAACTGACCGTTCAGCAACCAAGACCAAAGCAATCCGATGGCAAATCCGGAAAGTGCCCATGGATAAAAGACCAAACCCGAATAGAGACCGCGTCCCTTAAAGGGTTTTCTCAGCAGTAAGGCCAATCCCAACCCTAAAAGCAGTTGAAAAAAAACGGAAACGCCTATCCAGACAACGGTATTCCAAACAATCAGAAGAAAGTCAGGATCGGAAGCGATTTCTTCAAAGTTATCCCAACCGATGAATTTGATGCGATTAAAGGTGAAAACGGTGTAGTTTTGAAAGGCAAGAATAAATCCTTTAATAGTGGGGTATACGGAAAGGAATCCGATAACCGAAAAGACGGGAACAAGCATCCAAAATATGAACCAGAATCTTTTTCTGTTTTTCATCAATCTCAACTTCCCGATATAAAATGGATTTGAATCTTTTTCTTGAGTCAAAAAACTAAAAAGCAGCGGGAAATAGCCTTTCCCGCTGTATGCAATATTTCAATCTAAAGCTTATAGACCGGCTTCCTTCCAGAACTCAGCCCATTCTTCCAATGCTTCTTCAGGTGTCATTCTTCCAAGAAGGATCTTCTGCTGGGTTTCACCCTGAAGTTGATACCATTCAAACCAAGCAGGGTTTTCTAATGGATAGTCTGTGAAACGATAAATGTCCGGATCGGCAAACATTTGTTCCCAACCGGCGAAAATCTCGCTGCTGAAATATGGGTCCGTTTCGTAAACTCTCTGATCAATAGGCAGAGCACCGTAATTCTTACAGAAATAAGCCGAGATTTCAGGCGAATTAAAGAATTCGATAAACTTCCATGCCATCTCTTTGTTTTCTGAATAATTGGGAATACCCCAACCACCAAAACCAAAAGTGGGATATACCTTACCACTTGGACCAACCGGTAGTGGAGCTGTTTTGTATTTGTCTTCTCCCAGCAGGCTGTTTAACAAACCCGTTGTGTCCGGGTCCTGAAAGAGAAGGGGGGTGATACCCGAAACGAAGGAGTTGATCTGATCGTCAAAACCCCAGTTAACGGAATCCTTCGGAGCGGTTTCATAGTAAAGATCCAAGTAGAAATTTAAGCCTTCAAGAGCTCTTGGATCGTCAAAGATGATTTTACCATCGGTGGTTTTGTACATGCAGTTTGGATCGAGATCATCAAAGAATGAGGTTAAAACAAGATCCATGAAGTTGACCGGGTCAATACCTCGCCAGTTAAAACCAAACTGAGCCTTATCCGCTTCAGTAAGGTGCTTGCTGTATGTCATTAGCTCATCCATAGTGTTAGGAGGAGTGAGTATGTCGTATTTTTCCAGAATATCCGGTCTGTAAAAGAGTGTTTTCACGTATACTGCGTTTGGCATGACGTATGCAGTATCCTCGTAGATTCTGGCCGATTTGACAACCCCTTCGATCAAGTGCTGTGTCATATCAGAATCGGCGATAAAAGGTTCCAATGACTCCAATTTTCCCGTGCTTGCCATTCCCGCCAATGACCAGTCTCCGACTTCCACAACGTCTAAAGGCTGGTTGGTGCTCACCATCAGATAAATCTTGTTGTAAGCCGTTTCATAGGGTGGTGAGATAATTTCCACATTTACACCAGGGTTGAGTTCTTCAAACTGTTCTGCAATCGTTTCCAGAATCTTAGTCCTTTCCGGACTT
>CAYUYU010000054.1:0-13765 GCA_964449405.1 uncultured Thermotogaceae bacterium
TCTGATCGTGCGATAGCAAAGATCAGATCCACATACAACAATACGATTATTACAATCAGTGATACCAACAGTAACACGATATCTTGGGCAAGTGGCGGTACTGTTGGCTATACGGGCTCAAAAAAGAGTACCCCTTATGCTGCTCAGATAGCTGCTGATCAGTTGGGAAAAGACTTGCTTAAAATGGGGCTCAAAAAGCTCGATATTGAAGTAAATGGTCCAGGACCGGGAAAAGAAGCTGCTATTAGAACGTTTCAGGCTTCAGGTTTAGAAGTGAACAACATCAAAGATACTACTTCTAATCCACATAATGGTTGTAGACCGAAAAAAAGACGAGGAATGTAAACTTAAGGAGGTAGAATTAATGGCAAGATATAGAGGTCCTCTTTGCAAATTGTGTAGAAGAGAAGGTAAAAAACTTTACCTTAAGGGAGACCGCTGTTTTAGCAACAAATGTGCTTTTGACAGGAGACCATATGTTCCCGGTCAGCACGGTCCAACTTCAAGAAATAAGCTGACTCAATATGGTATGCAGCTAAGAACAAAGCAAACGATGAAGAGAATATATGGCGTACTGGAAAAACAATTCAGAAATTATTTTGAAGAAGCACGAAAAAAGGAAGGTGTAACCGGAGATAACCTTGTCAAGATCGTTGAATCAAGACTTGATAATACGGTTTTTAGAATGGGCTTTGCTCCATCAAGAAATGTTGCCCGACAACTTGTTAACCACGGACATTTTAAAATTAACGGCAGAAAAGCCACGATTCCTTCCATGCGAGTTAAACCGGATGATGTGGTGGAACTAAAAGAAAAAAGCAGATCGCTCTCGGTTATCAGTGAAGCAATAGCAGCTGCCAAAGACAAAGGTACTGCACCCTGGCTGGATGTTAATTTCGATGCATATCAAGCGACATGCCTCAGGTATCCTGAAATGGAAGAAGCAGGCTTGCCAGTGGATGTACAATCCATTGTTGAATTGTACTCGAAGTAATATCACACAAAGAAGGTCTTGAAAGGCCTTCTTTATGAGTTGATACAGACTGAACTAAGGTCTGTAATGAGTTTAAGAAAATAAACTCTACCGGGAGGGATCGAAAAGTATGATTAAATATGTTATGCCCAAGAAATTAATCATTGAGGAAGAAAGAGAAGAAGGGGATTATTTATACGGTAGATTTTCCCTGTCTCCTTTGGAAAAAGGTTTTTCAATTACCATTGGTAATTCCTTAAGGCGAGTCTTGTTGTCTTCCATCATGTCTTTGGCAATAACCAGAATAAAGATTCCAGATAAATTCCATGAGTATGATACCATTCAAGGTGTTAAAGAGGATATACTGGAAATAATAATGAATGTCAAGCAGATTCAGCTTAGAAAAGAGATAAAACTGGATGAAATGGTTGAATTAAAAATCAACAAAACGGGACCTGGGATTGTAACTGCAGCTGATATCATTTGTCCTGCAGGGATTAGTGTGACAAACCCTGAACACAAAATCGCAACCTTAAATGAGGATGCTGATTTTGAGATGTTTTTATATGCTGAAATGGGTAAGGGATACGTACCAATAGCCGAGTTTGATGAGATTGACGATATACAAATGATACCTATTGACGGAATCTTCAGTCCTGTTATGCGCGTGAACTTCAGGGATGAAGATGTTCGTGTGGGGAAAAAAACCGACTACGATAAATTGATACTTGAAATCTGGACGAAGAAAAACATCACGCCGAGAGAAGCGTTAAGAGCTTCATCAAATATCTTAATCGGACATTTTGAAAAGATTCAAGAGAATCTTCCTGAACTCACCACATTTGATATGATATTTGAAAGCCCAGATAAATCAGAAAAGATTGAATTCGAAGATGAAGAGACTATCCTTCAAAAGGCTGAAGAGACTGAAAAAGAAATGGATATAGAATCTGATGAAGAAAATGAACAAGTGAATGAACCAGAAGTCAAAAAAAGTGAGCAAGTTGAAACCGAAGATGAAATCGAAGATGAAATCGAAGATGAAATCCAATCAGGAGAAGAGGATATTTATTCTTTGCCAATCGAGAAGTTGGAGCTATCAGTAAGATCCTTGAATTGTTTAAAAAGAGATAAAGTAAACACCATAGGCGATCTTCTCAATAGACCCATTCAGGAGCTCTTAAAAATTCGAAATTTTGGTAAAAAATCGTTGTCAGAGGTCAATGAAAAATTAAAGGAAAAATTCGATATATCGTTAGATATTTAGAATACTCCATTTTACTGCTCAAGGGCAATAATTGCCCGAACAAGAAGGAGGAGGCAAAATGAAACATAGGAAAAAATTAAGGAAGTTATCAAGGCCCAGTGATCATAGAAAGGCTTTAATCAAAAATTTGATGAGGTCTCTATTTGAGCATGGCAGTATCGTCACAACATTACCAAAGGCAAAAGCAGTTAAACCGTTTGTGGAGAAGGTCATTACAAAGGGAAAAAGTGGTACACTTCATTCCAGGAGATACATTTATTCTTATTTGGGAGATAGAAAGCTAACAAACAAAGTTGTTGATGAAATCTCATCGAAATTCAAGGACAGACCTGGTGGATATACTAGAATCTTGAAGATGGGGCAAAGACGAGGAGATGCGAGTGAAATTGCATTGCTTCAAATATTGGATGAATAATTTTTAAGAAGTAATGAAAGACGGTCTTTTGGCCGTCTTTTTTTATAGGTGTGATCGCTTTGAAAAAAAGTCACTTTAAACTGAAACCTCTATTAATTTTTGCCATATTCTTGGCCTTAAGTTTAATGGGTTATTTTAATCTTGAAAGTGCTGTGATCAATTCAAGGTTTACAAGATTGCCTCATTTACAAATCAATTGGATAGTAATTGCTGTAATTTTAAGCATCATAACGGTCCTCTATTTTGAAAAGGCAAAAATTACCAAATTGCTTATCCCTGGATATGTTGTAAGTTTGAGTCTATTGCTTTTACTGTTACTTTTTGGCGAAAGTTGGGGAGGGTCCAGGAGATGGTTTTCTACGCCTATTGGAGGCTTTCAGCCGTCTGAGTTTGTCAAACCGTTTATCATAATCTTTTATTCCTATCTTTACTCACACGGAGTTGATTCAGCGCGCGTTTCTTTTGTCAATTTTATACTCACATTACCGATTGCCATTTTGATCATACTTGAGCCCGATTTCGGTACTGGAATGGTTTTTGTTTTTACCTTTCTCGTGTATTATTCGATGGCAGAAAAAAAGAAAAAAAGACTGTTTCTTTTTTTTACAATGATGATCATACTTTTTTTGATGATTTACTCGTTTGGATTAAAACCCTATCAGAAAGAGAGAATAACAGCCTTTTTAGATCCTTCCCATAATCCCGACACCTATTATCATACGCAGCAATCTGTAACTATGGTTGCTTCCGGTGGAATATACGGAAAAGGATATCAAAGGGGATTGGGAAATCTTTATGGTTACATTCCAGCTGATCATACTGATTTTGTTTTAGCAGTATATGCTGAAGAAGAGGGGTTTCTGGGAATGCTGGTCTTTTTTGCCCTTTGGTTCTCATTATTCTCAATCAATATTTCTCTCATACGAGAAAAAAATGGGATAAAAAAGTGGTTATCCCTTGGAGTGTTTTCAATATTTTTCATTCAATTTACCATTAATGTTGGAATGGTGCTAGGCCTTCTTCCAGTAACAGGGCTTCCTTTACCATTTTTTACTTACGGTGGGAGTTCTACTGTTTCCAATGCAATAATGATTGGAATTTTATTATGGTCTGCAATGAGTGATGATAAACGTTTGGAGGTGTTATCATCCCGATTACATTAAATGAAAACGAAGAAAAGATTATTTCCCTTCTCTCTTTTGCAAGCAAGATGGGGAAATTAGTATATGGAAAAGAAAGATTAGAAAGACATCTGAATGCAAGTGGGTTAAAAATGCTGTTTATGGCATCGGATTGTTCAGATAACACAAAAAAATACTGGCACAATAAAACCAACACAACAAATACAAAGCTTATACTATTTCGGTTTACTACAAAAAAAGAACTAGCCAAAAGATTGGGGAAAATAGAACTGAGTGCGGTGAGTACAACAAATCAAGATATTCTCAAAGGTATTATGAGACTTTTGGAGAAAGATTGATGTTTGGATATATCAGACCGGTGAAAAATAACTGTGACAATTACTTGTTTAAATCCCAATATTGTAGTTTATGTAAAATCCTTGGTAACCGGTATGGGCTTTTTGCCAGACTGTTTTTGTCCTATGATATCAGTTTATTGACCTTATTTTTACATGCTTTCAGCAAAAAAGCGTATATTTATCAATATGAAAGCTGTATCATCCATCCCTTCCATAAAAGAAGAATTAAAAGAGCAACCGACATTGATGTGTTTGCAGCCGATATCACCGTTTACTTTGCCCAAAAAAAGATAAGGGATGATATCAAAGATGAACGACTTATAAAGAAGAAATTCTATCAGTTGATCAATGTTCTTCCAATGAAATGGAATCGTTCAACTGATTTAGAGCGAGGGGAAATAAACAACCTTTTTTCTCAATTGGATAAGATGGAAGATTTAAAGCAACCAGAAGTTGATGAGATGTCAAATTGTTTTGGTAAAATACTCGAAAAAACAGCACTTTATGTTGCTGATACATTGGCCATAAGTCTTCCGGAAAAATTTGAACAGTTGGTTTTTCTGTTGGGTAAAATGATTTATACTTTGGATGCTTTTGAAGATCTTGAAAAAGATATAAAAAACTGGCATTATAATCCCCTTATCTATGAGAACAAAGAATTAATCCTTTCTTTTGATAAGAAAGGAAATGTCTCAAAAGAAATCAAGAAAAGGGAATTATGGAGACTAAAACTTTTACTTGATCATATCCGTTATGCTTATTCTTTTATTGGAGAAAAATTGGGTGTATATCGTTGTGAAATTGATGGTATAATATCAAAGTCATTACCGGCAATGCTTTACAGAGTTATGGGTGAGGAATTAAATTGTCAGAATAAAGGAGATTTTCATGAATAAAGATCCGTATAAGGTGTTAAATATTGAACCGGGAGCAACTAAAAGGGAAATCAAAGAAGCTTATAATAAATTAGTAAAAAAATATCATCCTGATTATTATAAAGAAAAGCATATGAAAGAACTGGCAGAACAAAAGATGAAAGAAATCAATGAAGCTTATGATTATATCAATCATAACCATGGTTCATGGCAAGGTGATTATGATCAAGATTATCACTCTAAAGGGACAAGTGCTCAACATGGGTCTTCAGGTTATGATTATCATTATATTAGAAACTTGATTCAATCAGGACGATTCAGCGAAGCCAGGAATATATTAAATGATTTAACCGTGAGAGATGCCCAGTGGTTTTACCTCATGGGTGTCATTGAGATTTCTTCCAGTAATTATAATCAGGGGAGAGTCTTTTTTGAAAAGGCTTTAAGGCTGGATCCTGAAAATCCGGAATATCAAGCGGCCTACAGACAAACAGTGAATGGATATTTCTTTTCGAGAAGAGCTGGTCATGCTCGGACAGATGCTGAGACTTGTTGCCAGGTTTGCGCTACCCTATGGTGTCTAGATTGCTGTTGTGAATGCTCCGGGGGAGATTTGATTACTTGTTGTTAACTCAAAATAATAATAATAGATGGAGGTATAAATAAAATGGATATGACCATAGAAGAATTGATGAATATGCTTGTTTCAAGATTGGAGGGCCTGAGTGCTTCAGTAGAAGACCTTCGCTTTAGAATTAACATCATTGGGAGTGCCTTAGCAGATCAAGATGTATTAAAAAAAGACGATTTAAGGGCAGCGGTGAGAAAGCAACTGAATATTATGAAATATTTAGGATCTGCCGATAATGTCGATTACAATACAGTTGAGGGATTAACCGAAAGTATCATGAATTGGTTTGATGGTGATATGTCTGCGATTAAAGCCGAATTCGAACAGTATCAAAAGATCATGGAAGAAGCTGAAGAAAAGATGAAGAAAGAAGGTCAACGGATTGAAATTGCAGGAGCCGGATCCTTGGGAGACCTAAAAAAACAAATCAAACAAAATAGGTGATCGGATTGGGAAACTCCACAGCCGTTGAAATAAAGGATATCAGTAAAACCTTTGGAAAGATACAAGCCCTTAAAGATGTTTCTTTTACTTTTGATCAGGGTGAAATCTTTGGCTTGTTAGGTCCTAATGGAGCGGGTAAAACAACCTTGGTAAGGATCTTAACAACCATTTTGGAGCCGGACAAAGGAATGATCAGATTATTTGGAAAAGATATCCAAAAAAAAAGAAAAGGAATTCGAGAGATAATCGGATATGTTCCTGCATCAATTATCTTATACCAGCATTTAAGCGCTTTCGAAAACCTTGTCAATGCAGCCAGCCTTTATGGTATAGATAAGAAAAAGGCAAAAAAAATCATTGAATTATTGCTAAAAAAATTTGACATGTGGGAATGGCGGAACGAAAAGATCAAGAATTTTTCATCTGGTATGGCACAGAAGATTAATATTTGTCGAGGAATATTACACGAGCCCCACCTGTTGATTCTGGATGAACCGACAAACGGACTGGATCCGAAATCACGTCAGGTTGTCAGGGATTTTCTTCTTGAAATCAATGCAAGCGGGACTACTGTTTTATTAACCACACATGTCATGTGGTCTGTGGAGGAAATCTGCAAAAGAGTTGCTATTATCGATAACGGTAAATTGATCATCATTGACAGTATTGCCAATTTGAAAACGAATGAATTGAATAAAAAGGATGATATTAAGGTTTTCGTATCTGGACTGATTGGAAATGAAGGGCGTTATAAAAAACTCAAAAATATTGATTGGATTCTGGATGTGCAACATGAAGATAAAAAAAATTTCGTCATTACTATCAATGGAAATGATAAGGTAAAGGAATTACAACGTATTTTATTGGAAACATTTTCTACAATAGAAAATATAAAAATAAAAGAACCAACTTTAGAGGATGTTTTTATTTCATTAACAAAGAAGGTTTAACAAAGAGGTTATTTTAATTTTGGAGGTGCAACATGAAAAAAGTCTTTATTTGTTTTTTAATGTTATTGGCGTTTGTAACAGTACAGTTTGCTGACGTAACGGATTATATGCCTGCTGATTCAGTTTTTGCGTTTACATCGATTAATAATCCGGATAACTATGCAAAGTTAAAAGAACAAACTGTTTTTGGTTTTTTACTTAGAGACATGGGATTGGAAGGAATGCTGTCACAGCAAGTTGAAAGTATGAAATACGCAGATCCTGACTTTAAACCTGAAAATGTTTGGGCATTGTTAAAAGGGGACATTGGGTTGTTTGTTAGAGGAGAAATTGATTACGATGCACTCGCTCAAATGGATGAAATGTCCAATCCTGATCAAATGATGGCAATGGATCCGATGGCTTCACTTGGACCTTTAATGGAGGCAATTGAAGACCTTAATTTCGCGTTGATATTAAAACCAACCGCAAATCCCGGGGATATCCTCAAAACAATGGGAAAACTCCTTCAGATGGAATTGCAATTTGGTGCTAATGGACCGGTTATCTTGGCTGAGGACAACGGTCATTTATTAATCACAATGGATCAAGAGTCTATGGATCTAGCGTTAAAGGCAAAAGCAGATAATATCATGTCCAACTCTGTTTTCTCAAAACTTTATCGTGAAGAGAATTGGATGGTTTTCTACAATGGTAAAATGGATAGTAAAAAGATGATGGAAGCCATGAAAAAAGTCTATGGAATGGATTTTGACATTGATTTGAGTGAAAAATTTGAAATGGAGTACGGTTGGACAAAAGGTTATGTCAAAAATGGACTCGTATTAGAGTCTTTCAATGATTACAATTATATGGATAATGAATTTAAGAACATGGTCATTAATATGGGAAACAGTCAGTCCGCATTAATTGACAAATTGAATATGCCTGGTTTTGTCAGAGGAGCAATGGCTTTGAGGAATATGGATCAGGTATGGTCCATGTTTGATCCTGTTATAAAAAAGATTTTATCAGAGGCTGCCAAAATGGGTGGAGAAGAAATTCCAGCTCAAGACATGGATATGATCATGAAACTTATGGAAAGTTGGACAGGCGACATGCGTTTGAGTATGGACGTTTCAATGACTGAAAACGGTGAAATGTCTGTTGATATGTACGCTGATATGAGTAGTTCAGATATTGCTTATATCGAAGAGTTGATAAAAACTTCCGGAGAAACCCTTAAGAGTTCTAATGGTATGAAATATATGAAACTTTCAGGGGAAATGGAAGATATGGTTGAAACTGATCCTTATATGGAAGAATTCGGAACTGGAGATTTCGAACCTTATTTGGTATTAAATCAGGACAAATTGATTATAACGACTTTGAAACCTGAAAACATCAATGCAAAATTGGCTCAAGCAACTCCGATTAAATCAATTCAACTCTTTGACAGCATGAATAAAGAATTTAAAACCGTAGACAACTATTACGGGATGATGTTCATTGATATTGGTGATTTACTCACAAAAATGATGGGAATGGCATATCCTTCAGCAATATACGCAGAAGCAGGCGTTAATAATGAAGGAGATTCTCAATCAGTATTTGTTATTAAATAACGGGGAATAAGATGTTTTCAGCTATTTTCTGGTTGTTTGCATTTTTACTTTCTATTGCTCTATTAATCGAAAAAAATCTGAAAACATCCATTCTTTATTTTGGGCTTTTTGGTACAATTACATCCGGAGCTTACTTGTTTATGGGGGCTCCGGATGTTTCTTTTGCCTCTCTTGCCCTTGGAGCTGGATTTACAACATTTGTCTTTTTAATTGCTATTAAGAAAACCGGGACATTGCGAGTGAAATATTTCCCCACTCCTTATATGATATTCGGAACAAAAGAAGGAAAACTTTCGGGATTTGAATACGAATTGTTAAAATCCTTTCTAATCGAACAAAACCATGAGGCTGAGTACTCTATTCCGGATTCAAAAGAGATTAACAGAAAGGAAACAGATATCGTAATTGGCGGACTATTTAGTACAGAAAAAATGAAACTGGATGAAAAAAAATGGTTGAAAGTCAGTGTGTTAGAGACAAAGATCTTTATGGATAGTAAGTCAAGAGAAGTAGATTTGGTGAGAATGAAGAAAGAGATCATGGAACACGAAACGCCTTCAGATGAATTTGAATTCGTCAGAGAATCAAATTATGTGTTTTTAATCGAACATCACAGACCGGAATTAGCTGAAGATCTTAGGCAATATATCAAAGATCTAAAAAACTCGGGTGAATTTCAAGAGATGGTAAGGAGATATATCGGATGAAATATATGCCTGCCTTGGTGTTAATATTATTATTGTTGTTTGGGGCTTGTATCTTTTTTTATATTACTAATAATGATTTTGAAAAATATCAAAATCCCTATTTTGAGAAACCTTTGGAAAAAAATACTTCAATGAATTTGATTAGCGCAATATATCTTGATTACCGATTTTATGATACGATTTTTGAGGTTTTTGTCTTTTTTGTTGCCGCATTCGGTGTTAATATGGTTTTGGAGAAACTTCCAGATAGCACAAAAATAAAACCATCAAAAATGATTACCATTCATTCAGAAGAAGTTGACCTTAGAATGGAAATCGCCGGGAGTTTTATCTTTTCTCTTTCTTTGATTTTTTCCATTTATATTGTGTTTTCCGGTCATATTGGTCCGGGAGGAGGGTTCGTTGGTGGTGTTGTAGCTGGGACGGGTTTATTGGTTTTAAGTGGGTCGAAAGATTTAAAACGGATAGAGGATAATCTGAACAGTATGTATATTCATGAAATGGAACAATTCGTTATGTTTTTTATCCCAATTTCAGGAATCATCGGTTTGTTTCTTTCAAATACTGGTTTTTCAAATTTCTTTCCTCAAGCAGAACCGGGAACTTTCTTTTCCGGTGGAAATGCACTCCTTTTTAACTTTCTTATTGGATTTAAAGTATTTTCAGGAACCTGGACTATCTTATACAATTTTGTTCGACATCGAGGTGTTATTTAATGAAAACACCCATTTTGTTTCTAACGGTTCTTTTTTTTGTTATGACTTGTTTTTCCTCTGAGCTTATTGAATCGTATAAAATGGGCGAGCATGATCTTCCGCAAGAGATAATCTTGGGAGATTTTAATATAGTTGTTCACGGTAATCGTTTTTCAATAAATGAATGGTGGAAAGATCAACCATCAGTGACGTTGGAATATCATGGCGAAGATTCTATTTCTGAGACTGTAGAAAAGATTCTTCAAAATCTCGGCTTTGTCCTTGGCAACGGTAAAAAACTATATGTTAAAACAGAACGGATAAAGGATAGGTTTCTTTTTATAGAGACAATTTATGGATCTTTAGAAAAAACAAATCTTGATTCACTAATGATCCTTACTGAGGATAATTATCCTCAATTGCAAGACTTTTTTCTCGAAGCCTTCGGTGATAACAGTGCGAAACTTCCAAAATTAATTCTTGTAAAAACTGATCAATTTTTCGAGGCGAACGGTGAAATCCTTTATAGAGGACCAGAATATGCCGTTGTTAAAACATTTGAAAACTTTTTAGAAATAAGCTATGAAAATAGAACGTTAGAATTTGATTGTCCTTTTTATCCTGTCTTGTTTCTTGATTTAGCTCAATCACAGCATTTGTTAACAGTTAAAACTGATTCAAAACAAGAGATTATGATTGATGGGAAAGTGTTTACTGCACCCATTCAAATCTATTTAAATGAAGGCGTACATGAGCTTCAACATGCTGATCGATCTCAATATTTTTATCTGAAAAAAGAAATGACAATCTCTCTTGATGAAATCAAAAAGGCTGAATTGATTATCGACGTGAATGTTCCCGCAAAAGTCCAAATATTAAAAGAGCAACAAATTGTAGAAACTTTTGAGGAACAAAATAAAGTGATAAGACTGGTGCCGGGACAATATCAATTGGTTGTAGAAAAGAAAGGCTACAGAACACACAGAGAAAGCTTTGACATCTCATCTGTACAACAGTTACAAAAAGAAGTCATTCTCGTTGAGGTTCCAGGCACTGTTCTTTACCGGATGAAATTAACAGAGCCTTACACTGATCTTTTCTTTGAAGAGCAGTTTGTTATTTTAACAAGCCCGAAAAAATCTCTCTTGATTAATTTGGAAGATGAAACCATTAGAGGTGTTCAGTCAAAGGTTTGTTGGTTTGACGGAGAAATTGTTGTATTGGCGGACAAAATTACAGATACAGATTTAAATACATTATTTTCAGTCAACACCCTAATCATCAATACGATAAAGACTCAAGATTCGTTGTGGCTTTTCACATCTGATAAAAAGGTTATTTCCGTTGATACGAATCTGTGGGAACGCCGGTGGATCCGAACCGTTAATTATTTGGCTTACAAACTCATCACCTGCGAACAGAATATCGCAATATTAGACCCCTATTCGAGGGTTATATTGATTGATTCGGAACTTGGATACAGAGATTTTTTTGACATTAGAATTCCGGGAGTCTCACAGATCAGTATTATTGAACACACTACAGAAAGAGTTCGAATAAAGCTTCACGGTTATCATGGTTATATTGATTATTATTTTAAAAGTAGGACAACGGATTTGAGAAAAGACCATTCTGAAGAAAGTCAATTTCAACCTGAAGAAAGTCAATTTCAATTAGAGCAATTGGGTAACAAGTTATACCAAAACAAAAAACCACTCGTTGAAATATCGGGAACCATGGTAAAAACTGTTGAAAAAGAAAACCATCTCGTCGTTCTTACGGATGAAGAGATGGTCATTTGTACATCATATTGATGAATTTGATCAAGCGTTTATCGCAACATGATCTGTTGCTGAAGCGTTGAAATGATCTTTCAAACGCTCCAACTGCTGTATGATTCTTTGGTTATCCTTTTTTATCAGCGAATCGATTTTATTGATAGAGTAGTTGACAGAAGAATGGGTTTTTTCAAACCAATGTGCTACTCCGGTGACTGATTCTTTCATGGTATGAACTGCGATATACATGGCCAACATTCTGACTTCACTAACTGGTTTTTTTCTTGTTTTGGAAATCAAGGCATCCTGATCAATGTCAAAAACTTTTTCTACAGCTTTAAAAAGCCTTTCCTTAGGTGCTATTGTTTTATTTGTTCTCCCTGTAGAAGGAATGATTTCGTTTAAAATGAGTTTTACGGTTAAAAGATCAACGGGTTTATTTTGCAGTTGATTAGCCATAATGATTTTTATTAGAAATCCGATAATTTCACGAATGTTGTTAGATGAATTCTCAGCTAAATAGTCAACGGCATCTTGGGGTAGGTCAATTCCCTCATTTTCAAGAAAACTTTCAATAATTCTCTTTCTCGTGCTAACATCAGGTGCGAGCATTTCAACCACAAGCCCCATTTGGAATCTTGAAATGAGTCGATTATGGAAGGTTCCCAGATCATTAGGATTTCGATCACCGCAAAAGGCTATTTGTTTTCCCGAGTCGTAAAGGGAATTGAATGTATGGAACAATTCATTTTGTATCCCCTTTTTTCCTATGAGAAATTGAATATCATCGATGAGTAAAACGTCAATGCTTTGTCTAAACCTTTCTCGGAATTTTTCAGTTGTATTGGTCTTAATGCAATAGATGAGATTGTTCATGAATTCTTCCGATGTGATATACAACACTCTTAATTGAGGTTGTTCTTTCATGATTTCATGTGCAATGGCTTGTAGAAGATGCGTTTTTCCCAGCCCCACTTCACCATAGATAAACATGGGATTAAATTTACCGGGATTTCGAGAAACCTCCCTGGCGCTATTGTATGCGAATAAATTACCACCACCTGGGATGAATCTATCAAATGTATAATTTTTATTCAGATTTGATAAGGCAACGGGTTTTCTTTTTATTAGTCGCTCACCGGAGTCATTACCGTTTAATTTGGCACCGGGATTATTGAGATCTAAGCTTGAAAATTCCAAACGATAACCGTAATCTTTACCAAAATAATCGTGTACCGTTTGTTCGATGGTTTTTCCATATTTATTTTTTAGCCGTTCTTTGAGAAAAAGATTTTCCACAGCAAAAGTTATAAGATGCTCATCATCTTTTATACTGGAAATACTGAGTGAACCGAACCACATATCCCAATGATTTGGATGAACGTTCTTTTGCAATAACTGGAAGAACTCTTTCTCTTTGTCAGTTACATTCGTTTTTATATGTACCACCCTTGAGAAAGAATTGTAGTAGTCTCAGAGCTTTATAAAAATAGAACCCCTTAATTCAGCAGAATAATCATAGCATCTTTTATCAGAAAATATCAACGAAATTTGTTAAAGATTCTTCTTTTTTTCTCGAAGAGGTAAAAAAATAAAATATGACTTGACATTTGAAGGGTCAAATGGATATAATTTAGCGAATTTTGTGAAAACATATAAGGAGGTGGCAGGTTATGAAAAGAACTTATCAGCCGTCACGTAGGAAAAGAAGGAACACACACGGTTTTTTGGCCAGAAAAAAAACCAGCAGCGGCAGAAGAATTTTAGCGAATAGAAGAAGAAAAGGAAGGAAGCGACTCGCACTCTGAGTTGTTATTCATTTTCTAAAGTCGAAAGACTACGGTTAAATTCACAGATCAAAGACATCGTTCAAACGGGGAAAATTTTACAGGCTTCAGATTTTATTGCATTTGCGCGTTTTTCTAAGATTGCATCACTACAAGGGA
>CAYUYU010000055.1:0-13674 GCA_964449405.1 uncultured Thermotogaceae bacterium
ATTCTTTAAAACCATTCGTAACAGGCAAATTCAAATCATGGACAAAAGAACTCTTTGATAAACGGGGACCCATGGGTTCTTGTCGTCTTTTATATTCGTTGATTCTCAATAATTTGGATGTTTTTTTTACGGCTTCTTCCGGATAGCCCTTATTAACAATTTCTTCTATGGATAGTTTTTGCTCCAATAAGCATTCCAAAATGCCATCAAGAACTTCATAAGGTGGCAGTGAATCCTGGTCGGTTTGCCCGGGAGCCAGTTCCGCAGACGGGGCTTTTTCGAGTATTTCTTTGGGAATATGATCATATCCTCTGCGGGTATTGATAAATTCTGCCAATTTGTAACAGTCTGTTTTATACAGATCGCTGATAGGAGCATAACCGCCGATGGTATCACCGTAAAGCGTGGAGTACCCGGTGGCTGTTTCGCTTTTGTTGCCGGTGTTTAAAACAACATACCCGTATTCATTGGAGATGGCCATTAGATAAACACATCGGATTCGAGCCTGTATGTTTTCATCCGTAATGTTGAATGTTCTTTCTCCAAAAAAGTCTGACATGGCGTTACTGACGGATTGATAAACAGGTGTTATGGGGATTCGTGCAGTTTTTATGCCAAGATTATCGGCTAACTTTTGGGCATCATCTAAACTGCCTTGAGAGCTAAACTGAGAGGGCATCAAGAGGCAAAAGACGTTGGAGCTTCCCAGGGCTTCAACGGCCAATGTGGTAACCAAAGCCGAATCCAGCCCACCGCTTAAGCCAACCAGGACTTTTTTAAAACCGTTTTTGTTGATATAATCTTTGATTGACTGGGTAATGGCTTCATACAGGGATGACATGTCATCTGGAAGGCCGTTAACAAGGGCATCGTCTTTGTTTGTGTTTAACTCAAAAGTAATAAAATCTTCATTGAAAGATTTTGCGCGCATTATGATTTTTCCTGAGGGACTTGTTAAAAAACTTCCCCCGTAATATACCTTATGGTCTGTTGTACCTACCCGATTGACTTCCAGGAAAGAATTATTGGTGCGATGAGAAATAAAAGCCCCGGTCTTTTCCCTTTCATGCTGAATGCCTTTATAGTAAGGTCTTATATTGAAATGGACCAGCAAGGTGTTAGGAGTTGAATCGTTCTCTTGAATGTAAAAGGCATCATCAGAACAATCTAGAAATATTTTAAGACGTTGTCCGTCTATTTCAATAACCTTTTGACGGCTTTGAGATAAATCGTGTATCCCGTTTTCTGACAACAAAAATATCCTTTCCTCTTGTTCATTCTGTTGAACCGGACAAGTAATCATAACCTTTAATGAACTGCCTTTTAATACTTGGCTTAGTTGACTTAAGATGTTTTTTGATACTTGTAGGAAATGATCTTTTTGAAAGAGTGAATTATATGTCATTCCAGTGATGCTTTGAGAGGGTAAGACAAGCATGTTGCTTTTCATTTTTATGGCTTCCTTTAACCCAGGGATTATTTTTTCTTTGTTTTTCAGAAAGTCACCCGGAAAGCTGTTTAATTGATGAACGGTTATTCTGAATGTTTTTTTCATAAAATGCGGCCCCCTTCTTTCAATGTGTTTTTGATAACATCTTACCCTAATTTGCAGCTAGGGGATTATATCACGCAATGTTTCTCCTGCAAAAGTACGTTTTTGTAGTATAAATCATTTCCGTGAAGTCTAAAAAGGCAAAATCAACCTTTTTTTATTAGAACCAAAATAAATTGAAGAATAATGGGAATATATGGTTTTTTTGATGAGTTTTGTTATAATTCCATAGGACAAAAAAACGATAAAGGAATGATCCTCTTGCTTAACTTTTTTTTAATTTTTTTAGCCGGAATAGCCGCTGGTTTCGTTAATGTAATGGCCGGAGGAGGCTCCATGTTGACCTTACCCGCATTATCTCTTCTCGGATTAGACATTTCCGTTGCGAATGGCACAAACAGAATTGGCATTTTGTTTATGAACACCATGGCTTCAGGGAAGTTTCTAAAAAGTGGGAATCTTCAGTTAAGAAGAGCACTTTTATTGATGATCCCAACAACCATGGGGGCAATTATCGGTGCTTTTATAGCTGTAGAGATAGATGAAGAGCTGTTGAAAAATATGGTTGGATTTATTTTTATCGGACTCAGTATTTTGATTATTGCAAAGCCGGGTATTTGGACGAAAGAGAGGATCGTGAAGAAACGAACATGGCTATCCATCATCGTCTTTTTTCTAATTGGTATATACGGAGGATTCCTTCAAGCCGGAGTCGGTTTTTTTCTCATGACAGCCCTTGTATTACTTGAGGGATTTGACCTGGTTAAAACTAATGCAAACAAGGTCTTCATTATTGCCTGCTATACGCTGATTTCATTGATTATTTTTGCATTTAACGGGAAAGTGGATTTTGTTGCCGGGATCAGTTTAGCCTTAGGAGGAATGCTTGGTGCTTATATTGCCTCTCATATTGCGATCAAAAAGGGAGCAAATTTCATTCGATATGTTGTGTTTGTTGCAGTGATTGCTAGTGCGATTAAATATCTTTTCTTTTAATAAAATAAGGGGGATGTAAATGAAACAATTATTAACCGGAAACGAAGCGGTTGCACGAGGTGCTTACGAAGCCGGAGTGACAATGGGATCCGCTTATCCGGGAACACCAAGTACGGAGATCTTCGAAGCTCTGGCACAATACGATGAAATCTATTGTGAATGGGCGCCTAATGAAAAGGTGGCAGCTGAAGTGGTTGTAGGCGCTTCCATTGCCGGGGCAAGGGCAATATCTGCCATGAAGCATGTGGGGATGAATGTAGCATCCGATCCCATTTACACCCATGCTTATCTTGGAGTCAACGGGGGTTGTGTATACGTTACCGCAGATGATCCCGGACTACATTCGTCACAGAATGAACAGGATAACCGATACGTTGCCCTTCACGCAAAGATTCCCATGTTGGAACCATCCGACAGTCAGGAATCGAAAGATATGATAATCAAAGCATTTGAAATAAGTGAGAAATATGATGTACCCATTATCTTTAGAATGACGACCAGAGTTTGCCACTCCAAGAGCATCGTGGTGTTTGATAAAAGAACTGAAGTGGGGATAAAGAAATACGAAAGGAATATTCCTAAATTCGTGGCGACTCCGGCTTCCTGCAAGCGTCATCATGTAGAATTGGAAAAAAAGCTACAACGCTTGGAGGTATTTTCAAACGAGACTGATTTGAATTTTGCCGTCATCAACAAAGACGCAAAAATTGGTGTAATCACATCCGGAATTTCCTTTCAGTATGCCAAAGAGGTCTTTGGTGATCAGGCTTCATATTTGAAACTCGGATTTACCTACCCGATTCCAAAACAAAAGATCAGGGATTTTGCCGCTGATTACGACACACTGTACGTGATAGAGGAAAATGATCCTTATCTGGAAACCCAGATTAAGGCATTGGGTATTCCAATTATTGGAAAGACAAAGATTCCAATCACCGGAGAATTAAACCCTGAAATTATTTCGGCTTTACTGCTTGGAAAAAGACCCGATTATGTTGAAACGGACAAAGACTCTATTAAGGGAAGACCTCCCACATTGTGTTCAGGTTGTCCTCACAGGGGACTGTTTTTTGAACTGAGCAAGCGAAAAGATGCCGTTGTAACCGGAGATATCGGTTGTTATACCTTGGGTTCTGCAGACCCCCTTAATGCCATGGATAGTGTTATTTGCATGGGAGCCGGTGTTAGTGCAGCTCATGGGTTTGCAAAGGTGTTTGAGCAAACCTCAGATGAGAGAAAGGTGTTTGGTGTGGTGGGTGATTCCACTTTTTTCCACTCTGGGATTACCAGCCTGATTGATATTGTGTACAATCAAAGCAACTGCAGCATCATCATTTTGGATAACCGGGTGACCGGCATGACGGGGCATCAAGAAAATCCCGGTACGGGTTACACCTTGAAAGGCACCAAAGCGCCTATCGTTGAAATAGAGCCTCTTGTCAAGGCGCTTGGGATCAAAGATGTTCACCAGGTTAATCCCAACAACTTGAAAGAGGTTCGTGAGGCCTTAAATACTGCTTCAGTATTTGAAGGACCGTCTGTCATTATCACAAAATGGCCTTGTGCCTTAAAAAAGCTGCATGAAGAGGAGAAAAAAGAATATCCGCTCCCTCATTGGGTTTATAAGGTGGATTCGGAAAAATGCAAAAAATGTCGCATGTGCTTGAAAGTTGGATGTCCGTCAATATCCTTTGATCCTCAAACCGGTTCAGCCATCGATCCCAACACATGTGTGGGTTGCTCAGTATGTGCACAGGTTTGTCCGTTTGATGCCATCAAAAGGAGCTCTGAAGTCTGATGAACAGTTGTAAAAACATTTTATTGGTAGGAGTAGGCGGTCAGGGGACAATATTGACATCCAAAATCCTTTCTACAGGTTTGCTGAATGCGGGTTACGATGTAAAAATGTCAGAAATACACGGAATGGCACAAAGAGGAGGCTCCGTTTCCACACAAATACGATATGGTGAACGAGTGAGTTCTCCCATTATCGGAAGGGGAGAGGCGGATATCCTCATCGCATTTGAGAAGATGGAAGCCATGAGATGGTTGGAATTTTTGTCTAAAACCGGGAAATTGATCGTAAACGATCAAAAGATAGAATCTGCACCGATTCTCGCTGGAAAAGAGTCTTATCCTAAAGATATTTTAAAGATGCTTTCACAAAGAACAACCCTTCAAATAGTTCCGGCAACCAAAATGGCCGTTGAACTGGGTAATATTCGGGTAATGAACGTGATTATGCTGGGAGTTTTAGTCAAACAAACGGGATTGGAATCCATCGACTGGAAAGTCGAGATCAAGAATTTGGTGAAACCCAAATTTGCGGATATCAATTTAGAGGCCTTTGAGTTAGGCTATTCGGTTTAATTGAAGACTTATGATTGATATAGAAGTTTTTTTTAAAGAACAGATTAAATGGTAAAGCTTTAAAAAAGCTGGGAGGAATAAAATGTCTGTTGAAAAGTATTTGAAACACATGAGAGTTGACAGGTTACCCCATGTTTGGTGTCCAGGGTGCGGAAATGGAACCATACTCAAGGCAACCGTCGGAGCCATAGAAGAATTAAATTTGGACCCATCAAAGATTGCCGTTGTTTCCGGTATTGGTTGCTCTTCAAGGGCCACCGGGTACTTAAATTACAACACCATGCATACCCTTCATGGAAGGGCTATCGCGTTTGCAACTGGGATCAAACTTTCTCGCCCAGAGATGACCGTGCTGGTCATGACAGGTGATGGAGATGCCGGAGCCATTGGCGGCAATCACTTCATCCATGCAGCCAGGCGAAACATGGATATCAGCGTCATTTGCTTCAACAACAACATTTACGGTATGACGGGAGGACAGTATTCGCCAACCACACCTGAAGATTCTTACGCGACCACGTCGCCTTATGGTAATATTGAAACCCCCTTTGATCTTTCAAGACTTGCCATAACAGCAGGAGCTACTTACGTTGCAAGGACCACGACATACCATTATGTGTCATTGGAGAACTATATCAAAAAGGCTATCACTAACAAAGGTTTTTCACTTGTTGAAGCGATTACCCAATGTCCCACGTATTATGGGCGATACAATAAGAAAGGAACGGCGCCACAGATGATCAATTATTTCAAGGAAAGCGGGACACCCTTAACCAGGGCATTATCCATGCTTAAAGAAATGGATCCTGATGTAAATTACGATGGCTTCAATGTGAACGCCTTGTTAGAGAAAGCAGTTGAAAAACTCCCCGAAAATCTTATCATTGGGGAGTTTGTGAATAAACCTAAACAAGGCTATGTTGAAAAATACGAAGAGGTATTAAACAAGTCAAAAGAAACAGTCTCTTCAAACACATGAACAGGATGGTGGTATAAATGATTCCTATTGAAAGAAATCCTTTTACGATAAGAGTTGGAGGGCTTGGTGGACAAGGTAATATAAAAATGGGATTAATACTGGCCAAGGCCTTAACAAATTCGAAAAAGTGGGTGATTCAAACACAACATTACGGGGCTCAAGTTAGAGGTGGTGTGGCTTACAGTGATGTTTTATTCTGTGATGATCCCATTGATTATCCCATCGCTTACAATTTTAACGTCTTGTATATGATGGACCAAAAACCATTGAATTCTTTTTTTCATCTATTAAAACCAAATGGTGTGTTGATTTGTGACAGCACCTATGTGAAGCAAATACACGTGAATATTCGAAGAATAACGAAAAAGATATTGGTGTATCCCATGACTGAGATATGTGTTGAAAAGTTTGGTATGCCTGTATTGGCAAACGTACTTGGACTTGGAATACTTCAAAAAGCAACCGGCATAGTGGATTTGGATTCTTTGAAACAGACCATCGGTGAAGAAGTGCCGGAAAAATTTATTGATGTTAATCTTGAGGCTCTGGATTACGGGTACAAAATGTGCGATAAATGTTACACCCTCAAAGAAGATAAAAAATATACACCGATTAATTTTGAATAAAGCTTTTTGAGAGTTACACAGAGATAGAAAAGGGGTGAAGGTATGACGAAGGAAACCCGGATATTGATATGTGATGATTCGGCTTTCATGAGGATGGTGATCAAAGACATCCTTGATTCACAAAAAGGTTTGGCTGTTGTAGGGCAAGCAAGAGATGGCATGGAAGCGGTTGAAAAGGCTACACAATTGAATCCAGATGTAATCACAATGGATGTAGAAATGCCTAAACTCAACGGTTTAGAAGCCATGAAGATCATCACAAAAAAAATGGCCACCAGAGTGATTATGGTCAGCAGTTTGACTGAGGAAGGCGCAGAGATTACAATAGAGGCTTTGGAAAATGGTGCTGTTGATTTTCTAACTAAACCTTCGGGTTCTATCTCTACGAATTTTAGAAAAATGGGCGGTGAATTGGTTTCAAAAATAAACAGCGCCATGCTCGTAGAACCCTCAAAAGTTTCACTACTAAGAAAAACAAGGGTTTTACGTAAACCGACGAGGAGAATTTTTACATCCACCGGGAAAATCGTTTTAATTGCTTCTTCAACAGGTGGCCCAAAAGCCTTAGATAATGTGATACCCCTATTACCACGAAATCTACCCGCTCCTGTGATAGTTGTCCAGCATATGCCAGCCGGATTTACCAAATCATTAGCCGCCAGATTGGATAAGATTTCGGATATTGAGGTTTGTGAAGCTGGAGAAGGAGATATTCTCAAAAATTCAAAGGTTTATGTCGCCCCGGGGAATTTCCATTTGGGATTAAAAAATGAAGGTCCGGTTGTGAAGGTGTTTTTAGATAAAGGTTCCAAGATTAATGGGGTTAGGCCGGCTGCTGACTTTACCTTTGACAGGGGAGCAGAAATATACAAAAAGAACGTTATTGGCGTTGTTTTAACCGGTATGGGACGAGACGGTACGAAGGGATGTTTTAAAATCAAACATTACAGCGGAAAGGTCATCGCAGAGGCGGAATCCACCTGTGTTGTTTATGGTATGCCCAAATCTGTAGTGAAAGAAGGTTATTCAGATTTTGAGCTGCCTTCCCATAAAATTGCAGAAAAAATTGTAGAATTGGTTTAGGAGGAACATAATGTCAAAAGCCATGTATCCAGGAACCTTTGATCCGATCACTTACGGTCATATTGATGTGGCAAGAAGAGCTGCAAAGGCATTTGGCAGTTTAGTTGTTGTGGTCATGCAAAATCGAGTGAAAAAGGGAGTTTTGTTCGATATTACTGAACGATGTTCCATGATCGAAGAGGTGTTCAAAAAAGATGATAATATCCGAGTGGATTTCCACAGTGGTTTAATGGTGGAATATGCCAAAGAAAAAGAAATTAAAGTAGTTGTCCGCGGTTTACGGGCTGTTTCTGATTTTGAATATGAGATGCAAATGGCAGCAGCTAATAAAAAATTATTTCCGGAACTGGATACCTTTTTTTTGATGACTAAAACAAAATATTCTTTTATCTCTTCTTCTCTTGTCAAAGAGATTGCGTATCATGGTAGTTCCGTAGACCCGTGGGTACCGGAAGTGGTGAAAGAGAAATTGAAAGGGAAAATGTCTATCGATTAATAGGCTTTTTTTAATCGAAATCATATAGAAAGTTGAAAAGGTTAAGAAGGGGATGTTTGAATGACAGAAAAACAGAAAAATTCTATTTGGGGGAATTGTACCCCTGAAGAATGGAACGACTGGAAATGGCAATTAAAAAATAGAATCATGGATGTGGAAACGCTGAACAAAGTCATCAAGCTCACTGAAGAGGATAAACGAGCGATAGAACACAGTTTGGGATTTTTGAGGATGGCTATAACACCTTATTATGCCTCTTTAATCAATCCCGATGATCCCAATGATCCGGTTCGTTTACAGGCAGTTCCGTCCGTTCATGAGTTAACAGTTGCTCCTGAGGACATGCTTGATCCACTCCATGAAGATGTGGATTCACCTACACCGGGTCTGACCCACAGATATCCGGACAGGGTGTTGTTGTTGGTTACCGATCGATGTTCGATGTATTGCCGACATTGTACCAGAAGGAGAAAAGCGGGTGAAACAGACAAGGCCATGCCCCTTGAATATGTGGATAAAGCCGTTGAATATTTAAAGGATCATAAAGAAATAAGAGATGTTTTGATTTCAGGTGGAGATCCCTTGACACTTCCCACGGCTCATTTGGAAAAGATTATTCAAAAGATTGCAGCAGTCCCGTCAGTAGAAATTATCAGAATTGGTTCAAGAACACCGGTGGTCTTGCCACAAAGGATCGATGAAGAATTGATCACCATGCTAAAAAAATTCAAAACCATTTGGTTGAATACTCATTTCAACCACCCCGTTGAAATGACTGAGGAAAGCATCAACGCCCTAAGCAAATTGGCTGAAGCTGGAATACCCCTCGGTAATCAATCGGTGCTGCTTAAGGGGATCAACGATCATCCCGAGATCATGAAATCTCTGGTTCAAAAATTAGTGAAAAATAGAGTAAGACCCTATTACATGTATCAGTGTGATCTTTCTCAAGGTTTGTCTCATTTTCGAACGACGGTTGCAAAAGGGTTAGAGATTATGGAGTATCTGAGGGGTCATACTTCAGGTTTTGCGGTTCCCACTTATGTTATTGATGCGCCTCATGGTGGAGGAAAGATCCCTGTTATGCCTCAATACTTGATCTCTTACGGGGAGAATAAAGTCATTCTCAGAAATTATGAAGGTGGATTGTTTGTCTACGAGGAACCCAAGGATTATCATGCATCTGCGGATCCCGACGGATGGCTTCCCGAAAACAGAAAGAGCGAAGAGGGATTGGCCAGTATGTTATCGGGAAGGAATAAAAAGCTCGTTCCTGGAGAGGCCGTTAGGTTAAGAAGGGCGGGAGAATGGAAACGGGCACATTCTCAGTAGAATCACTCTTTAATTTTATCGCTGCCAAACCAAAAATTATCTCGATAATCGGAATGGAAAAGAACTGTGGGAAGACAACCCTGCTGAATTTTCTCTTAAAAGGGATGGCTGATAAAGATATTCCAACACTCGTTTTAAGTATTGGTAGAGATGGTGAGCCTTTAGACACCGTTGAAAATACAAAAAAGCCTGAGATTACGATTTATAAAGGTGGTTTTTTTTTAACCATAGGAGAATTGATCAAAAACCCTTCTAATGTAGAGATATTGGAATGTTTTGATGAAAAGGTTTCCGGGTCAAAGATCATACTATCGCGTGCATTGCAGAACACAAAAATTCAACTCATCAATCCTGGAAATCAGAAAATCCTTTCTCGAATGATCAAACAAAGCATCAACAGATGCGGTGATTGTTTAGTTTTTATAGACGGGGCTTTGGACAGGCTTTCACATGGCTCTTCATCTTTGATTGATGGTGTTTTTGTTTGTACGGGAGTCCAAACTGACGGAACCTTAACACAAATCGTTGAAAAAACAAAGAGGTTAATAACCAATCTTGAAAATAAAGAATGCAGTCAAAATTTGAAGGGGCTGATTTTAAATCGTAAATCAGATTGCGGATCCCTTTTAATTAGAAATCAAAAAATAATGAGTTGTATGCCTGGTACATTGCTTGATTCAACCAAACTTGATGAAAAGATCAAGAATAATGATATAATCTATACAACCGGTGTATTAACCGATAAGATTATAAGACGATTTATCGATAGAGAAGTAAGTGTTACAATTATTTTGACAGACGGGACTCAATGCCATTTCAGTCAAAGATACCATGCGCTTATGGAAAGAAGAGGGATCGCTTTGAGACTGTTGAACTCAATACCGGTCTATGGTCTATCCGTTAACAGTGTAGGAATAAGGCGCTCCATGAACCCGTCAAAAGTATTGAAAGCGTTTCGTGAAGCCTTTGAAGATAAATGGGTCTTTGATACACAGTATTTGATGTAAATAGTTTTAAACAGGGCAATCTGAGAATTGCCCCTATCTGATAGTTACTTTCTAAACGTCCACAAAAGGGGTGATACGATGGATTACAAATTAGTGACAAGAGGATTTTCAGCGACCGACGCTGTCGAAGATTATGTGGAAAAGAAAGTGTCTAAGCTTGAAAAGGTTATGCCTGAAGGCGATCATGTGCATACCGAAGTCAAGATTGAAAGGGAGAACAAGGATTTTAGAGCCGAACTTACCGTTCACATAAGAGGGGCAGTAGTCAGAACGGATGAAATGACCAATGACATGTATGCCTCGTTAGACCTTGCGGTTGATGCTATGGACAAAAAACTTGAAAAGTACAAGAACAAAAGAATCGCAAGACACAAGGCAAGTTCAAAAATTTTGTCCGAAGAAATGAAAAAGCAGGAAGATGAGTTTGAGGAAGATGAGTTTGAAGATATTGTTAAAACCAAAAGATTTTTCCTTCGTCCTATGAATCTTGAAGAGGCAAAACTCCAACTGGAAATGTTAGGTCACAATTTTTTTGTTTTTAAAAATGCCGATACAGATGAAATCAACCTTATTTATCGAAGACAAAACAAGTCAATGGGTTTAATCGAATTTGAAGTTTAACTTAAATAAATGGGAAAAGGGGCCCGTTTGAATGGGTCTCTTTTTTTTAGTTTCACTTTTTTAAAATTTTACGATATAATAAAGAATAGAAGTAGGATGATTTTACATTTGAATGAATCGTCTTTTTAATAGATTAAGAGGAGAAATTATTGATAATTGAGAGGTGAAAAGGTATAGTCATTTCCAACCCATTGATAAAAAGGATTCTTGTGGGAACATTTCAAGATGAGATTATGATCGCTGTTTTAGAAGGGAATCAGCTTGTTGAATTACATCTGGAGGAGATGGATAACGAAAGTATAACAGGTAATATCTTTCTCGGTAAAGTTGAGAATTATGTCAGCAGCTTGGATGCATCCTTTATTGACATCGGAAAGAGTAAGAATGCCTTTTTGAGAACTAAAGATTTTATCAGGCATGCCTTGGGAAGTAAAGAAGCGAGAAAGAAAAGTGAAGTGCCGGTGAAGGGGAACAAGATCATTGTTCAAGCGAAAAAAGATCCCATGGGAACAAAAGGACCACAAGTAACCACTAATGTGGGGATTGCCGGAAGGTATCTTGTTTTCATGCCATTTTCAAGAAGCGTTGGGGTTTCAAAAAAAATCGAAGATGCTCTTGAAAGAAAGCGATTGCACAACCGGATGTCCAAGGTTGTCAAAGATTCCGGTATCATCATAAGAACGGTTGCTCAAAATGTGGATTATGAAGTGCTGGAAGAGGAATATTTTCTCCTGAAAAAAAGGTGGGACGAAATCCATAAACAGTTCCAACGATTTAAAAAGCCCCGTCTCCTTCACGATGAAGCCGAAATTTTGGAGTATCTCATGAGGGAAAAGTATGATTCAACCGTTGATGAAGTTGTTACCAACTCAAAAGATATGTTTTCTAAACTTGAGAAGATACTTAAAACCTTTGACAAAAAACCCATTAGAGGAAAACTTCGATTATGCAAAGAAGATGTCTTTGATACATATAATGTAAGTGAACAATTGGAAGCGCTTTATTCAAGAAAGATCGAGATGGAATGTGGAGGTTGGCTGGTTGTCGACAGAACAGAAGCCTTCACGATCATTGATATTAATTCAGGCAGTAATGTATCCAGCAACAATACCAGAGATATGGCTTTGGAAACAAATGTTCAGGCTGCTACCGAAGTAGCTCGACAGCTGAGATTAAGGAATTTAAGCGGGATCATAATCGTTGATTTCATCGATATGGAGCAGGAAAATGACAGAATGACCATCCTGAAAGTGTTAAATGAAGAGTTGAAGAAAGATAAAGCCAAGACATCTGTGATGGGATTTACTAAATTGGGTTTGGTGGAGATCACGCGAAAGAGGACGTCGCCACCTGTTGAAGAACTTCTTTTTGAGAAATGTCCCATTTGCCAGGGTGAAGGGCTTGTTTTTTCTCCGAAACGAATACTGAAGATGATCAGTGTGGAACTGGATCAAGCCAAGACTTTGAAAGATGTTAAGGGCGTACAGTTAAACCTCCATTGGAGTCTTTCGGGATATTTAAACAAAGAATGGCGTGAAGCGATGTTGAAAAACACGGGATTTGATTCCATTGATATTGATTTTTCCCGGAAAGATCCTAACGGGTATGATATAAAATATAAAAAGTAACTGTGAGAGGTGAGTAGTATGCGGAAGATACAGTTCTTATTTGGCGTTCATAATCATCAACCTGAAGGGAATTTTGATTTTGTTTTAGAAAAATCATTAAATAAGGGATACAGGCCCTTTTTGGAAACAGTTTTTGAAAATCCTCAAATAAAAACAACCCTTCATTTTTCCGGATCGCTGCTTCAATATATAGAAAAAAAGGACCCGGATCTCATTGACTTGATTGGAAAAATGATTGATAGACTTCAGATTGAACTGTTCACCGGTGGTTATTATGATCCCATCTTATCTGTAATACCCGAGGCAGATCAGATTAAGCAGATAGAAAAAATGAATGCAAAACTAAAAGAACTTTTTGATTATCAGGCAAAAGGCTTTTGGCTGTCAGAGAGGGTTTGGGAACCTTCTCTCGTATCAACAATTTCAAAAATGGGAATTGAATATATCGCTCTTGATGATGATCATTTTAAGAATGCCGGTAATTACGAGGATGAATTGAACGGCTATTTTCTGACGGAAGACCAAGGACACCCCCTGAAAATATTCCCCATTAACAAAAAACTCAGATATTTAATTCCATTTCATGATGTGGACGAAACCATCAACTTCTTGCATGAGAGGGCTTCTGAAAGTGCCCAAAGTATGTATCTCATGATGGATGACGGTGAAAAATTTGGGATTTGGCCGGGAACGCATGAGCTTGTGTTTCAAAAGGGGTGGTTAGAGAAATTCTTTAAACGATTAATAGAAGAATCTCAATGGTTAACCCTGACAACCTTTGAAGCGTATGCCGAACAAGTTCCACCAAGGGGACGAACGTATATTCCCGATTCTTCCTATCCCGAAATGATGAGTTGGGCGCTTCCAAGCCGTGCGAGAACACACTATGAGAGACTTGAAAATGAGTTGAAAGAAAATGGTAATTTTGAACGCTTTTCCATGTTTTTAAAGACTGGTTTTTGGAGAACATTTCTTTCCAAATAC
>CAYUYU010000056.1:0-13419 GCA_964449405.1 uncultured Thermotogaceae bacterium
ACTTGAACGAGAGGTCAACGAACATGATCAATTAAAATTTCAATGGGCTGGAAATTTGGGAAGATGGGAACTCAATTTAAAAACAAAAAAGGTCAAATACAATCCCTTGAAAATTAAAGCCCTTGGATATGAGCCGGGTGAAATTGATCCTGATATGTACGGATTTGTTGAAATGATTCACAAGGATGATTATGATCAAGCTATGTCAGCGATGAGAGATCATATTAGCGGGAAAAAGCCTGTTTATGAAACGGAATACAGAATCAGAACCAAAACCGGAGATTACAAGACATTTTATGACAGGGGAAAGATCATACAATTCGATGAAGATGGGAGGCCGGAAATAGTAGCGGGTATCGTCTTTGATATAACTGAGAGGCGGAGGATGGAGGAGCAACTGAAAGATACTGTGAGCCAATTGAAGGCGGAAAACGAAGTGACCAACAAGATTCTTTCCATTATTTCACATGATCTAAGGGGAACCATCGGGGCCATTTCCTCTTTGATAGATCTTTTTTTTCATGAGCAGTATCAACTGAATCAGGAAGAGAAGGATCGTTTTTTATACGATATGAATATTTCAGCTAAATCTTCTTTATCCATCTTGGAAAATCTTTTGAATTGGTCCAGAAACGCTAAAGGCAGAATAAAGGTGGATTTCGAAGTATTTGATTTACGTGAAACTGTGAATGATGTAATTACTTTTAATCGAAGTGTGATCACTTCTAAAGAAATCACCATTGTGAACCATCTCAGCCTGCCTTTGTATGTGAAAGGTGACAGTGATATGATTCATACGGTTGTTCGTAATCTGATCTCCAATGCCTTAAAATACACTCAAAAAAAAGGGAAAGTTGTGCTTGACTGTTTGAAGGATCCTCAAAAATTGTATCTAATCGTTCAAGATAATGGGGTTGGGATGGATGAGCAGAGGTTAAAAGAGATCAATTCGCCGAAGGTAAAATCCATGGAAGGGACCGCAGGTGAAACGGGAACGGGTTTGGGTTTATCGCTGATAAGGGATTTTTTGAAAAAGAACAAGGGCAGTTTAGAAATCCAGAGTGAAACAGGGAAAGGCACCACGGTAAAAATGGGTCTTGAATTGGCATAAAAAAATAGGCACAGCATTTGAAGGCTTTAATTAATGATTGAAGAAAGTGTTAGAAAAAGATTTTTTTAAAAGCGTTAATGTAGTTTGAATAGAAAGTCTATGCTGTACCTATTTATATAAAAAACGTTTTGTAATTAACTGTAATAATTGATTCATCAGTTAAATCAATGAATTTGACATAAACAAACCTATTTAATAGACTGCCTGTGCATTCATTTTTTTGCCCTTAAAATCATTCCTACTATACAACAAATAATTCGGTTTGTCAAGTATCCTTTTGGCCGCGTAATTATTTTTCATCCGAAATTCCCGAAATTCCTAAGATCAATTATGTTTATAATCTTGTTGGCATGAAGGTTTCGATACATTACAATAAAAAAGGGTTTCGGATATGTAAAAAAATATCGATCGACTCTTTTTTTATTGATGGAATGTACAAATTGTGCATTTGGTAGTATAATCAAACCAACAAAAAAACTGATTTAGGAGAGTTTATAAGTGGTTGAAATCGATATAAAAAAGACATTAAGACTATCGTTGATTGAAGGAGCGGGCGCTTCTGTTTTTTTGATTTTGATACAAGGATTTGTATTTACGAAAATTGCCCTTGAATTTGGAGTCGATGAACTACTTTTGGGTTTTCTGATGGGAATTCAACTACTTAGTCAGGTTTTTCAAATCTTTGTGCCGGCCTTTATCAATCGCCTTCAAAAAAGGAAACCATTTGTCATGATCTTCATCATTATATCGCGAGCATTTTGGCTACTCCTTTTAATCTTGTCTGTTATCGGTTGGGCGAATCAGGAGATTTTTATAACAGTGATTTCATTGAGTTTTATTTTCGGTGCCTTTGCGGGAAACGCATGGACATCTTGGATGAGAGACCTTATTCCCGATCAAAAGATGGGGTCTTTTTTTGGACTACGTAATATGATTAATACGGTGGTTTCTCTAATTTTTACATGGGTTTTTTCCGAAATTCTGGAATCAAACCCAACTATCCATGGCGTTAGAATTGTCATTTTGATTGGTATTATTTGTGCCGTTTGGAGTATATTCTTTTTATCCAAACAATATGATCCCCCTCTAAAAGATACACAATCCGGCAATCTCTTTAAATACATTGTAAGTGACAAGAACAATATGCGATTAATGATATTTGGTGGTTTTTGGAATTTTGCCATTTTGTTTACCGCACCCTTTTTTGCTTATCATCAAATTGAGAATTTGAAGATGAGTTTTTCTTTTTTAGGATATCTCTCCATTACATTTAGCGGTGTCATGATAGTGTTGATCGTCCTGTGGGGTAAATTGTCGGACAGGATTGGGCATAAAAATATTCTAAGAATTGGAGTTACTATTGCTTCAGCTGTTTCGATCATGTGGTTTTTTATGACACCACAAAATTTACACATATTAATGTGGGTAGATGCATGCTTGGCGGGAGCTGCCTGGTCCGCTATCAATTTGTCC
This sequence comes from uncultured Thermotogaceae bacterium, assembly GCA_964449405.1. GTDB lineage: Bacteria > Thermotogota > Thermotogae > MWEM01 > MWEM01 > JASUTC01. The sequence continues at coordinate 2,585 of CAYUYU010000056.1, forward strand.
GTTTTCACCCTGCCTTTGATTGTAGGCGGGAAGTCAGCTGGGATTATCTATGGGTTTTTCTCTGCATTTAATGGAATTTTTGGTTTTATTGGATCGATGTTAGGTGGAGTAGCTGCCAAGTATTTATCCGGTTATTCATTTCAATTGTTTGATATGGATATGAATGGGTTACAAATCATGTTTCTGATCGGAGGATTGATGCGCCTATTTTCTCTATATTTCTTAAACAAAATCAATGTTACCGGTCATATTCGTTTACGTGCAGCCTTGGGTCAAAGAATGGTCAACATCAACAGAAGATTGTCCAGGGATTTCTTTGAACCCATGCCAAGATATATGTATATGAAGTCACTGGAAGTCCTATCACCGAAAAAGGCCAAGAAAATCAAAAATGAGATATCATTATTCTAAAAAAGAGAGGGGCAATGCCCCCCCTTCTTTTCATTTATTTTAATCATTAAAATCTTTCTGAAAACCAATAAATCATATCTTTTGCCTGTTCAATGTCTTTTTCGATAAGCTTTTCATTGAATCGACTTCTTTTAAGAAAATTGCCCTTGCGTTTCATATTATCACTCCTTATAACCTAATCTCTCATTCACTATTTGATTGTCCGGTTGATTTGCATATAAAATTAACAATTCTCTTTGTCTTTCTGATTAATGGAGTCCTTGCATCATCCAGAAAAACTTGTCTTTTTCCCTTTCGATTTGTTCGTTTATCGTTTCATAGGCCTTTCGTTCTTTTATATCGAAGAACTTCCTTTTCATACACAATCCCTCCTTTTGATGTCTTTATAATAATAGACGAGTTAAGCATGTATAATATTACGAGGTATACCTCTTATAAAAAGGGATGTATATTTATTTATTGATTCTCCTTTTTCTTTGTCTTATAATCATACATTCTGGAATCTGCAATTTGAATAATCTTTTCAAGATCATCCGAATCTTTGTTCGTTATGGTGTTGATGCCATAGCTGATGGAAAGCTCAAGCTGTTCATGGAGTTCTCTGCCCTTTTCGGAAAGGATCCAATTGATTCGCTCCATTATCTTTTGTGCATTTTTTTTGTCAATCTTGATTAGGGCGATGACAAATTCATCACCACCTATCCTTGCGATAAGATCTTCAGATCTGGTGCAACTCAGAAGCGTTTCTCCAAGGGTATTTAACGCATTATCTCCCATATTATGGCCAAAATGATCGTTAATCTTTTTTAGATTATCCATGTCTATAAAAACCAGTGCCCAAGGATAAATATCTTTATCAATGAGCATTTTTATCTTTCTAAAGAAGGTTCTCCTGTTTTCAACGCCTGTCAATTCATCATGGGATGCCAACACTTCTAATCTGTCCTTTGCAGTTTGTAGGTTTTTATTGGCACTGTTTTGCTTTTTAATCAGAGTCGTTATTCGGTGAGACATGATTTTGAAGGCATTGCCTAATTTTTCCGTTTCGTTGAAGTCTGCATGCTTTTCCAGCCCAGACAAACCCATAGCGGGTTTTCTTTCATAATCGTGAACTTTTTTTATGATCAAATTCAAGTTATTCACTAGTTTTTTGACTTGCTGATAATTGATCAGTACCATTATTATCAGTATGGAAGAGATGATGATGTTAAAAAGTGTCAGGAATGAGTTTTTGACTTTCATGAGTTGAGAAAAATCAATTTCAAATTTTGTTCTTACGATGGGTGAAATGTTTTCAGGGTTAAAAGCTTCATTGTACAAACTGGTATAAACAACGTATAAATCGTTTGAAACGGTTTTATATGTGTAGAGTTTTTCGTTTTCCGCCTTTTTAAACTCTCTAATATCAATTTTTGATAATTCGGGAAAATCGCCAAAAGGCTCGTAGGAAACCGTGTATATGGAGATATTGTCAACATAGTCAGTGTTGTTGGCAAATCCCTTAAATTGAGAGATGAAATTTTTAAAGATATCATCTTTTAGTTTTAACCCGATTTCAAAAAAAGCGCCATTGTCAATTCGATAATAGCCAAAGATTCTTGGGACTCCTGTTTTCACTTCATAAAGCATTGGATCAATCCGTATCTCTTTTTTTTCCAGTTCTTTTAAAACATCCCAATATTTTGGAACAGTCTTTTGTAAATCAAGTCCCAGATCACTTTGATAATTTGTCTTTTCGATGATTCCTTCCGGTGATATAATATACCAATTAATAGCATCGACCGTAATGTCGTTGTTCAAATAATGCGAGTTGATTTGCGTTGTGATCAGTTCATCTGAAAGATTTGGATTGTTCTCATACCATTCGGAGATGTCTTTGAGGATTAATTTCATATTATGCCTGTAAGTTTCTTGAAATCCTGAAATCATCTGGCTCCAGTTTTCCTGATAGGATATGACGCTTTCCACAATGGTGTTAAAGATGGGGTCGAAGATATATTTTTTGTAACCTTTGTCAAATACAACATTTATAATGATGAGAAATACCAACAAAGAGATAGCCAATGTGATGATTTGTGTTTTAACTAATGTATAGACAAAGCCGCGTTTTTTCAAATTATTCCCCCACACCTTTTTCTTCAGTCTTTGCTCATTTTACGCAGAAGATTATATCATATGAAAAGAGTGGGGGGCTTAAATTTGGGCGATTGTGTTCTTAAACCGGACTTTTTCGTCTCAAATAATCCCGTACCGCATCATTAGTGAATTCTTGAACGGATTTTCCCTCTATCTTTGCCAATTCTCTTAAAACAGCCCAGTCTTTATCGTCTAAATCAAGCTTAATGATCATGATCTTTCCTTTGCTCATTTCTTTGATCCACTCGTTAATGTCTTTCAGATTATCTTTGATGTTCTCGTTGATGATATTTTCAAAATCTTCTTCAAAATCATGATGTTTGTTCTTCATCTTCAATCACCCCGTTTTTCTCCTGAAGTATCTTCTTCAGAAAATGTTTTATCGGATGGCTTGACTTCTGCCCGCATATCTTCAATGAGCTTGTTGGTTTGCTGCTCATCGTATTCCAATATTTTTAGCATTTCTTTTGCCTCTTCAAGAGTGATGATTCCTTGTAAATAGGTATATACAATTCTTTCAGCATCCGGATCATGCTTGGATGACTTTTCTTTCGGTTTGTTTTCCTGTATTTGTGTTGAATTTCCTTGTTCTGTTTTAATGATCAAATCACCCGAAACGGTTTTGGCTTTAATGTCGCCACCGGATCCATCTCCAAAGGTGTATTCGTTTTTTTCGTTAATGGTTGGCTGCCTCTTTTTAAACAACGCATCTCCTGAGACTGAAACGAAAGATACATTGGCATCAAGGGAGGTTGTGAGGATGTTGATGTCTCCACTAACTGTACTGGCATTCCAGGATACTTTATGATGGTTGTTTTTTATCATAATGTCTCCACTGACGGTAACAATCTTAGAATCTGATGGGATATTTCTGATGGCAATATCCCCACTGACGTTGTTGGCAGTTAATTGTTGAGCGTTCTGAGATATGGAATCGATCTTTATATCTCCTGATTTATCAGTACAGGTGATGTGTGTGGCATCAATATCAAAAGAAGATATATCCCCGCTTAAGGAAGAAAGCGTGCATTTTTTTTCAACCTTGATCTTTTGAATTCGGATCTCTCCGGATTTTGAATTGATGTTGAGTTCATCACATGAACATTCTTCGCATGTGATATCTCCGGATGTTGATGAGAAGTTGATCCTTCCTCCGCTTAGGTTTGTAGCTTTAATAGAGCCTGAAACGGTGCTGATGGATGTTTTCTTTAAAACATCCATCGGTATACGAATCTTTGCCTTATATAGATTGCCTACGGAAGTATTAATGGTAATACCAAAGAACTTCACAATGTTGCTTTTATCATCAAACCTGATAATCAGTTTCTTTTCGTTTCGTACGACTTCAACATCACAATTTTCCTTTTCCCAAATCACATCCCAAGAGACTTCTGAAACAGGTTTTTCAACTCCCTCTACTTCAAAGTCTCCTCCAACAGTAGAAATAACCATTTCATCTATACCTGTAAGCTCTGTCTGTCCCTTTTTTTGATAAAATGACATCTTTAAGCCCCCTTCAAGATATTAACGTTTTAATCAACCAGATGAATCCGGCTACGGCCAATATAATAATCAATACAGGCAAGAATACAACAAAAATACCTGCAAATACCAAACCTACTAAAACAATTGCGCCGATAGCAATAAATATTCCAATGATGATTGGAAAAAATTTAAAAGCTAAAAATATGAGAAATATCGCTCCGAGTATTGATAGAATGTTCATTTTTTCTCCTCCTTCTTGAGAGCCCTTAACATTTCCATGGCATCTTTAGAACTGATTTCGCCATTTTCAAGCATATCCAGTATCTTTTGGGATTCCGTTCTCTCCGGCTGTGCTCCCTCATAACCCATCGTACGAACCACATCCTCCAATCTGTTTCTTGCAGTGGGGTAAGAAATCTCGAGTTCTTTCTGAACTTCTGAGAGATTCCCCCTGTTTTTGATGAAAACTTTGGCAAAAAAAAGTTGATCTTCAGTTAATTTAAAGAGATCGTCCAATTCAAATTTTCCATTGACTGTCGTCCCGCAGTTACCACATTTGTATTCTGATATATATAATTGATGATTACACGCAGGACATTTAGTTAAAGTTTTTTTCATTATCTTCACCTTCTTTCTTCAGTTATAAATATTATACAGAATAAAATCATAAATGTCAAGTAAGAATGAAAGAATTTTAAGTATAAAATTAATTATATTAATATCTTTTCCAAGAATATTTATTTTTAGCGATGGATTAGAATGAAAATCTGATTGTTTAGTTGAAAAAATCTGGGATAAATAATACTGTAATGAGAGAAACTCTCCATGTGCTTTTTGAGATTTGAAGACAGTCTGATACGCTCATGCAGAAAAGGTTTTAAACTGCAAACTCGCTACACACAAACAAACCCGATGCTTAACGCATTTCACTAATCACTCACGTTTCTTTTCGAAAGGACGGAGCCCGTCAAGACAGATCCCTTAGTCTGAAAATTATTGACTTATTCATCGTTCAAAGGGGAACTGGTAATCTTTGGAAGCGTTTGCTATTTGATACTGTAGCATACTGTTTCGTATGCTCTCGAATTTCACACTAATTGTTTTCCCCAGTATTTTTTCAATAAACTGTTTTTTTGCTCTCAAAGTCTTAATATCTTGAATCTGTCGTGATGCAAAAGGTGTCCCGGGTTTTGGTATTAAGGGATTAAGGCTGATCTTGATATCTGTTATACCGTAATGAATGGCTCGTTGGGTGATTTTGCCAATGGCATCTAAATCCGTTTCATCCTCTTCTTCAAGGCCATAAATAAAGTACATTTTCAGTTTTCTTATTCTCCTTTTTCCAATTAGTTGCAAACTTCGTTCAATATCTTCATCTGATATCTGTTTGTTCATTAAATCCCTGATTTTTTGACTGCCCCCTTCCGGAGCGATGGTGATTTCTTTTTGTCCGCTACGTAATAGGCCGTCTATGAGTTTTTCAGATAAATGATCTAATCGTAAAGAGGAAACTGAAAAACGCATGGACCGTTCCTCAAGTAAATCGAGGATTTCGTTTTTAAAGGGATGATCGGTAAACGTCGCTGAGATCAGACCACATTCGTTAAAACCTTTTGTTTTTATTTCATCCAAGATGTTTTTTATGATGTCCAAGTGGACAAACCTTGCTGGACTACGTGTGTGTCCCGCAACACAGAATGCACAAGTTTGTAAACACCCCCTGCCAATCTCCAATAAGACCTTGTTTGGGAAGACAGAACGTTTTGTTGTAAAAAGTGAAATTGCAGGGTTTTTGGTGAGTTGGAGTGATTTTGAAACACCTTTTGTTATTAGGTTTAGAGGGGGGATGGAAAGGTTGTCAAAATCTTTAAGCTGTTGAAAAATATCGATTCTTTGCTTTTTTTCTCTGAAGCTTTCTAACAATAACTGCATGATCGGTTGAAGTCTCTCTTCTGCATCACCGTGAAAAATTACATCTGCAGTTTGCCACAGGGCATTCGCGTTAAAATAAGTGACAGACCCTCCGATTAAAATCAGTGGATGGTGCTCTGTTCTCAAGGAGTTTTGTGTGGGGATTCCTTTTTTCCTCAAAAGGTAGATGATATGTTGAAAATCTAACTCAAATGATACAGAAAAAGCCCAAATGTGAAATTCATCCAATGGCCTGAAGGTATCTAATGAATAATACTTTGAAAAACGTTTGTCATAGAAGAATCTCTCACATTGAATACCTTCTATCCCATTCATTAATTCAAATACCTTGTGAAAACCAAGATTGGAAATGGCCGTTTCATAAGATGAGGGGAAGATCAGTGCTACTTTCAAGCCATGTTCACTAATGTGAAGAGATCTGAATACTTTTTCAGATCTCTTTGACTTCTCTACTATTTGAAATTCCCTTAAATCTTCCTGTCTTCTTGGCCTTCTCAATTTATAGACGCTTTTCTTCTACTTTTCGTTTGATGTATTCGGGGGAAATGATGACTCTGTCAATTTCTCCGTGAGCAATATGTTCCATTTCATCATACGCTTCAAATCTGAAGTGGATATGATTGCCTTCCACTGAATAGATTTTAATTTTCAGTGTTACCTGCATAGACACCGGTGTGATACCGAAATGTTTGATGTTTGAAGAAACGACTGCTGCTATAATATTTTCTCCAAGTATTCTTTTAAGCATCTTTTCGGTATATTCGAAAACTTTGATCAACAATTCTCTGGTTGCCAAAACGCATAAATTTTTAACGATGGTATTTTCTTTCCAAATTTGTTCAGGAAGAACTTGAAACTGAGTGGTTTCTTCCTTTGTCTCAAGAAAGGTGTACGATCTGTTTAAAACTGCCATATTTGACCTCCAAATCAATTTCTTCTTGATAATAATAACATTCTTAACAACTGGGATATGGCCATCAACGTGGATGCCACGTATGTCATTGCTGCAGCATCCAAAACCTTTTTAGCCATAGCAGTCTCTTTGGTATCAAGGATATGTTGTGTTTCTATCATGGATAATGCACGATTGCTGGCATTAAATTCAACCGGCAGGGTGATGATCGAAAAGATAACAACTGCCAGAAAGAGCCAAATTCCTACATTGATTAATATTGGGGTGGAGAACAACAACCCCATAAAAAAAATGATCCAGGAAAAGGAAGAACCGAATTGAGCCACCGGAACAAATGCGTTTCTTATCGTTAATGGTGCATAAAGGTTTTTATGCTGGATGGCATGACCGATTTCATGGGCCACAACTCCGAGACTGGCAACGGAATCACTTGAATAAGTGGAGTCGGAAAGGGCGACCACCTTTTTCCGTGGGTCATAATGATCAGATAGGTTACCACCGATATGCGTAATTCTGATGTTGGATAAACCGTTAGCGGCTAACAATTGCTGGGCTAATTGAGATCCGGTTATCCCGGTTTTGGATCTAACTTGAGAGTATCTTTCAAATGTTGATTTGACTTTCATTTGTGCCCAAAAACCAAATAGCATAGCAGGAATTAACAATATAATAGATGTGTAGAAAAACATGGATATCACCTCTTTTCATGACATTTCGTTCTTTGTTTATTTATTCAAATAAGTGATCAACGTCTTTAAGTGCTTGCTTCTTGTTGGGTGACGTAACTTTCTCAATGCCTTCACTTCAATCTGACGAACCCTTTCACGTGTGACATTTAGGTATTTCCCAACCTCTTCAAGGGTCTTTTGACGGCCATCAATAAGGCCATATCTCATCTTCAAAACAGTCGCTTCCCTTGGACCCAACGTATTCAGAACTTCGTTTATCTCATCTCTCAAGAGCATCAACATAGCAGAGTCTTCGGGATTGATATTTTCCACATCTGCCACAAAATCTCCGACGGAAGAATCTTCATCCCCACCGACAGGTGATTCCAGCGACAATGTCTCCTTATCAGCTTGTAAAATTTCTTCGATCTTTTCCATTGTTTTTCCGGTCATTTTTGCCAGGGTTTTAACTGAAGGATAATCGCCATGTTCCTGAAGATATTCCCTTCTGATTTTGTTGATCTTGTTGATGGTTTCTACCATATGTACCGGAACTCTGATGGTCCTTGCCTGATCAGCAATTGCCCTGGTTATCGCTTGTCTGATCCACCAAGTAGCGTATGTACTGAATTTATATCCCTTTTTCCAATCAAACTTTTCAACTGCTTTGAGTAATCCGATATTTCCTTCTTGAATCAAATCCAGAAAGGTTAACCCTCTACCAATGTATCTCTTTGCGATACTGACGACAAGCCTTAAATTAGCAACGACCAGTTTTTGTTTTGATTTATCGTTGCCACGTTGGGCTTTCCTGGCATATGTTCTTTCCTGTGTAGGTGTTAAAAGTGGAATCCTGCCAATTTCTTTCAGATACATTTTCACACCGTCTTTAGTGTAAGCGGCGTTGTCAAAAATGGCTGGACCTGCCGTACTGATTATTTTTTCCATTACTTCTTCATTTGCAGCTGAAACCTCATCTTTTTCTTCGTCATCATCATCATCTGTATCGGGTTCGCTTTCTCGGATCATAATGTTCTCTTTTTCCAGATTTTCATAGATGGTTTCAAGAAAGTTACCATCGAAGCCGGTGTAATCTGGTGGAAGGGATTTATCAATATCCTCGTATGTGATGTATCCTTTCTTCTTACCAATGTTGACGAGTTCTTTCATTCTTGCCTTAATTTCATCCGGATGCAATGTCTTTGGTTCTTTGGAGGCTTTTTTCTTGACCGTGCTTTTATTTGAGCGCTTTTTCCCCGTTACTTTGGTCGGTTTCTTTTTTTCATTACCCTCTTGCTTGCTCACGCTCATTCATTATCCTCCCTTCTGTTATATTTAATTTATTAATTTCTTTGGAAAGTTTTAAGCGATTTGTAATGAGGTGGAATTTTTCCCCTTCCTCTTGTGTTTTTCCAATCAACTGATCAAGTTTATCCATCTCATATCTCAATTTCTTCTTTTTTAAAGCCCTTTCACAATCGGAAATAATGGAAGGAAATGAATCGGGTTTTTCGTACCTTTCAAATTGACGGAAAAAACTTTGAATTTTATCTTTGGTGAAATATTCTTCAAGATATTCAGCCGCATCATCCGGGTTGAATTTTTTTCGGACATCGTTAAAAAAACTGACGTAAGCTTCTTTAATAATCTCTTTATATTCCTTGAAGATCGATTCGATCTTCAATCGTGTGGTGGGATGAAATAAATAAAGAACGGTTAACTCCTGTTCAGGTTCAAGTGTCTGCGGTTTTTGTCCGAGTTTGTTTTCAGAAAGCGCTGTATTTTGTCGCGATTTTGAAGATACCCCTTTTTTAGATATATTCCAGCTTTCCATTAGAAGCCGCTTATCAAGTTCTGTCCATTCGGAAAGCTTGGAGATTAACTTATCGAATCTGGATATATTTCCCGTTCTCTTTGCGCGAGCCAAGATATGTTGGCTATTGGCTATTAAAGAGTCCCTTCCCGTTTCTTTCTCAAGGTTATACGTCTTTTTTAATCTTCTGAGTAAGTATTCTTCGATAGAACAGGCTTTTAGCAATGTGTTTTGAAAGGCTTCGATTCCGTACTTTAAGATATACTCATCTGGGTCTTTTACAGGTGATAATTGTAAAACCAAAGCGTTAATGGAATTGTTGAGGTTTTTGAAGGACTTTTCAACCGCGTTGGTTCCGGCTTCATCAGAGTCAAAGGCGAAGACAAACTTGTTGGTGTATCTTGATAGTTCTGCCATTTGTTCTTTAGTAAGATTAGTTCCCATAATGGCTACCGTGTTTTTCATACCGTTGGTGTAGAGTCTAATGGCATCAAAATAACCCTCGGTAAGAATAACGAAATCCACCTCTTTGATACTCTTTCTGCTTTGATCAAAAAGGTAGAGAATCTGGCTCTTATTGAAATATTCCGTTTGAGGTGAGTTGATATACTTTGGTTGTTCGCCGTCATCGATCTTTCGGCCGGAAAATCCCAACACATTTCCCGATGAATCTCTTAAAGAGAAAACCAGACGCCCTGTAAAGATGTTTTTTTCTCTATCGTTGAAAATGCCCAATTCCAATAATCTTTCAGAACTGAAAAACTCTTGCAATCTGTTGGTGTCGGAATAATCCGACCAACCTATTCCAAGCCCCTTAATTCTCTCCGGTTCTAATTTTCTGACATTTTTTAAATAGTGCCAACCGGCTGTACCTTCTTTTAAATTCTCTGTGAAGAATTGTTCGATAGTTTTCATATCCTTTGTGTAGGACTTAAAAGCCGAATCTACAGTTTGGTTGAATTGAGGTAACGCGATGGAATATCTGTCGGCAAGTATTTTTACACTGTCCATAAAATCCAAATTTTCAATTGCTTGGACAAAAGAAAATATATCGCCATTCGCTCCACAACCAAAGCAGTGATAGGATTGTGTATTTTCATAGACATAAAAAGATGGGGTTTTTTCTTGATGAAAAGGGCATAATGCCTTGTAATTTCGACCGGATTTTTGTAGTTCGATATAAGAAGAAATCAAATCCACTATGTTTACTTCCGTTTTGAGTTTTTGTACAAAGTCTTTTAAACCCACAGGTCACCTCTAAAATGAGGATATGTTCAATTATACAATCCTTAAACACGAAAAGGGTACGAGGAGTTTTGCCCCTCGCACCATTTGTTCTTGTATGAGTGTGTGTGATTAACGTTTTGAGAATTGTGGTGATTTTCTGGCTTTTTTCAATCCGTATTTCTTTCTTTCAACCATTCTTTCATCTCTTCTTAAATGCCCGGCTGATTTTAAAGTGAGTCTTAAATCGGAA
>CAYUYU010000057.1:0-13408 GCA_964449405.1 uncultured Thermotogaceae bacterium
CGGTGTTGGATACAATTTGCCACTATTATATCATTTTATTCGGGTCGAACAATCATTTGTTTAAATGATGGAAGTTATTTTTTGAAAAAAAGCAAAGAAAGATTTGCCAAAACCAACAAATACTGGTATAATGTTATGACATTTAAAATTAAGGAAGTGAGGACATTGAAAAATCTGGATACCGAGCGTGGAAATCCCAAAACGGTGGATATTGATTCCATGTCCGTGGAAAATATCCTCCGTATCATGAACGAAGAAGATGCCACGATCCCACTTTGTATACGAGAGGCTCTCCAAGATATTGAACGGGTGGTTCAAAAATGTATAGAAGCCCACAGAAAAGGGGGCAGGATCGTTTACCTTGGAGCCGGAACCAGTGGAAGGCTTGCCATCGTTGATGCGGTTGAAACCGTTCCTACCTTTAACGCTTCAGCTGATGAATTCACATACATCATGGCGGGGGGAAAAGAAGCGGTGTATAGGAGTCTTGAGGCAGTTGAGGATAACGAAGATGCAGCTCAAAGCGAATTGTCACGAATCAACATCAATCAAGATGACATTTTAATCGGTATCACTGCCAGTGGCCGTACGCCTTTTGTGAAAGGGGCTTTACAGTATGCTTCAAACAAAGGGGCGGAAACGGTTTTGATCGCCAATGTGGAAAATCCGGAATTGGCTTCTCACGCGAATCATGTAATCAAAATCGTGACGGGACCCGAAGTGATTACCGGATCTACAAGGTTAAAGGCCGGAACCTCTCAAAAGATGGTTTTGAACATGATCAGTACGGCTACCATGATCAAACAGGGAAAGGTTTACGGAAATCACATGGTGGATGTTCTCACTTTAAATGAAAAATTGAAAGTTCGAGCCACGAATATGGTGTGTGAGATTACTGGAATGGAGAGAAAAAAAGCCAGAGCGACTCTTGAAGCGTGCAACTGGAAAGTCAAGGCAGCAATTGTCAGTTTATTGTTGGATGTGGATACACAAAAGGCAGAAGAGTTATTGGAAAAACACGATGGATTTGTTCGAAAAGCGGTCTCACAATATAAAGGATAATATGCGTTTTTATTTGGGAATAGACGGCGGTGGCAGTACGATAAGAGTTGCTTTGATAGATGAAGAAAAAAGAGTCTTGGCTCATTTCAAATTACAAAGAAATTCCAATCCCACTTCCACGGGCTTTGAGTACTTAAGAGAAACGCTGATATTGATCAGACAACAGATCATCACCTTTTCACAGGGCATAGCAAGAATCATTATTAACCTGGCAGGAGTGGGGGGTGCTCAACAGTTGATAAGAGCCAAACAAACGGTCAAAGAGGTCTTTTTTGAAACGCAGGATGTGGAAGTCTATCATGATGCACACGGCTCCTTATTGGCAAATTCTCCCCGAGAGGCTTCCATACTGGTCATTTGTGGAACGGGCTCTGCTATCGTTGGAAAAGACTTGAACGAACGGTTTTATCGTGCAGGAGGTTGGGGTTATCTGCTTGGAGATGAAGCCAGTGGATTTTGGCTTGTTAAAAGGTTATTCCAAGAGTATTTGGCTTTTCAAGATGGGATTCGAGAAGATGACAAAGCCTTTGATGTTTTCCGGGAAAGATTTGAAAAAGAACCCAGAGATGCCTTGTACCGTTTTTATGAAGCTGATGCCAGGCGTGAGACAGCGTCATTGTCTTCGCATTTTTTAAACCAGGAAGTTGCTTTGGCGCAGCAAATAATCACAGAAGGGATTATCGTTATAAAAAAGGCAATAGACAGCATGAGAAATGAGATAAAAGATCACATTCAAAGGATATTCTACATGGGCGGTATGTTTGAAAGCCCGTTTTTCCTCAGAGAGTTTGAACGGCTAAATGAAGATGAAATTCCTTTAGAAAAGGGGAAAAAAGACATTGAGATTGAATTGGCCGCGATAGGAAAAGAAAAAGATGGGAGAGATCAGCGATGAAAATAGCCGTGTTAATCAAACAAGTACCCGATACCGATGATGTAAAATTGGATCCAGAAACGGGAACCATGATTCGTGAGGGCTCCGGAACCATTATCAATCCATTGGACCTCAATGCCATCGAAGCAGCGGTCCGGATTAAGCAAGAAATAGGTGTGAATTGTGAGATAACCGTATTGACCATGGGACCTCCAAACGCTGAATTTGCCTTAAGAGAGGCCTTAGCGTTGGGAGCGGATCGAGCAATATTACTCACTGATAGAAAATTTGCAGGTGCTGACAGCTGGGCAACTGCGAAAGTTCTTGCCGAAGCCTTAAAAGAGTCCGGAGAATATGATTTGGTGTTGGCTGGAGAAAAAGCAACAGATGGCGAAACAGGACAAGTCGGTCCCGAAGTAGCAGCGATGTTATCCATGCCATGCGCTACGTATGTTAGTGATATTGAGCAGGGTGAGAACTCTGTGGTGATTATTAGAACCGTAGAAGATGGGACCGAAAAACAACTGATTCAATATCCTTGCCTTATCACCGTATTAAGTGCTCTGAATAATCCATCGATGCCCACACTCAAGGGAAAGATGAATTCCAGAAGGGCTGAGATTACCATACTGAATGCCAAAAATTTGGATATCAAATCGGATGAATTAGGCTTAAAAGGATCGCCCACGCGCGTGGTAAAAGTTACCACACCTCAAAAAATCAGAAAAACCAAACGGTTTAGTGGTAGTCATATCGAAGAGGGAATCCTACAGCTTGTTGATGAAATCCAATCAACTGTTTTTAATCAATAGGAGTTGTTGATTATGAATCAATCAGTAATGGTTTACACTGAAATAAGAAACGGATCCATACATCCTGTCAGTTATGAACTAACCGGCAAAGCAAGGGAATTGGCCAACAAGCTGAACAGTGAAGTGGTTGTGGTTGCTTTGTTTGAAACACTGGTCGAAAAAGCGGACGCCTTTTTTTCCTTCGGGGCTGATAAAGTGATCGTATCACAAGATGAGTGTTTTAACCGCTTCAATCAGCAGATACATACCAACGTTCTAAGCGCCATCATCAAAAAGGAACAACCTCAAATAGTATTGGCGCCGGCAACAACGGGTGGCAGAACGGTGCTTCCTGCTGTTGCGGGAACCATACACACCGGTTTAACGGCGGATTGTACCGGATTGGATATAGAGGCTGAGACGGGATTGCTTCTTCAAACAAGACCAGCCATTGGCGGAAATATTATGGCCACTATCAAAACACCCCAACATCGACCACAAATGGCAACTGTCAGACCAAAGACTTTTAAAATACCTAAAAAAAGTGAACGCAGGGGAGTGGTTGAGTTATTCAAAGTGAGAGATGACATGAAACAAACCACCATTGAAGTGTTGGATTTTCAACCGTTGGAAGCCGGCAGTGAAAACATCCAGGATAAAGAGATCATCGTCTCGGGTGGAAAAGGGCTCAAAAGGAAGGAAGGGTTTGATTTACTCAAGCAATTAGCAGACTTGCTCCAAGCGGGAATTGGCGCAAGTAGGCCAACCATTGAGGCCAAATGGATTGACTACCCCCATCAAGTGGGGTTAAGCGGAAAAGTTGTCTCGCCTAAACTCTACTTTGCCATAGGTATTTCCGGAGCTGTGCAGCATATTGCCGGAATGGAGTCCTCGGAGATCATCGTTTCTGTGAATAAAGATCCGGATGCTTCTATCTTTCAGGTATCCGATTATGCCTTCTGCGGTGATCTTTACGATGTTGTGCCAAAGTTGATCGAAATAATAAGAGAAAAATTATCAGATCAGATCAAGTCCGGGGAAGGTGAGAGCCGTGTACAATAAATTGACAGCCGAGCTGATTAAAAAGTTGACGGATATCGTAGGTGTGCATTGTATCAACACAGAGAAAGAAAGACTTGAAGCCTATTCCCATGATGAAGTAAAGGGTGAAAAGTATAGACATAAACCCGAAGCCATCATTTTCGCGGAAAGCACCGACCAGATTTCAAAGGTCATGGCATTCGCCAATCAACATCTGGTTCCCGTTACACCCAGAGGAGCCGGGACAGGACTTTCAGGAGGAGCCGTACCTGTCAAGGGGGGGATTGTCATCTCCTTGGAACGTATGAATCGTATTTTGGAAATTGATGAAGAAACCTTGACGATAACCGTAGAGCCCGGTGTGGTGACTGATGAGATACAAAAAATGGCTGCCGCTTCCCGATTGCTTTATGCCGGAGATCCTTGCAGTTCAGATGCGTCGTTTATTGGCGGTAATTTGGCGGAGAATGCCGGTGGTAATAAAGTTGTGAAATACGGTCCCACCGGAGATCATGTTATGGGAATTGAAGTGGTTTTACCCGATGGCACGGTTGATTTTTTTGGGGGTAAACTGGTTAAGAATGTGACCGGATACGATTTTGTCAATTTGATGGTTGGTTCAGAGGGAACCTTGGGAATCATTACAAAAATAATCTTGAAACTTATCCCACTCCCGGAATTTACTGTTGATCTTCTTGTCCCCTTTAAAACTGTTGAAGAAGCCATTGCTTTTGTGCCTAAGATCATGATAGAAGCGCACACCATCCCCGCTTCGCTGGAATTTATGGACAACGCCTCTTTGAAACTAGCGGAGAGATTTTTAAACAACGAATTACCCTACTCCGATTCAGCTGCACACCTTATCATTGGTATAGAGGGAAATGACAGGGAACAAGTGGCCGATGAATATGAAAAGATAGGACAGATGTGCTTGAAATATGGAGCACAGGAAGTTTTCGTGGCGGATAACCGAAATACTCGCGAGAAGATCTGGAAGGCGAGAAAATCCATTGCCGAAGCCATATCAGCATTTTACCCGGATTTCTGTATGGAAGATGTAGTGGTTCCAATCAATAAAATACCACAACTGATGACCTTTGTCAATGAACTTTCCGAAAGAGAAAAGATTGAAACGATTAATTTTGGGCATGCCGGAGACGGGAACATGCACGTTACATTCCTCAGCGGAGAAAAAACCGGACAGGTATGGGACGATAAAGTGGAGAAGAATCTGAAACAACTTTACAAAAAAGTGCTTGACTTGGGAGGAACACTATCGGGAGAACACGGTATCGGCATTAAGCGCATGCCCTATTTACCAATGGCTTTAAGTCAATCACAGATTAATCTGATTAAACGCGTGAAAAGTGCTTTTGACCCCAACGAGATTCTAAATCCTGGTAAGATTTGTTGAGCGTTAATAATGATTGATGGTAGGGGTTATAAACTATTTTTTCACCCACGCGAAAATAATTCGGTGACAGAACTAAAATAATACGAAATACGAAGAATAATTGTTCTAATTGTCTGACAACAACTCTAAACACCTAACAAGTTATTTTACCGACTTTGATGTTAACCTTAACAACCTCTATTATAAAGGGGTGTACAAAAATCAAAGGAGGTATTGTAATGAAAAAAATGTTGATCATCGCTTTTTTGTTGATTCCAATCATGTTTTTTGCAAACGAGGAGTTTTTAATTGGGGACCCATTACCGGATGCACCTGAGCTTGCTTACCGCGGGGAATATGCGGTTGGTGTCAGAACGCTGAATATAGTCGATAAAGACCGTCTGGATATATTAAATTTTTCGGAGAACAACACAAATCCCATATATGACAGACCACTAACGGTTGAAGTCTGGTATCCGGGTGAAATTGATGAAGGAAGAATTGAAAAGACCGTTTATGTTGACGAGCAATTTGTTGATGATGCCATCGTTTTTACCGGAAGGGCGTTAAGAAATGCAAAACCTGTTGAAGGGAAATTTCCCTTAGTCATCGTATCTCACGGTTATCCTGGAACACGATTCATGATGAGTTATTTGACTGAAAATTTGGCCTCAAAGGGTTATGTTGTAGCAGCAATCAGTCATACAGAATCAACGGTTAGAGATCAGAATCGCTTTTCAAGCACGCTTTTAAATCGTCCTTTGGATATCCTGTTCACATTGGATGAGATTGAAAGATTCTCTAAACAAAAGGACTCTTTCCTCTTTGAATTAGTGGATACTGACAATGTTGGGCTTGCTGGTTATTCCATGGGCGGTTATGGGATTATCAACGTTGCCGGTGCCGGATTTAGTGAATCAGGCGTTAACCTGTCTTGGGGAGTTCCTGGAGGACATTTAAGTATTCGACAGTCGGGAAATCCTGAATATGAACGGACGATTGATGAGAGGATCAAGGCCATCTTTGCCATGGCGCCATGGGGAGCTGATTTGTTCTGGGATGAAGAATCCATGGAAGGGTTGGAAGTCCCATCTTTCTTTGTTACCGGAAATTACGATGATGTCGCCGGTTATGAAAATGGTGTCAAATTGTTCTATGATCGGGCTGTTCATTCACAAAGGCATATGTTGGTTTTTCAAAATGCAAGACATAACGTTGCGCCCAATGCTTACGGTGTCAATCCTCTTGTTTCCGTTAAGTTGGACGATGAAGGGTTCATCAGATATAACGAGCCTTCATGGGATAACCGAAAGTTGAACAACACCGTCCAACATTTTGCCACAGCCTTCTTTGGGCAATACCTTAAAGGACAGAACTTTGGGAGTTACATGGATCTAATTGAACTTTCTAATGAAGGGGTTTGGTCACAAAACGAAGATGGTACATTCAGAGAAGACCATACGCATTGGAAGGGATTCCCGGCAAGAACTGCTTTGGGAATGGAATTTTACAGCAGCAAACCTGAATAAGATCAATTTTATCAAAGGGGCATCATTAAGTGCCTCTTTTTTTGCCTCTGCTTTGTATCCCTTCCAAGATTCTTGACAGAATTTTTCTGTTTAAACCAATAAATAAAAAGCTAAAAGCGATATTTGTCGTTAATAACCAAATGCTGTTGTTTAAGGAATTTTTTAGAAGATAGGAGAAAGAAAAAACCATTAGTGTGCTGACAAAGATGATAACGGTTTCCCGCTTCTTTAAAAAGGTGATATTGAATGTCTTTTTTTGAATGATGTTTAAAACCACAAGGTTCACAAAGGAGACAAAGGAAGTACTGAGCGTTAAGCCCAGAATACCAAATCTTTTTATGAGTAAGGAATTAAAGACAAAATTGAGTACGATGCTGATGAGAGTGATCAGCAAGGGGATCCTCGTCTTTTTGTGAGATGTGAAGACCTTCATCAACAGGTTTGAAACGGGGGATATAATCAAGGTCATAGAATATCCAAGAAAAGCCAATGTGACCATGCCCGTGGAATCTGATGTGAATTCTCCTCTCTCATAAAGCAGTTGGATTAGAGGCCTTGCCATTAATATCATCCAAAAAGTCAAAGGCACCATAAAATTAAGCAGGTCATTACTGGTTTTCTTCAATCGGTTTTCCAAAGCAGTTTTATCTTGTTTGACACTTGTTTCGGAAAGTTCGGTGAAAACGGTGGTCATGAGAGAGCCAACAATCAAAGAGGATATCATTGCACGAATAGTCTGGGCATAACGCAGGGCGGATATGCTTCCTGAGTCTAACGATGACGCAAAAGCCTTATCCACAATACCGTTAATCATGCCGAGACTTCCGGATAATAAGAGTGGAAGTGCTAAAATAATCGTTTCTTTGATAGCCGGGTTTTGGAAAGATTTCAGGATCAGCTTCAGGTTGATCTTTTTTCTGAGGACAAAAAGCAAGGCCAAATCCACGCTTATGGTTCCTATAATAAAGGCAAACAGATAACTGGCTTCACTGAAAAACGGCGCAAATATGATGATGGAGGGAATGGTCACAAGGTTAAAGACCAACTGAATCATAGATGCCAGCATGTATTTTTTCTCGGCATTCAACAGAGAAGTAGCCAATGAATGTAATCCTTGAATGAAAGGTAGAAAACCGATAATTCGCATCTTTCGAACGGCGTATTCAAATGCTTCACCCGAGAACTTTGGGGCAAAAATTTTGACAAACAGCTCGGGGAAGATTGAGAAAAGGATACCAAAGCCAATCAAAAGGAAAGAGGAAACGAACAAAATCTGTGTGGTGTAGGCTTTGATTTTCTCCGGATCTTGTTTTCTTTTTTCTCCAATGTAGATGGGAACCATCATAGAAGCAATTGCACCGGAGATGATTCCGCCTAATTTCGTTGCGGGGTCCATAGCGACTATCAGTGCATCCAAGCGCCAACTGGTTCCGAAATTGGCAGCCAAAACCATCTCTCTGATAAACCCCATGGCTTTTGAGATAATGGTGAAAAACAGGATGGATAGTGTACCGGTGGCGATGCTTTGAGGTTTGGATAAAAAAACTTTCATTTTGTTAACCTGTTTTTTCAAAGGTTTGCTCCAGCCTTTCATTAAAAAACAGGCGAAGTTAACTCTCACCTGTTATAATGGTTATTGTTATTATCAAAGGGAGTGCAAATAATCTTCTAATTGCCTGACAAACGCATCGATTTCAGCTTGCCCAATCCAGTAATGCGTGACGAATCTCCACAAGCCTTCATCTTCGGGATTAACAAGGATGTTATTCTTTTCGAGATGAGAAACCAACTTCATTGGATTAGTCACATCGATTTTACAGTAAACCATGTTGATATCCAACTGGTCTTTTAATACTTGAATTCCTTTGATTTCGTCCAGTTTTTGAGCCATATATCCGGCGTTGCTATGGTCGTCTTTGAGTCTTTTGGTCATTTTCTCCAGTGCAACGATACCCGGTGCGGCTATGATGCCGGCTTGTCTCATGGCACCACCCATAATCTTTCTGTTTTTTCTTGCTCGATGGATAAAATCTTGTGAACCCACCAACATAGATCCTACCGGTGCACACAATCCCTTGGACAGACAGAACATAATTGAGTCAGCGCAAGAGGCAATTGCTTTGACATCGATTTCTAAGGAGGCGGCGGCATTGAAAATCCTGGCACCATCCATATGTATCGGAATATTTTTACTTTCAGATAGTTGTTTGATGGCTTGTAGTTTGTCCAATGGTATGACTTTGCCGTTGGAGTGTGCATTTTCAACACAAATTAGTCCGGTTCTCGGGAAATGAAGGTCTTCTCCTCTAATCAACCTTTGGATTTGATCTGCATTGGGATAATCGCCACTATCATCAAAGAAGGTCAGTTGTACACCGGCAATTACAGCGGAGGCACCTGCCTCATGTGCCACGATGTGACAATGTTTTCCCAATATGACTTCATCGCCTCGAAGAGTATGGGTTAACAGGCTTAATTGGTTTCCGAATGTTCCGGAAGGAACAAACAAGGCCGCGTCTTTTCCCAATAGGGTTGCTGCCAAATCCTCCAGTTGGTTGACGGTTGGATCATCTCCATAAACATCATCGCCCACTGGAGCGGATATGGCGGCTTGAAGCATTTCTTGAGTAGGATGAGTAACGGTGTCACTCCTTAAATCGATTTTATTCATCTGTTTGGCCTCCCTCTTCCATTTCTTTGATCTTTGTTTCCAGTAAGCGATAAACATCAAGCTGTTTTCTTAAAACATCTTCCTCATCAAAATTCTCAATGGCTTGTTTACGACATCGATCATCCGGGACTCTGAACTCGTTCATGGCTTTTTCCATGGCTTTGAACAATTGGGTTACATCTTGATACGGAACCAAATATCCCGTTTTTCCGTCAATGATTTCCTCCCGGACCCCTCGGATGTTGGTTCCCACCACTGGAACGCCCATGCTGAGGGCTTCAAGTGAAGAGATGGACATTCCCTCTTTGTGTGAGGGCAGGACAAAGACATCAGTAATACTTAGGAGTTCGGGAACATCCGTTCGATAACCCAAAAAACGGACTTCTTTTTCTAATTTATTGGTTCGAATGATATTTTTTACCTTGCCTTCGTATTTTTTGTCCTGTTTTTTCTCTCGGGGTTCGCCTGCAATAATGAGTTTGACATAGGGATATTTTTGATGCAATATCGTGAAGGCCTGTAATAATTCGACAATCCCTTTTTCGGGTATAATGAACCCGGTATAATTAAAGATCTTTTCGTCTTTATTTATGTTCAGTTCCTCACGAAGAGTATCTTTAACATTCGAATGGATTCGAATGGGATTGAATTTTACTTTGGTATCGACGCCAACACTTTGAAGATTGATTATTTTCTCCTCATCCATGAAATGATGTTTAATGGCATATGCTTTATCTTCACTGTTAACTGTAAAGAGATAATCCGTGCATTTTTTTGCCGCACGCTTTTCAAGATAAGCAAAAAAATGTCGTTTAAACCAATTCATGTGTTCGGTAAAATAAAACCCATGACTGGTGTAAATGATGTAAGGTACTTTTGCGCTTGAAGCAGCATTTCTTGCTATCAAAGAGGCAAATGGACTGTGGGTGTGAATGATATCAGGTTTTAACCCTTTAAACAGTTCCAGCATTGTTGAATATGCTGTGAAAAGCTTCCAGGGGGAAAATTTGATTGGAATGTTTACATCGTATACGGCAATGTTGTTTTCTTCGATGAAATGATTGTTTTTAAGTTTGGAATCTTTATCTGAGGTAATAACATCTATCTCATGACCTTTTTGTATTAGCTTTTCCATCAGCGGGAACAGAAATGCCTGAACGGTTTCCGATAGTGATGCGATTTGTACGATTTTCAACTGTCTCACTCCATAACGATACAATTTCTGTTAACTTCACTGTGATTATAACATGTTAAGAACACTAACCATATGTCTTTCTTCCCCATTTTATGGTAAGATATGTTTGATCATTCTTTCATCCGGAGGTACTTTTATGGGATTTTTTGACAAAAACAAGATCTGCTCTTTATTCAATATTCGGTATCCAATCATTGAAGGAGGAATGGCGTGGGCAGGAAGCCCAGAGCTTTGTATCGCAATTTCTAAGGCCGGAGCTTTGGGTACCATCGGTGCAGGTGCAATGAATTGCCAAGAGCTGAATGAAGCCATCAAGAGAGTCAAAATGCAAACACAAAATCCCTTTGCAGTTAATTTTGTGGTCTTCACCCCTTCGATCAAAGAACAGGTTGAAATTGCCATCAACCATAACGTTCCGGTCTGTATATTTGGAGCAGGAAACCCTGAAAGGCATATTCAACGTTTAAAGGAAAACGGTATTAAAGTGATTACGGTTTGCTCCTCGCCAAATCTTGCGGTGTTGTTGGAACGGGCAGGTGTTGATGCTATCATAGGCGAAGGCCTTGAATCAGGCGGTCACGTGGGGGATGTGAGTACCATGGCGCTCATCCCTGCAATCAGGGATTGTACGAAAGTCCCCCTCATTGCGGCCGGCGGTATCTTTGACGGCAGGAGTATGGCTGCAGCATTAGCGTTGGGAGCGGATGGCGTACAATTGGGAACAAGGTTTTTATGTTCCACCGAATCAACGATCAGTGAAGCATATAAAAGGATGATTGTTAAAAAAGATGTGAGAGGAACGCATTTGACCGGCGAAAAATTGGGGCACCCTGTCCGAGTACTGAAAACCCCCTTTACGAAAAAGGTCATAAAATTGGAAAATGATGATCCCAAGAAGGCCGAGAAAATAATATTAGGCTCGCTAAAAAACGCAGTCTTAGAAGGAGATCTCAACAACAGTTCTTTTATGGCTGGGATGTCAACAGGCAACATTCATGATATCCTTCCGGTTGAAGAAATCGTTGAGCGTATGGTTCAAGAATACATTACGACTTTAAATTTGTTAAAAACATAAAGTTATTTACTTACTCAGGTTGTGCGTGAATGTAACATAGCATGTTACAATCCGGAAATTCAAGCTTGTGATTCAGATTTTATGTAGTGTCTGGGGTTTAAGGTCTAAGGCCTGGAAAAAAGCATAAAGTTTGTGTCGTTGTTTTTTGGTTTTTCTAAACCCAAAACCCGTATCACAGACCCTTCATTAAGAGCAGCTTATAAAAGAAAATAAGAGACAACTTTTAACGAGCTGTAATAATGACGGATAACTTGAGTGCTTAATCATACATTGTCAAAGTTCTGACGAAAGGGGCAGTGAAGGCATGAATATTAGAGGAAATGTGGGATATGAGATTTTCCCCGACAGGTTTAATGCCTCATCAAATAAAGAAGGGATGATTGATTGGGAAATTCCCGTCCAAAAAAAAACATCCGGCGGACATCAATTTGATTTTTACGGTGGTGATTTGAAGGGAATAACCGAAAAGGTCCATTACCTAAATGATTTGGGAATTGGTTTTTTATACATGACACCCATCTTTAAAGCAATGACCAATCACCGATACGACTGTATTGATTATTTTAACATCGATCCAATACTGGGCACTGAGGATGATTTAAAAGCGCTCATCAACGCCTATCATAATAACGGGATCAGAATCGTTCTGGATGGCGTTTTTAATCACATTGGTATGAAACACCCCTGGTTTAATGATCCTTCATATCGCGGATTTTTGAATAGTAAAAATGGTGAAGTCACCTGGTGGGGAGGTCATATCGTGTTACCGGAGTTAAACCTTGAGAATGAAGAATTACGAGATGTGTTGTGGAATGGCAAGGATTCTGTGGTTCAAAAATGGACGGCGATGGGTGCAGATGATTGGCGGCTGGATTGTGCCTATGATGTTGGATATGACTACTGTCAAGAGTTAACCGGGGTGCTTAAGGGATTGGGAGATCATAATACCATCGGAGAAATCTGGTCATATCCCGGAAAATGGGTCAAAAATGGGGTCCTTGACGGCGTGATGAATTATTATTTTAGAGAATTGATCAAATCATACCTCGAAGGAAAATTATCCGGAAGGCTTGTCAGTGAAGTTGTGAAAAAAACGATTGATGATTGCGGAATTGGAGCCGTTCTAAAAAGCTGGAACGTTCTCTCAAGCCATGATACCCCCCGGGTAAAAAGGGATTTTTCAGACGATTGGCGTATTGCTGTTGCCTTACAATTTACATTACCTGGAAGTCCCCTGGTTTACTATGGTGAAGAATTGGGTCTAATCAGTGAAAGTGACCCACATTGCAGACAGCCCATGCCTTGGAAAGATCTTGACCTTGAAAATGCGGATTTGCTTTTTTATAAACAAATGATAGATCTTTATAATACAAAACCCGCTTTGCATTCAGGCTCCTTTGGCATGCTTGACTATTCAAACCCCAATATTCTTACCTTTTCTCGCTATACTGACAAAATTGATGACTATACAGTGATCGTCATCAATACCACCGATGACCCCCAGGAATTTCAGTTGATTTCCAATGAATCTTCTCTGATGAATGGCTCAAAGATGGTTGAAGTTTCGTCAAGAAAGAAGGCGACGATTTTCAATTCCATGATCTATGGAAAGATTGACGCCCATTCTTTTGAGATCTATGAAATGGAAATAGAAAAAGACGGGTATTCACCTTATAAAAGATTATAAGTAGTTAACCTCAATTTTAGAAGTTTTTCTTAGTATGTGATTTAATCCCACACCCCTTGGTCCTAATATTTGAGTTCATTTTAACAAAAA
>CAYUYU010000058.1:0-13263 GCA_964449405.1 uncultured Thermotogaceae bacterium
GTGATGCGGAGCAAGCTAAGGGGCAAGTGGCTGAAGCCAGAAGAACAGCATCCAAATACAAGACCAACGATCTGACAGTTCTTATAGACTTGAACGATGCACAGATCAACGGACGGGCGCAGGATGTCATGCCGGTGAATATAAAGGAGAATTATCTTTCAGACGGATGGGAAGTGTTGGAGGTTAACGGACACGATTTTAGGCAGTTGTTTGCCGCTTTAAACAAGGCAGCTGCAAACCCATTAACTCCCACCGTCATCCTTTGTTACACCCAGATCGGTCATGGGGTTTCTTTCATAGAAAATGACCCCGGTTATCATGGCAAACCCTTGTCTGAAAAACAATTGTTTGAAGCCCTTGATGAGTTGAAATTGGAAAATGATTTGGATAAGCATAAAGAGAGGCGTGCAAAACTTGAAATAAAGGCCCATGAGAAGACATTACTTGAATACAAACCTGAGATCAAAATCGGCGAGCCTAAAACTTATCGAACGGACGTACTTGTGGACAACAGAAGCGCCTTTGGCAATGTGCTAAAGGATCTTGGCTTGTTGAACGAGAACTCATCCACTCCTATCGCCGTTGTAGATTGCGATTTGTTACCATCAACCAAAACAGGAGGATTTGCAAAGTCCTGCCCGGATCAGTTCTTCCAGTTTGGGGTAGCGGAACACAATGCAGCAGCTTGTTCGGGAGCCATGTCGGTGGAAGAAGTAGTCACCTTCTTTACGGATTTCGGAATCTTCGGAATCGACGAAACGTACAATCAGCAGCGTTTGAACGATATCAATCATGCAAATCTGAAACTGGCTGTTACTCATGTGGGAACCGACACCGGAGAAGACGGTAAGACCCATCATTGTTTAGATTACGTAGGAGGCCCTGCAAACTTCTTCCACTTTCACACGATCGTTCCGGGAGATCCCAATCAGACGGACCGAGCAGTGAGATATGCCGCTGAACGATACGGCAATTACCTGATCGCTGTGGGCCGAAGTAAACTCAATCCCATCAAAGGCATCAACGGCAATCCATTCTTTACAGGCGATTACACCTTTGAATATGGCAAAATCGATGAAGTCAGGGAGACAGGCTTCGCCAAGGCCATTATTCTCACTATGGGAGCCACCTTACCTGAAGCGGTGGAAGCAGCAGATAAGATAAACGAAGCCGGAATCAAAGTGGGGGTCTTAAACGTCTCCTGTCCGTTGGTCCTGTGGAAACAGAGGCAGTTCCTTGAAGAAAAACTGACAAACAAGATCGTATTGACCGTTGAGGACCATAACATCTGGACCGGTCTGGGTGCCATGCTCGAAGATGCCATCGCAAGAAACAATATATCAGTGCAAGCAAAGTACAGACTGGGGATTGATGAGTATTCCGTTTCAGGCTGTAAAGAAGATCTCTTTAAAATATTTAAAATCGATGCAGAAGGCATCAAATCTGAACTTTTAGAGATACTGGGATAATCATCATAAAAGAACTCAAAATTCCCCTCTCAAGATGGGGAGGACTGCTTACGGCTGGATCGGAATGAGACAAAACTTAAAAGCTGTTATGGAGGTGAAAACGGATGAATATTGGCATCATAGGTGTTGGGAACATTGGTGGCATTTTTGTTGAGCAATTAAAAATGGACAAGACAATCACCCTTTACCTTTTTGACAAACACAAAGGGAAAATCGAAAGTTATGAAGGTGAAAAAAGTTGTGTGATTTGCGATTCCACCCTTGAACTAATTCGTGAGAGTGAGTGCATCATCCTTTCAGTCAAACCCCAGGATTCAATACCATTACTGGAAGAGATGAAAGCCTTTGAATTTGGGGATAAAACAATTATCAGTACGATCACTGGGATCAGTATTGCCAGGATTCAAAAAGAAATCATTGCAAAAAAAGTGACGCGAATCATGCCCAATGTCCCTTCCGCCATCGGAAAAGGGGTAACAGGGGTGTGTTATTCACAAGGATTTGATGAAGCGGGTAAAGATGCAGTTAATTGCATTTTGTCAAAATTGGGGAGCGTGATCGAGATAGAGGAAAAGGCTTTTCCCGCAGTCACTGCGTTAAGCGGTAGCGGCCCTGCATTCGTGTTTGTGGTCATCGAATCCATGATCGATATCGGCTTGAAAATGGGCCTCTCCTACGATGTTTCCAGAGAACTGGTCTTGGGTACACTCATTGGCTCTGCACAGCTGTTGGAGGCGAAAGGCAATCATCCGGGAGAATTCCGGCATCTGGTGACATCCCCCTCCGGAACAACGATAGAGGGCATTTATTCTCTTGAAAGAGAAGGGCTTAGGGGAACCATCATGAAGGCCATCAACGACACCTTTGAGCGGGCAAAAAGCATCAGCGATGAGATAGAAAGAGACACCAAATAAAAAAACTCCCCCTTAATCTCAGTTTATTTGTTTAAAAACATCGAAGTTGTATAATAGACCTATAGATAAATACGGGGGAGGTTTTTTTATGGCAACCGTTTCACATTATCCGCAATCAATCATCACAAAAGAAAATCCGATTTTTTCAAAATTCAGAGTCACCATTAAAACACCATTTTATGCCAATCATGTGCATAATGTCAATTCACTGCGAGAGGCCTATGATTTGGCAAAGCATTCACCTGGAACTATCGTCACGGATGTCAAGATTTACGAACCGGAAAAACTGGGTCTGGATCCCGATTCCAGGGTACTGCTCTTCAACGATGGCGCAGTCACCGGCAGGTGTGCTGCTGCCAGGCGAATCGCCGGATCACCAAATGTCAACGAAGAGGAATATGCCGCCAAACTGCGAGAGGCCATCTATCAAACCCGCTTTAAAAAGATGTACCATGCACAGGCATACATTGGCCTGCATGAAGACTTTATGGTAAGAGCTCATCTGTTGATTCCGCAAGGGCACGAGAATATCCTTTACAATTGGTTGCTCAACTTCCAGCCGATCAACGAATATTATGTGGAAATGTACAAAAAGTCCACAGTGTTTGAAACAGAAGGCGATATTTACGTCTTTTCCGATCCCGACTGGAAACATGAAGAGCATCCGTTGGGTTTGACCTTCTTTGATTCAGAACATAACTGTGCGGCCATTTTAGGCATGCGTTATTTTGGGGAATTCAAAAAAGGAACCTTGACCCTGGCCTGGGGAACGGCCAACCGAAATGGATTCGCCTCCTGCCATGGGGGACAAAAACGATACAATCTTGAGGATGGACGCAAGTACGTTGTAGGGGTTTTTGGACTTTCGGGTTCGGGAAAATCCACCATTACCCACGCCAAGCATAAGGGAAAATACGATATCACCGTTCTTCATGATGATGCCTTTGTGATCAACTCTGAAAATGGGTCTTCTGTTGCTTTGGAACCTTCCTATTTTGATAAAACAGCTGATTATCCCGTGGCATCCCCGGAAAATGATTTTCTCCTTTCCGTACAAAATAACGCCGCTGTCAAGGATAAAGATGGACGAATCGTCATCGTAACCGAGGATATGCGAAACGTGAATGGTAGGGCGATCAAATCCAAACTGTGGTCAAAGAACCGTGTGGATAAACTGGCTGAACCGGTTAATTCCATTATTTGGCTCATGAAAGACCCCACACTGCCACCAGTTCTAAAAGTAACCAACCCCGACTTGGCTGCTACCCTGGGAGCGACTCTGGCAACAAAAAGAACATCTGCCGAACGACTTGCTCCAGGAGTTGATCCCGACGCGCTGGTTATCGAGCCCTATGCAAACCCCTTCCGAACCTACCATTTGGAGAGCGATTACAACCGATTCAAGGACCTTTTTGAGAAAATGAACGTCGATTGCTATATCTTCAACACAGGCTACTTCAAGTGGAAAAAGGTAACCAAAGAAATCACACTTGAAATTCTGGAAAAGATAGCAGAAGGCACAGCTCAATTTAAACCGTGGGAAACCTTTTATGATTTTGAGATTATGGAGATCAAAGATTATATCCCCGATTTTACTGATGAAGAATACAAACGACAGTTCGTTGAAAGGATGAAAGATCGGGTGGCATTTCTGGAACAGAAAAATCTGGCAGCGGGAACGTTGAATACATTACCGATTGAGGCTTTGGAGTCTATACGAAATGTTTTGAAATGTTTTGAAGGGGAATGATTGGAAGGGCGGACCAACGTGTCCGCCCACGTATTCGGAACCTAAATGTTATTATAAAAAAACACTGCCTCTACCCCGCCTGTTTCTTCTGGTACTTTTGCACAATCATGATACCAATCAACAACACACCCCAAAGGGTGACGGCTAAAAACGAGCTGACCCCCAAAAGGTTTAGCCCACTTGATACCATTTGAAGGATAAAAAGAGATAACACCAACCCCCCCACTTTACCAAATCCCCCGTTGGGGTCTACGCCTCCAAAGACACTGGCGAGGACTGTGATTAGCAAATAAGACTCTGCATAGCCCGCGCGGGCTGAGTTGAATCGAGAGATCATGATAATCGCGGCGATGCCGCTTAAGAGACCGGATAGCATATAGGTTCTCAATAAAACGATTTTGGTGTTAACACCTGAATATCTGGTGGCTGTTTCATTCGAGCCGATGAGATAATTATTGAGTCCGGAGGGCATTTTTTTTAGCCAGAAACCAATGGCAAGAGCCAACAGGGCAAAGATAATGAAAGGTACGGGGATGCCCAGAATGGCTTCGTTCCCGAAAAACTGCATTT
Source organism: uncultured Thermotogaceae bacterium (assembly GCA_964449405.1). Classification (GTDB taxonomy): domain Bacteria; phylum Thermotogota; class Thermotogae; order MWEM01; family MWEM01; genus JASUTC01. The sequence continues at coordinate 4,704 of CAYUYU010000058.1, forward strand.
GCTCCGGCAATCCTGAGATGACATATCCTTTGGTCGTTAAAATGGATATTCCATTTACAAGGGTCATGGTTCCCAAGGTTGCTAAAATGGGTGAAACACCGATAAAGGCGATAATGAGACCGTTTACAAGACCAACGAGGATGGTTGCTCCAAGTCCAGTAGTAATTGCCAGGGCAATAATCCATCCTTGAGGGCTTTGAGAGCCTTGAATCATTGTTGTCATGATGGTTGCCATGATAATACCGGACAAATTGGCGGTGGCTATTATGGAAAGGTTAATCCCACCACTTAGCATGGTGATCGCCATGGCCATAGTGAGGATACCCAATTCGGGAAGTTGGAAGGCAATGGAGCTGAAATTGGATAGGCTGAAGAATTTATTAGGGAGAGAGATTGAAAACATAATCAATGTCAGCGCAAAAAGCCCCCATAAAAGAGATAAATTTGGATAACGATTATAGATGGTTTTCAACGGGTTTGTTTTTTTAAGCGACATCTATCTCAGCCTCCCTTCTCATATTTTTTTTGTTGTTATATGCTGTCATGCTCACCGAAATTATAATAATCACACCAAGCAAGATTTCATACCAATAAGAGGGAATTCCCACCAAGATAATTGCATTGGAGATGATGGCCACCAAAGATACCCCGAGGAACGTTCCCAATACTGTTCCCGTACCTCCCTGAAGGCTTGCCCCGCCAAGAACAACCGCAGCAATAACATCCAACTCTTTTCCAATAATGGCGTTTGGAGCCACTGTCTGAACGATCAAGGCATGAGAGACTGAACCAATTCCGGCAAGCAGTCCCATGAATCCGTAAACAAACAGGGTGAGGCCGAAGATGTTAAAGCCCATTCTTCTAGCCGCCTCTTGATTCCCTCCCAAAGCATAAACCTTACGTCCGATTTTGGTGTATTTCAGGATAAAGGCCGTTATCGCAAATATGATAAAAAAGAGGAATAAAGACAACGAAATCGGAAAGATATAGCCTTCTGAATTCTCGATGATGAAAATATCATGGGGCTTGGAGAACCACAAAGGGAAATTATAAATCCACTTTCCCTTTGTGAAATACATCAAAAGCCCTTTGTAGATATTGAGCGTGGCAATGGTAATAATCAAAGGGTGTTTTTTAATGAAGTGAATCAGCAATCCGTTTATGGCGCCAAGCGCAACTCCAACGACTGCTCCGATTAAAAAGGCCAGGAATAAATTTCCCCCATGCTCGATGATCAAGGTGGACATGATGTATTGACCGATCGTTGCAGTGGCGGTAAATGAAAGGTCAATCCCCCCGGATATCAACACAATCAACATTCCTGCAGACATGATTCCCAGAAAGGAATAGCTTGTAAATAATTCCAGCAAATTCCCCAGGGTCAAAAACTGATCGGTGGTGAACGTTAACAACAATATTAGTGCCAGGATGACTACAATGAGATAGAATTCATTGCGTTTTGTGAAATTAGACACTGACAACACCTCCGATAACCTTCTCGTTTAATTCCTTTTCGCTGATTTCATCCGGAGTGATCTCCTCTGTGATCCTTCCCTTGTGCATAATGATAATCCGATCAGAATTACGATAGACTTCGGGAACATCATCAGAGATTAAGATAATGGCCAGTTTTTCTTGAGCCAAGGCTTTGATTATATTATAAATACTGTTTTTAGCGGCTATGTCCACACCCACTGTAGGATTATCCAAGATGAGCAGCTTTGGGTGAGTGGCCAACCATTTGGAAAGAACGACCTTTTGCTGATTTCCTCCTGACAAGGTTTTGACAGGATTATCCGGGTTTTTGGTCTTGATGCCAATATCCTTTACCCATTTGTCAACCACAGCTTTTACGTCTTCTTTGATAAACACTTTTAACTTATTTACCATTCTATCCAATATTGGAACAATTATATTCGTACTGATCGGTTGTGGTAAGATTAAACCTTCACTGAGCCTGTCTTCAGGAACATAAGAGATTCCCGCTTGAATTGCCTCGTAATTGTTTTTGAAATGGACCGCTTTTCCTTCCAGGAGAATTTCTCCCGAATCAGGCTTATTCATTCCGAATAGTGACAAGGCGATTTCTGTTCGGCCAGAACCCATAAGTCCTGTGATTCCAAGGATCTCACCTTCGTTTACTGTGAATGAGACGTCCTTGTAATTCTTCTTTTTGGATAAATTTCTAATTTCAATAACCATTTTATCTGTTATATCTTTCTTCTCGCTTTTTTCAACATCAAATTCCATGCCCGTCATCAACTTTTCAATCTTGTGTTCGGTTAATTCTTCGGCGTTATAGGTGCCTATTTTGTCTCCATCTCTTAAAATGGTTACCCGTTGGGAAATGGACATGATTTCATCCAGCTTGTGGCTGACGAAAACAATGGTGAAACCCTTTTTCTGAAGGCTGATGATCAGTTTCAGCAACGCATCAATCTCATGCTTTGACAACGATGCAGTAGGCTCGTCCATGATAATGACTTCCGCATTGGTGGCGATGGCCCTGGTAATGGCCACAATTTGTTTATCTGCAATAGAAAGCTCATGAACCAGTTTGTCGGGATTCAAATGAACGTTTATCCTTTTCATTGCGGCATTCGCCTTTTCTTTCATCGACTTTCTGTTAACAAGTGAATACTTTTTTGTGCCGTACTGAGATATTGCGATGTTTTCAAAAACAGACAGGTTTGGAAAAAGAGACAAATCCTGATAGATGACCTGAATACCGGCCTCTACGGATTTTATCGGATTCAAACTCTTATAGTATTTCCCCTCAATAAAGATCTCACCTCCGTGATCGGGATTTTCTACACCCGATATAATCTTTATCAAAGTGCTTTTTCCTGATCCATTTTCACCAACAAGACAGTGAATCTCACCTGTTTTCACATCGAAATCGACGTTTTTGAGAGCATGAACACCCCCGTAATGCTTATTGATGTTTTTGAGCTGTAATGCGTATGAAGGAGATTTTTCCATCCTTCCACCTCCATGCTTTGATTATTATATGGGAGCACACACAGGTGCTCCCATATAATAATGAAACAGGAAGTTTTTTCCAAAGGGAAAACACTCCGAGGTCAATGCTTTTTTTTGACCTCACGTAGGTGCCCCCTACGACAAGAATAAAAAGCTTATTCAGATCTTGTACGGGCAGTATAGAATTTAGAATCCCAAATCCAAAGCATTTTCTGAGGTGATTTCCAGGATGCTGTTGAACTTGATGATTCTGTTGTCTTCATCGATTTCAGCAGTTCCCATTCCGGGTACGGCCATTCCTTCAAAGACGAAGAAATCATTGGCCAGCATCTTTGAAACGTATACCATAGCATATCCGGCATCTGCGGGGTCCCAGAGATAACCGGTGTCGATGTAGCCTTCTCTAAGGTACTGAGCGGCATGAAGCGGCAATACCGTTCCTACCACGGTGACTTTGTCCATTAGTCTCTTTTCTTTCAACGCTTGTGCAGCACCAATGGGACCTAAACTTCCGAATCCTACGACACCTTTGATGTCCGGGTATTTTCTGAGCAATTCCTGCATCTTTTGTTTGGAAAGGTTGACATCTTCTCCGCAGGGTATTCTGTCGGTAACGAGTTTCATGTTAGGATATTTTTCTTTGACCATTTCAAGACCAATGTCTGCCCATAAATTGTGAAGAGGAACGGTCAAACTACCAACGAATACGGCAAATTCTCCTTCTCCTCCCATGCCTTGAGCCAGGGTTTCAAAATTCTTCTCACCGAATGCGATGTTATCAATGACTTCAATATCCCAATCGGCATTTTTCTGATTGGGAGATTCGTGAGTCAGCACAATGATTCCCTTTTCACGAGCCTTTTTAAGAACGGGTTCCATCGCATTGGCATCATTTGGGACGACACATATTGCGTCCACGTCTTTTGCGATAAGATCTTCGACGATCTTGACCTGCTGCGCGGGATCTGCATCAGTCGGTCCAACCTGGTATGCATTAACATTTAATTCCTCAGCTGCCCTTAGAACACCTTCTTCAAGCCTGTTGAACCAGGGAATCCCCGTAATCTTTACTACAACTGCAATTTCAGGTACAGCGGAAAAAGCTGTTACTGAGATTAAAGCGATGACTAACAACATCAAGATACCTTTCATTTTCATAATTTACCCTCCTTATTGTGTTCAATCGGTTGACCCGATTGTGTCTACTTTTTTTTTAAGCCTGCATTCATTTCTTTCTCAATGGCATCATCATCGGTGATGATTCGATCGATTTCTTCGGGCCTTGCCATATAAAACGGGGCAATGGTGTCAAACTTTGTCGAGTCGATCAGGAGATAATGTTCTTTTGATTTTTTTAAGACTATTTTCTTTAAACTACCCGTAAACGCGCTTAAATCATAGGAGCCCTTGTTATAAGAACCACAAGAGAAAAAGAACTTTTCCACAAAGAGTTCCTCCACCATGGCCTCAGCCTTTGGCCCTACAAATGAATTAAAATCCATTAGTAATGTCCCACCGATTCCCAGGACCTCAAAATTCTTCGCCTTGGATAGGGCGTTCAAAGAGTGGAGCCCGTTGGTGATGATCTTCAGTTTCGAAAAATTCTGAATGAGTAATTTAGTGAATAAATAGCAAGTCGTTCCTTCTCCAATAAACAACAAATCGTTTTCTTTAACATACTCAAGGGCTTTCTGAGCAACAATTTTCTTTTTTTCGTTATTATCCGAAAGCCGTTGAAGGAAAGATTTGTTCATATTGGTATCTTTTGTGATGATGTTTTTAGGTTGGATGTAACCATAACCTACGAATATTTCTCCATTTTCTTTTAATTCTTTAAAATCTCTTCTTAAAGTTGTTATTGAAACACCCACAGCTTTAGCAAGCTCATCAGGCTTGAGTTTTCCACTTTCGTTTAAAAGGGTAAGAATTTTATTTTGCCGTTGTTCTTTCGAGATACTCATACATACACCTGCCAACATATGATCTGTTTTAGTATAGCATTATGATAACATGTTGTCAAATCATAAAAGCTTGAATACGCATAATGACAAAGGATATTTAGACTTTATTCCTCGTTAGCCGCTCTTATCTATTATTAGCTTTGTTATAATCTGAATCTTTCTAATAGTTTGAAGTTGACAATTCTCGTTTTAAATGATAACATCTTATCAGTTATAGGGGATAATTGATTAAATCAAACCAAAACTTTCCTTTTTGAGGTGACTTATGCATAATTATTTATCCATCGACTTGGGAACAATGGGAATTAAAACATGTCTGATAGATGAACAGGGCAACCTGATCACCTGTCAATCATATGAGTATGCCATTCATTCCGAAAAACACGGAGAAGCGCTTCAAGACGCCAACGAATGGTGGAAAGGCCTTCAAAAAGGCTTATCTCAAATAAAAGAAAGTTTTAAAAGAGAATTTGATCAAGTAGCCGCTATCTCTATCTGTGGTCAAATGCACACACATGTCTACTTAGATGAGCATAACGAAATGCTCGGTAAAGCCATCACATGGTTGGATCAAAGAGGCGATAAAATCATTCAGGAATGGAAGGATGTCGGGATTTATGAAAAATTGTTTGAATTGACAGCCAATTTCCCCACCACCAGTTATACAGCCCCGAATATTATCAGGATCAAGAAAGAAAATCCAGACATGTACAAAAAGGCGAAAAAAATTCTACTGGCAAAGGATTATATAAAATTCAAATTAACCGGGATGATGGTCACCGATCCCTCAGATGCTTCCGGTACGCTCTTATACGATGTAGAGAATCTAAAGTGGTCTGAAGAGGCTTTTGAGATATTGGATATCGAAAAAGTCCTCTTTCCGGAGGTTGCCCCGTCAACTCAAATAATGGGGAGGATTACAAAAGAGGCTTCTGCTGAAATCGGTTTAAAAGAAGGCATCCCGGTGATTAACGGAGGATCGGATCATGCTGTTGCGGAGATTGGATCCGGCCTGTTTGAAAGTGGATCGGTTTCGGTGATTGTCGGAACAGCGGGTGTGGTGGCATCATGTTCTGATAAACCAAAGAAAGATCACAAAAGAAGAATCATCTGTTGGGCTTATCCTTTAGAGGGCAAATGGGATTTGTTGGGAATTACACAAACCGCTGCTGCAAGTTTAACATGGTTCAGAAACACCTTTGACAGCGGTTCTGACGGAGAGATTTTTAAAGTCTATTCAAAAATTGCCTCAGAAGTTGAAGCGGGTTCTCAAGGATTGATTTTCCTGCCTTATTTACTTGGTGAGAGAACGCCCTATTGGGATTCAAAAGCAAGAGGCGTTTATTTTGGATTGAGCATGAATCACAAAAAAGCTCATATGGTACGGGCGATTATGGAAGGTGTGGTATTCTCCTTGAGGAATTGCATGGATGTGTTCGAAGAGTTGGGCATAGGTTTGACATCCATAAAAACTCTTGGTGGAGGCAGTAAAAGCCCCGTATGGAGGCAGATAGAAGCATCCGTCTTTAACAAACCTGTCTCCACAATCGAAGCTGAAGAACCATCCGCCATTGGGAATTTTATATTGGCTTCTTTGGGAACCGGAAACATCAAGGATGTAGAAGAGGCTAAAGGGTTCATTCAGGTCACTCAGAGAGAACAGCCCGATAAAGAAGAACATCAGGTATACAATCGGCAATATGAGAAGTTTTTAAAGTTATACGATAATCTTAAAGAACTATACTAAAAAAATACAGGAGGGAATATGTATGGAAAATTGTTATAAACGAATCGTGGTGGATTCATGCAAGAAGATGGCCGGAGAAGAACTGGTAAAGGGGACTTGGGGAAATGTTTCTTTAAGAAAAGATGATAAGGTTTATATCACCCCTTCCGGATTCCCTTATGACATCATGCGTGAAGACGATATCATGGTCATCGACCTTGAGGGAAAAGTCCTGGGAGGACAACATACTCCTTCATCCGAATGGAAGCTACATGTGGCCATTTACAAAAAGAGAGAAGATGTTGAGTTTATTCTGCACACTCATCCCGTATATTCTTCCATCGCATCGGTAACCTTAAAAGTGGTACCATCATTGATTGAAGACAGTGCCATGATCTGCGGACCCGAGATAAAGGTATCTGAATATGGTGATCCGGGAAGCTGGGAATTGGCCAATAACGCTGTAGAGGCCTTGGGAGAGAACAGTGCCGTTATCATGAAAAGTCATGGACTGGTAAACGTTGGTCAGAGGTTCTCCGAAGCCTTTGCCAGTGCCAAGGTTACTGAAAAAAACGTTCAGATATATATAGAAGCCTTAAAACTAAACAAGGAGATCTTTACCCTTCCGGAAGAAACCAAGAAAAATCTCAGGGAAGTATATAAGAAGATGTACAGACAGTGAGTTGATCAGATAATGAGTCATTACGTGATTTCAGTAGACCTTGGTGCATCAGGTACCAAGGTTTTTCTTTCTCATTTGAAAGAGGGGAAGATAAAAATAGAAGAGCTTGATCGATTCGAGAGTTTTGCCTATACAAAAGGTCCCATTAGTTTTTGGGATATTGACAAAATGCTGGAGAGAATCATGGAAACCGTGGGTCAAATCAGAAAAAACAAGCCCATTACTTCCATCGGTTTTGATGGTTGGGGAGTTGATTTTGTCCCGTTGGATGAAAATGATAAAAAATTAAGTGACCCCATGCAATACTTCACCATGTTTTCTGAAAGCAAACGCATTCAAGAAGAGATAGAGGGCCACAAAGACTTTATCTATAACACAGTAGCAACCCAACATCAACCCTTCAACACGGTTTATCAGCTCATGTACCTCAAGAAACAAAATCCGGAGCTGTTTTCGAGGATAAACAAAATTGTCTCCTTACCAAGCTATCTTGCCGGAAGACTCACCGGTCGTTTTGTCTATGAATTTACCCATGCCTCAACCACACAGATTTACGATTATTTAACCCATCAATGGAGTCCTGACATCATCGACAGACTGGGCTTTGGAAAAATGTTCCCGGAGGTTGTCGATGCCGGCACGATAATCGGTGGCTATAAAGGTATCAAAATTATCCTACCTGCAACTCACGATACCGCCAGTGCTTATGCGTCGATAACCTCTGATCCGGCGACCACATTAAACATCAGTTTGGGAACCTGGTGTCTCAATGGGATTATTATCAAAGACAAAACCATTCGACGGGAGGAGATAAAAAAGAGAAATTACGCGGTAGAAGGCTGTTACAACGGAGATTTAAGAGTTCTGGCCAACACCCCGGGATTGATTCTATGGCAAAAAGCAAAAACCAATCTTGAAAACGCATACTCAAGAGGGATTTCTTATCAGGAATTAGAAAAGATGGCACGTTCACAAGGCGACTTCCCCTTAGCCATGAATGTGGACAATCAAGGGTATTTCACAACGGAACATCTTCTTGAAAGCATTTATGATGAGATTAAGTCGAAAAAACCTGGGAAGGCTTTAACGTTTATTTTAAACGGTATTGGCGAAAGAATTAAAAAGACAAAAGAGGATTTGGAACGCATTTATGACCGACAAATAAAAAGGGTACACATCATAGGCGGTGGAGCGAAAAACAGATTCCTT
>CAYUYU010000059.1:0-13158 GCA_964449405.1 uncultured Thermotogaceae bacterium
AATTCAACCACAAAGAACAAGCAAACGATGAAAATGAAATTCGAGATAAAAAAAGATTGTCCAAAATTAAAAAAACACACCTTGCATAAAGAAACAAAATAAAAAAACAGTAGGTCCGTAGCTGAATTGGCAGAGAACCTGTCTCCAAAATCGGGTGTTGGTGGTTCAAGTCCCTCCGGACCTGCCAATTTTTTTGAGGAGGAATTTCTAAATGGCTAAGAACGACATGGCTAAGAGCAACAAAGTGGAAAAAGCACCACCAAAAAAACCTTCTAAGGTGAAGAAGTTCTTCCGGGAAGTTAAACAGGAATACAAAGCGACTACTTGGCCGACAAAGCACATCTTACTTCAGACTACCGGTGTAGTTTCAATCATTTTAGTAGTGATGGGCGTCTATTTTGCGGCACTTGATCTCGGATTCAGTAATCTCACCAAATACCTGCTGAGTGTCTTGGGTATTGGGTGATTTGTTTGAAAAAAAAGTGGTACGTCATTCAAACGTATTCCGGTCTGGAAGAAAAGATCAAAGAAAGCATCGAAAAGAAACGAGATACGCTTAACCTTGAAAGACTGGTAGGACGGGTAGTCATTCCCGAGGAGGTAGTAATAGAGCCTTCAAAGGCTCATACTGTCAAGCATATGCTCTCCCAAAAGGTAAAGCTTCATGTGACCACGGGCGATGAAGTAAAAAAAGGCGATTTATTAGCTGAAGAGAATCCCGTAATGGTGAGGCATTCCGGAGTTGTTGATACGATCCGGAACTATCGGAAGATAGTGGTTGAGACTTTGGATTCCAAATATACAAAGATTTATTATATCCCTGAAGCGGATAAGATTGAATCCGGAATAAAATCCGGAGTCAAAATCAGGCAGGGGATGCCTTTTGCAAAGAATGGTGAGTACATTTGTGAAATGGACGGCACCGTTCTTGAATCGATCAAGGTTAAAAAGATCATCATTAAAAAAGATGATGAAGATGAAGATGTATACTATGTTCCCCTGAAGTTGTTTTTACAAAGCCGAGCCTCAAAGGGACAAGAAGTCAAAAAAGGGACAGAGATATCTGAGCCTTTAAATCTACGTGCCGAATTTGATGCCTTGGTTGAAATTAGTGATCGTGGAACGAGAAGGATATTAAAACTCGTTAATATTAAAAGGCGAAGGCTTTTTCCCGGATACGTTTTTGTTGAAATGGCAATGACGGATGATGCTTGGAATACCGTTCAAAGTGTACCGAATGTGGTCCATTTTGTTTCATCCGGTGCTGCTCCCTTGCCAATTAAAGATAAAGAAGCCAAGGTTATTCTCAGGCTTGCTGGGTTGGAAATAGTTGAGAAAGCTGATAAAAAGGCTGCGACAGTTGAAATTGAATATGAGGTTGGGGAAGCCGTAAGAATTAAATCTGGCGCATTTGCTGACTTTGTGGGAACTATCAGCGAAATCCATCCCGAAAAGCATGAATTGAAGGTTATGGTTAATATATTTGGAAGAGAGACACCGGTTATTGTCCATTTAAGTGAAGTCGAAAAGGTATAAATATTGATGTATAATAAATGCAAAAGACGGTAATATCAAACGTTTTTTGCCTTAATCTGTGGAAGGGTATATGCCAACCCGTTGTACCACATAAGGAGGAATACACATGGCAAAGAAGATATTAACAACGATCAAGCTTCAGTTACAAGCCGGAAAAGCAAATCCGGCACCCCCCGTTGGGCCAGCGCTTGGACAGCATGGGATTAATATCATGGGTTTTTGTAAGGAGTTTAATTCAAAAACTCAGGATAAAATGGGAACAGTTATTCCGGTTGTCATAACGGTCTATGAAGACAGATCATTTACATTCATTATGAAAACTCCCCCTGCCTCTTTTCTTATCTTAAAAGAAGCGGGTATTAAAAAAGGATCACCGGTTCCCAATGTTGAAAAAGTCGGAAAAATTACAAAAGGCCAGGTTCAAAAAATTGCCGAGATCAAAATGACCGATTTAAACGCTAACGATATTCAAGCAGCGATGAAAATCATCGAAGGAACAGCCAAGAATATGGGCGTAGAAGTCGTGAAGTGAGGGGGTGTTGAGAAATGGCAAAGCATTCAAAAAGATTTAGAGAAGCCAAAGCAAAAATAGATAGCACAAAGATGTACTCCGTTGCAGATGCAGTTCAATTGTTAAAAGAAACAGCTACGGTGAAATTTGATGAAACGATCGAATTACATATGTGTACAAATATCAACCCCAAAAAGGCTGATCAACAGATCAGACAACCCATTTCCCTACCCCACGGTACAGGAAAAAGTCTCCGGATTCTGGTGTTTGCTCAAGGCGAAAACGCTGAAAAAGCAAAAGCTGCGGGCGCAGATTATGTCGGGGCAGAGGATTATGCAGAGAAGATCCAAAAGGAAAATTGGTTGGATTTCGATGTAGCGATTGCAACTCCAGATATGATGCGAGTGATTGGAAAATTGGGGCGTGTTCTTGGACCCAGAGGTTTAATGCCTTCTCCCAAATCCGGAACGGTAACGACAGATGTGGAAGAAGCTGTTAATGCCTTTAAAGGTGGAAGAATCGAAGCAAGAAATGATAAAACTGGAAATATTCACCTTGTTATCGGTAAAAAATCATTTAAAAATGAACAGCTGAAAGAAAATTTGGATTCGGCCCTTAAACAAGTCTTGGCTATGAAACCGGCTAGCTTGAAAGGTAAATTGTATAAGAAAATCTCCGTTGCAACAGCAATGGGCCCCGGAATAAAAGTAGATACAAGCAATTATATAAAGGAAGTATAATCAATCAGATTAAATTCCACGTACTCAAGACAGTAGGTTATTAAGAAGAATTTCACCTACCGAGGTGCGCGCGTGTTTCACCGTGACCTCATACGTGGTCATAACATAAAAAGGAGGTGGAACATTGCTTACCAAAGAGCAAAAAAGGCAGATTGTCGATAAACTAAGAGAACATTTCAAAAAAACAAACATCGTCGTTCTTTTGGATTATAGAGGACTTGATGTTGAAAAAATCAGTAATCTGCGTCGAAGGTTGGATGAAGCCGGCGGTCATATCCAAGTGTGTAAAAACACTTTGATTAAGGTTGCGCTGGATGAATCCGAAAAGGCGAACGAAGAATTCTATGACTATTTAAAAGGCCCCAATGCAGCTTTATACGTAGAAGAAGACGGTGACCCCATGGCAGTTTTAAAGGCATTGGTTAAATTTGCCAAAGAAAATGACATGCCGCAGATTAAAGCCGGATTGTTCGAGGGAGAAGTTTACGATGAGCAAGGCGTTAAGGAATTATCCAAACTGCCATCAAGGACGGAACTGCTGGGTATGCTTGCAAACGTATTGCAAGCACCAATTACCGGTCTGGCAGCATCTTTGAACAATATTATTTTGAAGTTACCTTATGCATTAAACGCAGTTAAAGAGAAAAAGGAATCATGAATTGCTAAAATCAACGGAGGTGTAAATTAAATGACACGCGAAGAAATTATAAAGGCAATCGAAGAAATGACAGTAACAGAGTTATCACAATTGGTAAAGGATATTGAAGAGAAGTTCGACGTTAAAGCGCAAGCGCCTATGGCTGTTGCAGCTGCACCAGCAGGGGGCGGAGAAGCTGCTGCAGAAGAAGAAAAAACAGACTTCAAAGTCATGCTTAAGAGCTTTGGTCAGAAGAAAATAGCTGTTATCAAAGTAGTTAGGGAAATTACAGGTCTTGGATTAAAAGATGCCAAAGACTTGGTTGACAATGCCGGTTCTGATGATGCTGTTGTAAAAGAAGCTGCACCAAAAGAAGAAGCGGAAGAGATTAAATCCAAGCTTGAAGAAGCCGGTGCAGAAGTAGAACTTAAATAATTGAAATTACGTCCTACATATGATAGTATATTTTGCAACAGGCATTTGCCTGTTGCATTTTTGCGTTAAAAATCTTTTCTCTCCAAGAGGTGATTTCCATTGAAACAGGAGAGCTTTGGCCGAAGAACAAGAAAGGTTTACGGAAAAATAGGTGAGGCAGTTCAGGTTCCCAACCTCATCAACATACAGTTGGAATCATATCAGGAATTCCTTGAAAAAGGAATCATAGAGGTTTTAAAGAAATTTTCCCCTATCCGATCCCAACCTCATCGAGGCGATTTACGCAAAGATGAAAAAGGCTTTGTCTTGGAGTTTGTGGACACAGAAATAGGAGAACCCAATGAAGACGAAAATGAATGCAAAGCCAAGGGCATCAGCTATACGGTACCCCTTTATGTGAAGGTTAGGATATCGGATATTAATACGGGTGAAATGCGTGAAGAAAAGGCGTTCTTTGGTTATATTCCCTTTATGACCGAACGTGGTTCCTTTATCATCAATGGCGCTGAAAGAGTTGTTGTCAATCAGCTTGTCAGATCTCCCGGAATCTATTTTGTGAATGAGGGAGCGGCTCCGGGCAAAAACGAATTGTATATATCTCATTTCCTACCGCAACGTGGAGCGTGGCTCGAGATTATATTGAATACCAATAAGAACATCTTACAAGCCAGAATCGACAGAAGACGAAAGGTCAACTTATTGTTGTTCCTTAAAAGTATTGGTTTTGTGGACAATGTTGAACTCTTTGATAATTTTCCCCATGATATTGAGGTGTACAACAAAAAAGATCTGGAGAAATTTACAGATTCGATCGTGCTTCAAGAAATAACCGATGCAAAAGGTAATGTGATTATTGCTAAGGGAGACAAACTGGATAAGAAACGATTTGATGACATCATTGATAACGGAATAGAGCATATAACAATATTGAATCCAAATGTTCAAAACACGTTTGAAAAATTGGATGATTCCCTAAAAGAAGCCGGTGAAAATGAAGCGGTAATAGAACTCTTTAGGAAATTAAAACCGGGAGAGATACCAAGAGTCAATACATCAAAGAATTATTTGTATAACCTGTACTTCAGTGATGAAAAATACGAGTTTTCTGAAGTTGGACGTTACAAGATGAATAGACGTTTGGATATTGTTTTTGATAAATACAAGAAACTTCATGGAATAGATGATGAACAGCACTATAACGAAGACTCGCAAGTCATCGAAAAGCAAGATTTATTATTGGCAACCATTCATCTTTTAGATTTAGAATATGATAACACTCTACTGGATACCAAAGATCATCTTGGCAACAAGCGAGTAAGAACAGTTGGCGAGTTACTCAAAGGAGAATTTGAAAGGGGCTTTTCGAAGATACAGAAACTTATAACGGAGAAATTGACCGTTTACAACTCACTTGAAAAGATTTCCATTCAGAGTTTGATTAACGTAAGGCCAATCATTATCTCCATGAACCAGTTTTTCGCAAGTTCACAGCTTTCCCAATTTATGGACCAGGTCAATCCTTTGTCGGAATTAACTCACAAACGCAGACTGTCATCCATTGGACCCGGAGGATTGAAGAGGGAACGAGCCAAGATAGAGGTTCGAGATGTTCATGATTCACATTACGGTAGAATGTGCCCCATAGAAACGCCTGAAGGTGCAAATATCGGGTTGATAACCTCTCTGGCAACCTTTGCAACCACAAATCCTTACGGATTCCTGATTACACCTTACAGAAAGGTTATTGATGGAAAGGTGACGGATGAAGTTGATTACTTGACCGCCAATGAAGAAGAGATGTACTACGTTGCTCAGGCAAACACGCCTCTCCAGGAAGACGGGAGTATCGCAACTGAAAGGGTTCCAGTCAGGCAACATGGAGATCTGATCTATGTCAGCAGTAAAAAGGTTAAATATATCGATGTGTCATCTAAACAAACGGTTTCTATTTCCACGGCATTGATTCCCTTCTTGGAACATGATGACTCCAACAGGGCGTTAATGGGATCCAACATGCAACGGCAGGGAGTTCCCGTGATCAATCCGGAAGCGCCCAGGGTTGGAACAGGGGTAGAATGGGTAGCAGCTCGTGACTCAGGGTTCATCGTTTTAGCAAAACATCCCGGACAGGTTGTAAAGTTAGATTCTAAGCTGATACAAATCCACAGAATGGATGATAACGGGAAATTGATTTTTGAGAAGGATAAACCAAAAATAGATGAGTACCATCTCCAAAAGTTTATCCGTTCCAATCAGGATACGATGGTCAATCAGAGGCCAATCATCCAGGTGGGTGAAAAGGTTGAAAAGGGAGATCCTCTTGCGGATGGCCCTGCTACGGATATGGGAGAATTAGCAATCGGACAGAACATCATGGTTGCGTTTATGCCCTGGGAAGGCTACAATTTTGAAGATGCTATTTTGATCAATCAGGATCTTTTGAAAACAGACACCTTTACATCCGTTCATATCGAATTGCACGAGGTGAACGCCAGGGAAACACGACTCGGTTCGGAAGAAATCACACCGGATATTCCAAATGTCAGCAAAGAAAGGCTGAAAAATTTGGATGAAAATGGTATTGTTAGAATCGGTGCCACTGTTACTTCAGAAGATATTCTGGTGGGAAAGGTTACACCTAAGGGAGAAGCCGAGATATCTCCTGAAGAAAAAATCATTCGATCAGTATTTGGTGACAGAGGACGCGACATTCAGGACACCTCGTTAAAACTTCCACATGGAGTTTCAGGAAGAGTGATTGATGTCAAAGTTTACGATAAAAATGACGTAACTGAACTGGGTCCCGGAGTGAACAAGATGATCAGGGTTTATGTGGCATGCAGGAAACCTTTGAATGTAGGTGATAAACTCGCCGGTAGACATGGAAACAAAGGCGTTATTTCCAGGATTCTACCAAGAGAGGATATGCCTTTCCTGCCTGACGGAGAGCCCATACAGATGATTTTGTCACCGCTTGGTGTCCCTTCGCGAATGAACTTGGGACAAATTTTGGAAACCCATTTGGGTTGGTTGGCTTACTTAAACGATTGGTTTGTCGCTACTCCGGTTTTTGATGGTGCCAAAGAAGACGAGATATTGGATGAATTGTATAAAAAACGTGTTGAGGCGGGGCTCGAAACCGGAGATGTCAAAGAGGTTAAATCGGGAAAGGTCCAACTGCGGGATGGAAGAAATGGGATGGCATTTGATCAGCCGATCACGGTAGGAATCATGTATATGCTCAAACTGGTTCATATTGCCCAAGATAAGATCCACGCAAGAAGTGTTGGGCCATATTCACTCATCCATCAACAACCTCTTGGCGGTAAAGCCCAATTTGGAGGGCAGCGTTTTGGAGAGATGGAGGTGTGGGCTTTGGAAGCGTATGGAGCCACACATACCCTCAGCGAAATGCTCACCATCAAGTCCGATGATGTATTGGGAAGAAACGAAGTGTACAAGGCAATCTTAAAGAATAAAAACGTTCCCGAACCGGGCATACCCGAAAGTTTCAAAGTATTGGTAAAGGAACTGAGAGGTGTAGCGCTGGATGTCAAAGTATTTGATGAAAATGACAATGAAATCGATCTTGACAGGGAATGAAGGGAAAGTGATGTAAATGAAAAAGGTAAAAAACGTAAAGATCACAATGTCTTCCCCGGATACTATTAGAAGTTGGTCTAACGGCGAGATTAAGAAGCCCGAAACCATCAACTATCGAACATTCAAACCTGAAAGAGACGGTCTCTTCTGCGAAAAGATCTTTGGCCCCACAAAGGATTATGAATGTGCCTGTGGAAAATACAAGGGCAGGAAATATGAAGGAACCATTTGTGAGAGGTGTAATGTAAAAGTTGAACCTAAGAGTGCCAGGAGAAGAAACATGGGTCATATCGAACTGGCTGCTCCGGTTGTACACTTGTGGTTTCTAAAGAGTACGCCCAGTATTTTGGCCAATTTGTTGAACATGACGAGCAAGGATCTGGAAAATATCATTTACTTTGGTTCGAGAAGAATCATCGAAAAAATCTATATTATAGTGGATGGGAAAACCACTCCGTTTGATAAGGGAGATACGCTTTATCAAACGGAGTATGATATATATACACAATTTTGGGATTTTGAAGCTCAGCCTGCGGTTGTCGTCAAAAACCCCAGTGGACCTGTTAAAAGTGATATCAGCGGTATCGTCTCGATCAAAGAAGAAGAGACCCATACCGACAAGATCATGTATTGGATCAACATAGCGGATAAAACCAGTCATTCTCATGGTGTTCATAAAGACCAGGTTTTGAACTTCAAAGATGGCGATGCCATCCAAAAAGGACAGGAATTAATCAGCGAACAAACCATTGAACCCATTTATTCACCAATCGACGGGACGGTAGAAGTAGATGAAGGTCTGGGTACCATCAGTATTTCCCCGATCACCACCAGTGGCGATCAGCCCTCAAACTTTTCCATACCCTACGGGGCAAAGGTAATGGTTAAAGATGGAAAAAAGGTCAAAAAAGGGGATAAACTTACAGAATCTGTTACCTATCCCACCATTATATCCGATATCAGCGGTAAGGTTGTGTTCGACAAAGGCCTCTCTATTCATGCCCTTGCAGATGGAAAAGTCCAATCGGCTTCTACCGGGAAAATTAGGGTTGAAAACGTCATTGAAGAAAGGCATTATCCGGTTATTGAAGGTTCCATCATTTATGTTAACGAGGGAGAAAAGGTAGAAGAAGGCACACACATAGCCGATCGATTTGTTTATGAAGAAGAAATTCTGTCCGTTGAGGAATATCAAATGTTGGAACAACATTATCCGGGAATGTTTAGCCCAGAACCGGAAATAGAAAATGACAGGCCAATCATGGTGATTACAGAAATTGACGAAGAAGTAGCCGAGGAGATTGGCAAACAGGTGGGAGATATCCTAACCGATAACGAATTTGAGGCGTATGAAACGGTTTATCCGGCAAAGATTACTGCGAGAACAGGTGCAGAGGCTGTAAAAATCCTGTTGAATAAACTAGACCTGGAAGGCATTATCGTGGAAATTGAAGATGAATTGAAAGACCTTCCCAAATCCAGTGCTCGCATGATCAAACTGAGAAAGCGGCTCCAAATTGTTAAAAACCTGATCGAATCCAGCAATAATCCCTCTTGGATGATTATGGATGCTGTTCCGGTTATTCCGCCTGAGCTCAGACCCATGATACAAATTGAAGGTGGACGTTTCGCTACCACGGACTTAAACGATTTATATAGACGAGTTATTAACCGAAATAACCGGTTAAAAAAACTGATGGACCTTGGCGCACCTGAGGTCATTGTAAGAAATGAAAAAAGAATGCTTCAACAGTCTGTCGATGCATTGATCTACAACGGTCGTATGTCAAAGGCTATTACAGATAGAGGTGGTCGACCTCTCAAGTCCTTGACGGATTTGCTGAAAGGGAAAAAAGGACGATTTCGAAGAAATCTTCTTGGTAAACGCGTGGATTACTCTGGACGTGCTGTTATCGTTGTAGGACCTGATCTGAAGATTCATGAATGCGGTATTCCCAAAAAGATGGCACTTGAATTGTTCAAACCCTTTGTACTATCCAGATTACTGGGAAGCGACAGCACCTCAAAAAGTGCTAAAAAACTTAAGAAGGCCATTATAGAAAAGGAAATGCCTCAAGCCTGGGAAGTGCTCGAAGATGTGATCAAAGATCATCCGGTCATGTTGAATCGAGCGCCTACGCTTCATAGAATATCCATACAGGCCTTTATACCCAAACTGGTTGAAGGGAATGCCATAAAGTTGCATCCTCTGGTTTGTCCCCCATTTAATGCAGACTTTGACGGAGACCAAATGGCCGTACATGTCCCACTTTCAGCAAAAGCACAAGCTGAAACGAAATGGCTGATGCTCTCCAGATATAACATCATATCACCTGCAAACGGACAACCCCTTTCCATGCCAGGGAAGGATATCATCTTTGGTGTTTATTATCTGACCATGGTTGGAAAGAATTACGAGAATATAAAAGAAGAGGATATCAAACCAAAGTTCTCCTGTTATGAAGAAGTTTTGATGGCGCTTGAGCATTCTTATCTCAACGAAAGACATCATATTTTGCATTTACACACACCCATTATGTATTTCTACAATGGCAAGATGATCAAGACCACACCGGGACGGGTTATTTTAAATAAAAAATTACCTGAAGCGTTTAAACAACACGATCAGACCTTTGGAAAGAAACAGGTGAAAAAGCTCATTTATGAAGTGTTTAAAAAACATGGAATTGACAGGACAGCTGATTTATTGGATTACATCAAAGAACTTGGATTCCATTATGCCACAGTATCAGGTTTGACATTCTCTGTTACGGATGTAGAGATATCCATGGAAAAAAGTAAAATCCTGGAAAGATCAGAAGAAAAGATCTCAGTCATTCAGGATTATTATGATAACGGTTATCTAACTGAAAACGAAAGACACAGGGAAATCATCAAAATCTGGGACAAAGCAACGGCGGATATTCAAAAGGCAACGGTTAAACAAATCGCCAGGAATCCTTATAACCCCGTTCAAATGATGATATCATCGGGAGCCAGGGGTAATGAAGATCAATTGAAACAGCTGGCCGGTATGAGGGGATTGATGGCCGGTCCTGCCGGAGATATTATTGAAATACCCATTCGATCCAACTTCAGAGAGGGACTAAGTGTTTCTGAATTCTTCTTGTCTACCCATGGTGGTAGAAAGGGAGCTGCAGATACGGCTTTAAGGACTTCAAATGCCGGATATTTGACCAGAAGACTGGTAGATGTGGCACAGGGAATCGTTGTTACCCAATCCGATTGCGGAACCCATAACGGGCTTGAAGCCACTTCTTTGAGGGAAGATGACATGATCATTGAAGGGCTCGAACCCAATATCTTTGGTCGTGTGCTGAGTAAACCTGTCTATGATCCATTAACAGGTGAAATTCTTGTAAATGAAGCAACGGGAAGAAAATACGATAGGGATCTGATGATTCTCGATAGTGATGCTCATTACTTAGCACATTTTTCTAAAAAAGTTCCTGTGTTTAAAGAAAGCATCCTGAATTTTGAGAAGTCAAAAGGAGAACATCATGAATACGTAGAAGTTCAAGAAAATATCTTTGCAAAAAACGGAGAACTGATTGTTCAAGCGGGAACACCCGTAAACGGCCATCTTATACAAGAGTGTCGTGAACGGGACATCAATGAGATACCCGTTATCGAATACCCCGTTGTGGGTAATTATTCCAAAGAAAAAGTCTTGTCAAAAGAAGGGAAGATCACTTTGCTTGTAGAAGAAGAAAAGATCGATCCCGCAACTGCAAGATTGCTGATGGAAAATGATGTTCAGGAAGTAGTTGTCAGACCATCCATCATCATCAGAAGCGTCTTTACCTGTGAATCTGAAAACGGTGTGTGTGCGAAATGTTATGGAATGGACTTGTCCAACCACAATATCGTGAACATCGGAGAAGCCGTTGGCGTAGTAGCAGCCCAATCCATTGGAGAACCGGGAACACAGTTGACGATGAGGACCTTCCATACCGGAGGAATCGCCTCCACCTCAGATATCACACAAGGGCTGCCAAGGGCTGAAGAGTTGTTCGAAGCCAGAAAGAAATTAAAAGAAACACCAGCTGTCTTTTCAACCGTTCGCGGATTTATCAAAGATATCAAAAATGAGGAACGAAAGACAAAAATATTTATTGAAGACTATGATGGTGGAATCATAGACTTTGAATTAAGTAGTGCACATAAGACCAGAGTGTCTATCGGCGATAAGGTTCTTCCGGGAGGCGCATTATCTACGGGCGCCATAAGACCGAGAGAGCTGATGAGTGAGTTGAGTGTGGATGCCACGTTCCAATACATGCTCAGAGAGATCAAGCGTGTCTATTCCGAACAGGGTGTTGACATTCACAACAAGCACATCGAAATAATCATCAGTCAGATGCTTGGAAAAGTTGAGATTGTCGATCCGGGAGATACTGATTACATGATAGGTGATCTGGTATCGATTAACGAAGTAAAACGGGAGAATGAGCGGCTTTTGAAAAATAACGCCAAGGTCAATGACAATCGTAAGAAGGCCTTGAAAAAGAGGTTGTTAAAACACGTGTTGGTGAAAAGAGACGGAAAGATAGACGAAATCGCCAAACAAGGTGATGAGATTACACCTGAAAATTTGAAAGAATTTATAGATGCAGGTATAAAGGAACTGGAAGCTTTCAGCGAAAATATTGAGGATAAACTGGTCTATCAGATTAACATGAAGAATCCCGTCAAGTACCGAAGAAAACTACTCAGGATTACAAAGGCATCCCTGAAAAGAGAGGGATGGTTGAGTGCGGCATCATTCCAGCAGACTTCTCAGGTATTGACCGAAAGCTCCTTAAAGGCCAGTGTGGATGAATTACTTGGTGTCAAAGAAAACGTTATCATTGGACAACTCGTTCCTGCTGGGACCGGGATGGACTGGTATTCAGGAGTAACCTATGAAGAAGTGGCCCAAAAAGAAAAACAGGAAAACGTAGGCTGATTTTATAATACATGTAACGTGCCATGGGATTTGTATTTGTTTTTTTTCTGTGATATAATATCCCGGAATTTTGAGAGAGGAATTTGAGGTGAGAACGATGAAAGCAGGAATACATCCAAAGATGAACAAGGTGATCGCGAGATGTGCATGCGGTGCAGAATATGAAGTATGGACAACCCGCGAAGAACTAAAATTGGACGTTTGCAGCAGTTGCCATCCGTTCTTCCAAGGTAAAGGTGATTCTATGATCATTGATACAGAAGGAAGGATAGATAAATTCAGAAGAAAATATGGAGACAAGTACTAATTGGATTCTTCCATAATATTTGGAAAGATGGGAGAAACAATTTACAGTTAAAAAGAAGACGTTTTTAAGCTGAGTGGAAGCGTGTCCGAATTGGCTAAGGAGCTGGTCTTGAAAATCAGTGAGGTTATGCCTCATGTGGGTTCGAATCCCACCGCTTCCGCCAGCATTGATAGAAGAAAAAGGGGATGAATTTTATCCCCTTTTTTTAATGTGAGGGGTTTTTTTTAACAAGCTCGATGGCCTCGATAACGGCTCGCAGTACATCCACACGCATCTGGTTCCTAAATATATCTAATTTTGCATAGATTTCTCCCTTTTCGGTCACGACATATTTTGGAGGCAGTGAGTTTAAGGCAATTGCCTTGATATCATAACGGCATCGAACGCATTTACACACTCCCAAGGTGGGGACTTCGAATA
>CAYUYU010000060.1:0-13010 GCA_964449405.1 uncultured Thermotogaceae bacterium
TGGGACTGAAAAGAACATCTGTAAAACTTTCATTTTTAAAGGCATCTCCCAATATCCTTAAGCCCTCGAGTATATTGGGAATCTCCTCAGGCGAGATACTCTCCAGAAGCGCTCCCGCATAGGCTCTCATCAGAGAAGGGGAATATTTTTTCAAGAGTAGTCATCCTTTCCTGCATCTTTGATCATCTTATTGAGATATTCTCTTTGCGAGTGTTCATCTAACTTTTTTTCGATGATTTTTGAAGCCATTAGAACTGCCAACGATACCGCTTCTTTCTTTAAGACCTCAGAAGCATCACGCTTCATAGATTCTATTTCTGATTCTGCTGTTTTGATCATACGTTGGGCTTGATCTTGAGCCTTGTCCTTCTCTTCCCTCGTATAAGCATCTACGGTTTTATGGGCATTTTCTATTATTTTATCAGCCTGTGAATGGGCCGATTCAAGGCGTTTTCGAGCCTCTTCTTTCATTTCTTGAGCCTGTGCTTTGATCTTCTCAGCTTGTTCCAATTCTTCCTTAATTTTATTTTGCCTTTGCGATGTCATGTTTAAAAAAGGTTGATACAACAATTTATAAAGAAAAAACGCCAAAAGGATAAACTGCAACAGCATGACAATTGATGTTAGATTAAATTCCAATAACTCCATGGTCGTTCACCTCCCCTTTATTAAGGAGTGATTGTTTATGCAAATAATATGATGAAGGCGATCAGCAATGAGTAAAGTCCGGTTGATTCTGATACTGCCATTGCCAAAAGCATCCTGGTTACAAGACTTCCCGCCATTTCAGGCTGTCTGGCCATGGCGTCCATAGCATGTGCACCAACCTGTCCTTCACCAATGGCCGGTCCTATAGCGCCAATACCCATACATAATCCGGCTCCTACATATTTTGCTGCTTCAATGATTGCTTGTTCCATAATCATTAACCTCCTTGATTTAGGGTTTTTTTATTTGACAGTTCTTATTCAATTTGTCCGGCAATATATGCCACTGTTAGCATAGAGAAAACCATGGCCTGAATCAATCCGATAAACATTCCGAAAAATCCCCATAAAGCCATGGGTAAAACGAGATATTTCAACATATAACTGAGAATCAGCACGAGAATCCCACCACCATATATGTTTCCAAATAAACGGAGAGAATGGGAAATCGGCTTTGAAATCTCTCCCACAAGATTCATGGGAAACATGATAAAGACCGGTTCAAAAAAACTCTTGAGCCAATTTCCGAAACCCTTAACCTTAATAGCAAAGGCATGGGACAAAATCAGTGTCATAATCGCATAGGTTGCATTTGTGTTTAAATCTGAAGTAGGTGTATACCAGGTATTCAAAAAGAGGGAGAATTGGGGTTTGCCCTCAATAAGAGATACATTCAAGCCCGGCATCCCACTGATTAAGTTGGACAGGGCAATAAAGATGAACAGGGTGGTTGAGATAACGAAGACCGGTTTAATGTATTCTTTAACCGAAATGGAATCTTCCACGGTTTTGTACATGAAGTCCAAGAACAACTCCACTGCCGATTGTTTTCTGTTGGGTATCATGGAAAATTTCTTTGAAACACCCCAGGCAAAAACAATGACGATCAGACAAATGATACCACCCATTATAACGGTCATCCAGTTGATGCGTGTAAAAAAGCCAGCCTGCTCGCCCAAGGTATCGATCCATTGGGTTCCGATGCCCATATTTTTTAAATCCTCCATCCCACCTATCTTTGGAAGGGCGAAAAGCCAAGTGATAAGAATGGCTGCCGCCATGATGCCCACAAATATTTTTTCGCCTTTACTCAAGCTCAAAAAAACCCCTCCCTCTTAATCATGCCTGCCTTTATAAGCAATATAATAAAGGATGAAACGAATCACAAAAAGTGAGTAAAATGTTCCAAAGAGTGAATAGACTGAAATAATCCCGCTCAAAATCAAAAAAACGATCATGATACTATATCTTACCACAAAACCTTTTGGAGTTTTATCCGTTCGTTGTTGTTTCAAAAGCTGGTTAACCCTTTTTCTTTGTTCGATCAATGACCAGAGATAAAAAAAGGATGCCAAAGAGCCTATTATCAACCCGTAAATAAATTCTGATGCACTCAACAATAAAGCAATGATTACAGCTGTCAAATTCAACAATATAATACCATAAACAAACTGTTTGACAAAGGTTGCAAAGGAATCATCAGGATTATTTTTTCGGGGTCTTTCCACACGGATTTTAATCTTTTTTGTCGCCTTTTTCTTCATATTGTTTGGATTCCCTTACCAATTCCTTGATTCCGTTATAGATTCCCGAAACCATTCCAAAAAATAGAGATATGATAAAAATGATCTTATTGTCAAAGGTCCACTTGTCGATATAATAACCGATCAGTCCTGAAACAGCCATATTTGCAAATACGGTAAAACCAAAATAAGGAATAAGATTCAGTTTTTTAAATTCGTTGGGGAGATTGATCTTCTCCTTTTCTTTTTTCATTCTCGCATGACCATGTTGACTTCGAATGTAAAGTTTTCAAGATGTGCCGGAATCTTTAAAATCAAACCGTCCACATTGACGTGGATTTCTTTCCCTAAAATAACCGAAGGGGGGGTAATATCTATAGGTTTGCCTATTTTCTCCAAATTCATGGCAATGTTTCCAGAAACCATGTTTCCCAACTCGCCAATGGCGCTCATGGCCAAATCATCTAATTTCTCATAAGCCATACCCATCATTTTACTGACAACTTTCAAGCCCATCTCAGATGTGAATCCGTAAACAAGATTCCCCTCCATATAACCGTTATATCCTACCACGGTCACCAGATCATATCCTTTGGCCAATTCTTTTGATATTTCGGGTTTATCCAATTCAACTTTCGAATGAATGGTTTCGTTAAAAACCTTCACAAGACTTTTCAACATTGCATTGATTACTTTTACATCCATCATTTAAACCTCCACGGACTTCTCTCTATACTGAATCGCCTCGGCAATATGCGGAGCTTCTATCTTTTTCTTTCCTTCCAAATCGCTAATGGTCAGAGCGACTCTCAGTATTTTGTTGATTCCTCGACCTGTTAACTTAAACTTGGATACCGCCTGCTCCAATAATCTTTCCGATATTTGGTCCAAAGCACAATATCTTTTCATCATCTTCTGGTTCATGCGACTGTTTTTTACGCAGTTTATTGAGTCAAAACGCTTTCGCTGTTTCTTAATGGCTCTATTAATTCTTTCTCTGATAGACTCTGATGATTCTTCGTCTTGAGAATTGCTGTATTCCTTATAACTCATTCTTGGCACTTCAATGATCATATCGATTCGATCCAAAACCGGACCTGAGAGTTTTCTGTTATATCTGATGATATCACGCATCGAACATGTACATTCTCGCTGCGGATCTCCATAATTACCACAGGGACATGGATTTTGAGCGGCAATCAGTGTAAAATCTGCTGGATATCTGACAGACAGTCTGGCTCTGGATATGTTCACCAGCGCATCTTCAAGAGGTTGTCTCATGGATTCAATGACATCCTTGGAAAACTCAGGAAATTCATCCAAAAACAAAACCCCATTATGAGCCAATGAGACTTCACCAGGATGTGCATCCGTTCCTCCGCCGATAATGGCAGCTCTGGAAGCTGAATGATGGGGGCTGCGAAAGGGTCTTCTCATACTGAAAGTGTGACTGGATATGTTCCCGCTGATACTGTACAGGGAAACGGTTTCCAAAAATTCCTTATCAGAAAGGGGTGGCAATATGGTGGGCATGCGCCGTGCCAACATGGTTTTTCCAGAGCCAGGTGGTCCTTTCATAAGTAGATTGTGTCCGCCTGCAGCGGCAATTTCCATGGCACGTTTGGCTTGTTTTTGACCTCTGATTTCCGAAAAGTCGATGTCTTTGTTGTATGAAAGCCCATCATAAGTACTTTCAGGTTCTTTAAGGTTGGCTGCACCGTTTAAAAATCCCACCACTTCCCGTAAATCATTTGCCAAATATATATTTAGTTTTTTTGCGAGGCCGGCTTCTTCTTCATTCTCAGCGGGTACAATTACCGTAGGCCTTTCAGAGGCTTCCGCTTCCGTTTCCGGTGAGAGAGCAATCAGAATAGGAAGTAGTCCACGAACCTTTCGAATCTTCCCGTTTAAACTCAGCTCTCCAAAAAAGTACAAGTTTTCAGCGTTTTTTGGTTCTATAATATCAGAACAGCAAAGAAGCGAAACAGCCATGGGTAAATCCAAGGCCGTTCCCTCTTTTTTTAAATCACCTGGCGCCAGGTTAATACACATCCTGCCCTTTGGCATGGGATAACCGTTACTTTTAATGGCGCTTTTTATCCTTTTCTTACTCTCTTTGATCGTTGTATCGCCAAGACCTACGATATCAATGTCATGATTGATCGCCTGCTTGTCTACAAAAGATTCAACAATGACCGTACGTGCTTCAAGTCCTAAGAGCACCGCACATCTAAGTTTTGAGAATTTTCCCATTTTTCAACCCTTTTCAGAAAATCTTGATGGATACGGGTATCCCCTGTCAATTCGGGATGAAATGAACAGGCAACAACGTTCTTGTCTCTGACCATCACTGTCATATTATCATGTTTTGCCAACGCTTCGAGGTCTTTGCCCATCGCTGAAACAATGGGGGCACGTATAAAAACTGCATTAAAAAGTGATTCGTATCCCTTGATGCTGATGGGCTCTTCAAACGAATCAATCTGTCTGCCAAATGCGTTTCTGACGACACGGATATCCAGCAAATTCAACGTCTGCTGATTGGGATAATTGTCGATTTTGGACGAGAGCAGTATCATTCCGGCACAGGTTGCCAAAACAGGTAAATGACGTTCTTTTATCCAAAAGCTCAACGGTTCGATCAGCTCTGTAAACCGTAACAACCTGATCATGGTTGTGCTTTCTCCACCGGGGAAGATCAAACCACTGATTAACTCCAAATGTTTTGGCGTTTTCACCCTTAACGTATTGACACCCATGTCAGAAAGCATTTGTTCATGCTCTTCAATCGCCCCTTGCATGGATAGTATGCCGATGGGTTTTTCCGGCATATAAAATTTCCGTATCAATTTACCAGCCTCTGTCTTGTAGTCTTACATCCAAATCTTCCACAGAAAGCCCTGGCATTGCATCTCCTACATCTTCACTGATTTTAGCCAACATTTCCGGGTCATCCCAATGTAAAACAGCCTGAACGATAGCCTTTGCCATTTTTGGAGGTTCTTTTGATTTAAAAATCCCCGAACCTACAAAGACACCATCCACACCCAGCATCATCATAAGAGCGGCATCAGCTGGTGTTGCCACACCTCCTGCAGCGAAATTCACAACGGGAAGTTTTCCCATTTCCTTGACCATTTTTACGATTTCAAGCGATGCGCCATTATCCTTGGCAAAGGTGCATAGTTCATCATCGGGCATGTTCTTAAGCCTGTTTACATCACCCAGCACAGAACGTGCATGTTTCACAGCCTCAACGATATTCCCCGTACCAGCTTCGCCTTTTGTTCGCATCATGGCAGCACCTTCGCTGATTCTTCTCAAGGCTTCACCGATGTTTCTGCAGCCACAGACAAAAGGAACCTGATAATCGAATTTGTTGATATGATATTTATCATCAGCGGGTGTAAGGACTTCCGATTCATCGATAAAATCCACACCAAGACTTTCCAGTATTCTGGCCTCTGCAAGATGACCTATTCTGCATTTTGCCATGACGGGAATGCTTACCGATTTCAGAATTTCCTTGATGACGTTGATTTTTGCCATCCTGGCAACGCCTCCGGTCTTCCTTATGTCGGAGGGAACCATATCAAGTGCCATAACAGCCACCGCACCGGCTTCTTCAGCAACCTTTGCCTCTTCTGCCGTTGTAACGTCCATGATGACACCATTTTTAAACATGTCGGCAAAACCCGTTTTTACGAGTTACGTACCGTTTTTTTCCATTTTATCGCTCCTTTAGGTATTAGTTCAATTCTACTTTTTCCAATCGTGAATGGTCTCTCACACCCCTACCGTATTTGGCACAGGGTTGCCCATTCAGCATAACGATATCTCCCGTGAAGTCTATTTTTTGTTTTAACAGTGAAGATCCCACACCGTAAATATCCACAGGTACTTCCAAACGCTCAAACAACTCTATCTTTTCACTGTTAAATCCACCTGAAACCACTATTTTCAGATTATCAGCGCCAATTCGGTCAAATTCTCTTCTTGCACGCCATACCAATTCAGGGCATACTCCCAAGGAATTTGAATCCTGCGGAATGACCGATTTATCTCGTAAACTTCCCGATGTATCAAATCTGACGGCATACATCTTGCCTTTGCCCGAACCGATAATATCCGAGAGATCCGATTCACATTCTATATAACGTTTCTTATGCTTTTTTTCATACATATCTTTCAAAATAGCCTTTGTTGTTCCGATGACATCGTTGTCCCAATCAACAAGGGCGATGCGGTTGACTGACCCTGAAATGTGCTTGTCGAACTCAGCTGAAGCCTTAACCGTGTCTCCACCCAAGGCAGCAATCAGTGCATGTGGGATTGTTCCCAAGCTTTCAGTCCCCCAATAATCTGCATTGGCGTCCGTTGAAACACCGTTTGCGCCTGCTTTTAAGGCTGCATAGCCATCGGTTGCCTGAACCCAGTGATGATCAAATCGAGCGCTGAAAAACAGAATCGGCTTACTATTTGCCGCTTGAACCACCTTTTTCACTGCAGTAGCTGTGCTGGACGCCCTGGCGATAACACCGAGTAGAACCGTTTCAAGATAGCCGAAGAAATTGGGATCTCCCTCAATGGTCATAATGGGTTCGCGATCCTTGGCCATCTCTCCGTCGTTGAGTGCGAGAACCTCGATTTCATCCCATTTATCCACCCATAAGGCATTCAGCTGTTCACGAATATCCCATTTATCGCGAAAGGCCTTGTCCATCTTTTGACGATCCATATCGTAGATGGCGGATTGTAAGGCATATTCAACATCCAGAATCTTCGAAAAGAGTTGCCCCGACTTTTCGATATCTCGATAATAGCCTGTGCAAGTTCTTAAAATGGCGATGGCTTCATGAATTCCAACAACACAGGCATCTCTCCTTGGGAAGAACTGATACAAAACCCTTGGATTGTATCTGGCTTTTCTCAACACCTCTCCAAATCTGGTAAAGTATTTATCCGAATAATACCCTCCACGAATGCGATCAATGGGGATTTTGAATTTTCTCGGATCGAGATTCTTATCAACCAATGTTTTTCTCCTTTTAAGCGGCCAGCTTCATGTATTTTTCCAGACCCTTTCTTAAGATCTCACAAGCCTGCAGCAGACGTTTTTCTTCGAGAACATATGCAATGCGTATTTCTTTTTCGCCTTTTCCGGGAGTGGCGTAAAAACCATCCAGAGGAGCGACCATTGTTGTCACTCCATTTATGTCAAATTCCGTAAGCATCCATTTCACAAATTTTTCGCTGCTGTCGATAGGCAGTTTAACGGCGAGATAAAAGGCTCCTTTGGGTTCTTTGAAGTAAAGACCATCCACCTTTGAAAGTTCACCGTAAACGATATCCCTTCTTCTCTGATACTCGTCTCTGACTTCTTCTAAGTATTCAGGAGACAGTTCCAGAAATCCAAGGGTCCCCAACTGAGCCACAGTTGGTGGAGAAAGCCTTGCCTGAGCCATTTTCATGGCTTGTTCCAAAATCATCTTGTTTTTTGTCGCCAATAATCCGACTCTGGCTCCACAAGCACTGTATCGTTTCGAGACGCTATCCACCAGTATGATTCGATCTTGATAGTCGGTGAATTCCATAATGCTGAATGGTTTTAAAGCGTCAAACACAAATTCCCGATACACTTCATCGGCAATAACGTAAAGATCATGCTTCTTAGCAAATTCCAAAATTCTCAACACGTCTTCCTTCGGATAAACCGCTCCGGTTGGATTACAAGGATTTGAAAAGATGATCGCCTTTGTCTTATCGGTAATCTTTGAATCGTAAGCTGAAAGATCGGGAACCTTGTATCCTTCTTCCGGGTCGGCTGAAATGGGTAATAAATTCACATTCAGCATTCCGGCAAAGCTCCTGTAATTAGCGTAAAAAGGCTCAATAACCACTACTTCATCTTCCGGGTCAGCGACCGTTCCCATGGCAAAGATTATTGCTTCGCTGCCACCGTTTGTAATGAGGATCTCATTAGGTGTGATAGAGCAATCCCATCTTTCATAATATTTTGAGAATTCCTGACGGAGCTCTTTGATTCCTGCTGAGTGAGAATAGGGAATGACCTTTCCGGCATTCTTCTCTATTGCTTTGAAGAATTCCTTAGGGGTTTCAATATCCGGCTGTCCGATGTTCAGATGAAGGACTTCTTTCCCTTCATCCTTCGCCTGTTCAGCATAAGGTATTAACCTTCTGATTGGCGAAGACTGCATTTTTTCGATTCTTTTTGAGTGTTCCATTTAATAACCTCCCCCGATGAACAAAAGTCTTATATTTACAAGGATAGTATACAATATTTTGAGCTTATTTTCTAAATCTCCTTTTGATTCTCCATGGACACTCAAACTGAAAAGTATCCGGCTTACTTGAATTGAAATCTCAATACAACCTGTGTTTATATATGTTAAAATAACACAGTAGAAAAAAATAATTTAGGAAGTGTTTATGGACTTAACGAGAGAAGCACTTATCAAATTATACGGAAGCTCTTTTTTTGAACTATTAAATCTCATACCAAATGCAACGGGAATCCTGGATTTATCGGGAAAGATTGTGTATACAAACAAAGGCTTCGAGAAGGAATACAAAGTAAAAACGGAAGACCTCTGGGGAAGATCAATTTTTGATTTTTATATACGGGAAGATTACAAGAATAGGATGAAACAGTATTTTGAAAAGATGGTCTCGGGGCAAATCAAAACGGGAAGATTCATCGACAAAGTGGACAGTGTTGAGGGGACTCTCGTCCAAGAAATCAACTGGAAAAGGCTTGAAGTAGATGGAGAGCTGATCGGATTCATCTATACCAGCATTAACAATTCCGCAAAAGCCTTTCTGCAAAATCAGGTGGAAGAAACAGAACGAACATTGAATCTGCAAAAAGAAGTGGAGACCAAGCTACGCAAAAAAATGCAGCTCGCCCTTGAAGCCGCCAATGAAGGGATCTGGGAATGGGATCTCGTTTCCCAAGAGGTTCATTACGATGACCGTTATTTTGAAATGTTAGGTTATAAACGAGAAGACTTGGCAAATGCAGGCAATATTTGGGGTTATCTCATTCATCCCGATGATGTGGAAGTGTATAATCAAGGCTTTTCGAAATTTCTTAATGATAAGCATGCAAAATACGAATTTAAGTACCGATTGAAAAACATCTGGGGAGGCTGGACATGGATACTGGATAAGGGGCAGGTTATTGAACGGGATGAAAAGGGAAATCCAACCCGATTAATCGGTGTACATGTTGACATCACTACCACCATGACTAAAACAAAAGAAATCGAAAAGTTAAAGAATGATTTGGAAACCGCTATAGCCGTCTCCGATGTTGGAACTTGGTCATTTGAAGTTGAACAGGACATGGATAAATTAAAAAAAATCCTCAATCGTATACATGAACTGGATAGGAAAGTAATCCTAACTAACTTTAAAGCGTGTTTGGATGGTAGAACCGATGAACTGAATGGTGAGGTTCGCATGCATTTTAAAAAATATCAAACCTACCGATGGGTTTCTATAAAAGGCGTGGTAACAGAAAAAAGTGCTGACGGACAAGTAAAAACAATCATGGGAACGTATAAGGATATTCAAGAAATCAAAGAAAAAGAAGAGGATTTAATCAAAACAAGGGACAATCTTGAAATTCAGAAATGGCACATGGAAGAACTCAACATGAATCTGATTGAATCGAATTTTGAGCTGAGCTACACGAAGAAATTATTGGAAATTGTTTTGAGAAACGCAAAGGTGGGCTTTTTAAAGTACAATATAAAGGAACAAACCAGTCAATACGATGACGTTTGCGAAACCATATTCGGATACAATCCTTCTTATGGCACGGATATTCCATGGGTCGATCGGGTATTGGAAGACGACAAAGAAACCATTTTTAATACACTCTTTGATTATCAGGGTAATATCATTCCCGAATATGAAGTTCAATATCGGTTCAGAAGACCTGACGATAAGATCATTTGGATTCAGGAAAAAGGTGAAATTGTAGAACATGATGAGAATGGAAACCCTTCGATTTTGTTGGGCAGCGTTCGCGATATTACCCCCCAGAAAGAATTTGAACAACTTTTGATCAAGGCAAAGGAAGATGCTCAACGAGCCAGCAAGTTGAAAACGGATTTGATATCAAACATCAATCACGAGTTGCGAACCCCCCTGACCATCATCATGGGAATGGCGGAAACAGTCATGTTGTCGGAAGAGGTTGATGAAAAAAAGAAATTTTTAAAGCAGATTGTTGACGCTTCAAACCGCTTACTTGAGCTGATCAATGATATATTAGATATGTCAAAGATCGAAAGCGGAAGCACCACCCTTTCTCCCACTCAAGTAACCGTCAGGCCCTTCCTGCGCAATTATTTTCTGGGTATAGACAATCAAGCAAAAAAGAAAGGATTGAAAACACTATTTATTGTGGATCAAACGGTTCCGGTAACATTAGTCATTGATAAATCCAAATTGGTTCAAATCATGAACAATATCTTTGGAAACTCCTTGAAGTATACAGAAAAAGGGTATATTGGCCTGAGAGTGACATGCCACGAAGAGCATGTAGTCTTTTGTCTGTTTGACAGCGGAATCGGTATTCCGGAACAATTCAAAGAAAAAATCTTTGAAAGGTTCTATCAAATAGATGGCTCTTCGCGAAGAAAATTCGGAGGTACCGGACTTGGCTTATCCATCGTAAAAGAATTGACCAAGTTAATGAAGGCCAATATAGAAATCATCAGTAAAAAAGGAAAAGGGACCACCTTTAAAATCGCTTTCCCTTTAGAAAAATGAGACTTTTGGAGGATCAGTTATTTTCTAAAGCACATAACGATAACTTGTTTTAATTCTAATCATCTTCCCCTTCAGGATTCGTCCATCTGCCGTAAATCTCAGTCAAATCTGCCAGTCTAACAATCGTAAACGGATCAATCTGATCTTCTTTGAATCGCCATTCCCAATTACCCCCCAAGACACCCGGTAGGTTCATTCGACATTCGCTACCCAAACTCAACACATCCTGCAAGGGGTAAACGGACAGAGCAGCAACTGACATCATAGCCAGACGAATGAGATCCCAACTGATGTCATCCCCGCTAACGGCCATATATCGCCTCATAAAGTCCTTTTCATACTCCGTTGCTTTTTCATAAAATCCTTTGCTGGTGTCATTATCATGAGTTCCCGTGTAAACCACCGTGTTGCTCTCATAATTATGTGGTAAAAACCTGGATTCCACACCGCCCCCAAAGGCAAACTGCAAGACCCTCATACCTGGGAATCCGCTGTTTTCTCTTAAGGCATCTACTTCAGGTGTAATCACACCCAAATCTTCTGCAATAATAGGTAAACGTTCAAAATCCTTTTTGATGGCATCAAACAAGTCATTCTCAGGCCCTTTTTCCCAAACACCGGTTTCAGCTGTTTTTGATCCTGCCGGAATTTTCCAGTAAGCCTCAAAACCTCTGAAATGATCAATTCTTACATAATCCACCATTTCCAGAGTAGCCTTCAGACGTTTTTTCCACCAGGCGTAATCATCTTTCTTATGCGCCTTCCAATCATATAGTGGATTACCCCATAATTGACCAGTCGCACTGAAATAGTCAGGTGGTACCCCGGCTACATGGGTAGGCCTTCGGTCTTCATCCACCAGAAAACCCTCTGGATAAGACCAAAGATCAGCTGAGTCACTTGATATAAAGATGGGAATATCCCCGATGATCGAAATCCCATTGTCATTGGCGTAACGCTTTAATTCGCCCCACTGCTTAAAAAACAAAAACTGTGAAAACTTGTGATTCTGAATGCTGTTATGCAACGTTTCTCTGGCCTTTTTCATGGCATCAGGCACACGGTGTCTGAGATCGTGTTCCCAGTTCAGCCAGCTCTCCCCATTATGTTCATCTTTGATGGACATAAATAATGCGTAATCATCCAACCAGTATGCTTCACGCTCACAAAAGGATTCAAAGGGTTCTTTCAAATGCTCTGCCTGATCATTCTTGAACGCCTTCCATGCCAAATTCAACAAATGGATCTTAAAAGAAATAACCGGACCATAATCCACCTTATCCGCTGGAAAAATCGGCGGCTTCGCTTCTTCTTCTGTTAGTAAACCCTCTTCAATTAATAAATCAGGACTGATAAGATAGGGATTTCCGGCAAATGCTGAAAAATTCTGGTATGGTGAGTCGCCATACCCCGTAGGTCCTAATGGAAGAATCTGCCAACAATTCTGCTTGGCGGCTACCAACGTATCAACCCACTTATAGGCACTGGCTCCCAAATCCCCCATCCCGTAAATTCCCGGTAAAGAAGTGGGATGCAACAGTATGCCCGAACTCCTCTCTATGAAATTTTCTGAACTCATAATTTTCACCTGCAATCTTAATGATGTTTTAATTTGACTCTTCAACAAGATGCCCTATTTTATCACAAATCCAGCTAATTCAAAAAGTCATCCGATTTTGGTTGAAAATATTGTTAACAACCATTTTTGGTTGTTTCATTTGAAAAGCCCATGGAGACCAAAACGCAATGTCAAAATCTTTATTCATTTAGTAGTAAATAGAACCGTATCTTTTCTTTTGCCTTCCCAAAAGCAAACTGAAAGCAAAGGCGCAAAAGCTGAACTTGGATAACGACCTGTTAAAGTGATAGAATTAAGGAGAAACGGTTATAAAAGGAAGTGAAGGCATGGAAAAGTTTTTTAATACAGCAGGGCCTATTATAAGAGAAGATAATTATTGTATCGATCCTTTGAAAAGAA
>CAYUYU010000061.1:0-12928 GCA_964449405.1 uncultured Thermotogaceae bacterium
CGGATCCGCCTTTTGTTTTTCTTATGATTTACTGAATCTGTACGTCTATGGCTTTTTTCTTTGCTTCTTCTTTTTTCTGGACTTTCAGTTCCAAGACTCCATTTTCAAACTTGGCATCAATATTTTCAACATCCACATTCTCCGGTAAGCTGAACTGTCTCTTGAATGCCCCGTAACGTCTTTCTACGATGTGATAATTTTTATCTTTGCCTTCTTTTTTCTCTTCCTTGACCTCACTGGATACGGTCAATACGTTGTCTTCGACCTTAACCTTCACATCGTCTTTCTTGAATCCTGGCAGTTCAAATTCAAAAACGTACTCATCATCTGTCGCGTAAACATCCGCGCTTGGCATTAAAGAAGTTCCTGCCTGTGGCTTTCTACCGGTTAAAAAGTTGTTGAAAACGGAATCGATATCCCTTTGCATCTCCCTAAAAGTTTTGAAAAAATCATCACTGTTTCCTTTTCTTACTATAAGACCCATAAAGAACACCTCCGCTTTAATAATTTTTGGGTTTCATAAAAATTGACGAAAGCGAACGTTATTTTATTACACCTTTTATATATAAAGTGATATGATACGGGTCAATAATTTAGCGAAAGACTAACTATCACGACAAAAATCCCCAACTCAAACACTCTTCCATACTTCTTCAATCAACATCTTCGCCATGGGCAAATCAATGTTTTTCCTTTTCAGAACTTCAATATACCTTTTTGTTTCCTCAATAACTCCCGGATCCACGGAACTGGTCGAATGAATAAAATAGCCTACACCGTGCTGAGCCTCAACCAAACCTTCACTACCCAATTTTTCAAATGCCCGCATGACGGTGTTGGTATTGACATCGAACACCTTGGACAGTTCTCTAACGGGGGGGAGCTGATCGCCATCTTTTAGGTTGCCCAACATGATTTCTTTTTTTATCATATTCATGATCTGGATGTAAACGGGCAACCCCTTGTGTTTATCCACACTACTTAACATACAATCACCCCTTCCTCATGCTTGTTCATACGAGTCTCTTCTGAAAGGGGATAAACTCCTTTTTCCCCTGAAGATAACCCAGGACGATTTCTTTGAAGTTAGGATATCGGCCCACATCTTCAGTGGTTCGAATCAGCGTTTCATTCTCTATGATCCCCACCACTTCTCCCGCAGGAATCTTCTCGCCACTGTTGATGATCCGATGCTTTTCCTTTGAACTGTCAATGGTATCTGCGTAGAGAATTTCCCCTTCTTTGATGATGGCAAAGGAAGTGGCCACCTCTTCCAATTCATAAATCTCATGGGATGAAATGACAATGGTCTTGTTTTCCTGCTCTTCGATATAGTTTTTGATGACCTTTAAAATCTCTGAGCGAATCACCGGATCCAAGTTTTGTGTCGGCTCGTCAAGAAGCATTAAGTCCGAGCTGGCTGACATGCAAAGGGCAAGATTCAGCAGGGTCTTCATCCCCATGGAATAGGTGGTGACTCTATCTTCAAGGTTGAAATTGAAGTGATTGGCAAAACTGGAGAAGATTTTCTCATTCCAACCCGGGTAGAGTTTACTCCACAGATCATGATAATCCTCTCCGGTAAATCGAGAAAAAGTCAGCCGTTCCTCCGGCATCACAGTCATCTTCTCCTTGACCTTTGACGAAAGACTTTTGCCAAAAATAGTTACTTCCCCGGCATCCGGCTTGATTTCCCCAAAAATAGTCCTCAAAGTTGTTGTTTTCCCTGCACCGTTTGGCCCAATCAAGGCAAAGATTTCCCCGGGTTTAATTTCTATTGTAATGTCGTTTCAGACTCGTTTGCTTCCAAATCGTTTGGTCATATTTTTAATGGATACACTCATTTTGTAGCCCCCTTCTTAACAAACAGATAAAGAGCGGTTGCAAACAGCACGAATGCAAATGTGGCCGCAGCAAAGATGTTACCCTGTGTAACTGGACTGATGTACCAGTAGAAATTCCTGTAATTACCAATAGAAGAAAGGATCCAATCTCCGATGAGTACCAAAAACGGCATCCCGAAATTATCCATCCCCGACGTAACAAATATCATGGCGATGGAATAATAGGCGGTGGCAAAGATGACTGAATTCAACCAGGCCGTCCACATGTAATTCACAGACAACGGTCCAAAGGGAACCGCAGCTCCTATAAAATGTGTGATGGTTACGATACTGACCATAAACAGCCAGGATACCATGAATACCTCAGCTAAGGTATAAGGCAGGATCATCACATTGACCGTTCGTTTTTGTTGCACATCCCAAGCCAGCATACTGGTTGCCAGCAGGAAAAGAAAAATCGTTTTAAACCCAAAATTGGGGACCAGCAAAAATAGTGAAAACACAAACAACCGTCCCGCTTTTTCGCTGAATTCTTTCATATAAAAGGCTTCTATTCGTTTTAACATATCTGCACCTCCATGCCTTAATACTCGTCAACGTCTACGTTGAACAGTTCGCCTTTATGATTGACCGACAATTGAGAGGGCTGATTTCGAGGGGTTTGAACCGAAAATTTACCAAATGTGGATTTTAATTCCACCACTCTAGGTCCTTTCCAACCCGTTAGGAATTTCAGATTGCCGTTCAACACCTCTGAGTCGATTTCGAAATACTCAAGGGTTTGGACTTCGCCCGAAAAATTCATGGCATCTGTGTTAAAGACAAAATCAACCCCATCCAAAAGTCCCTTAAAGTTAGCCGCGTCGCTTTGCACTTTCACATGGTCCACTAGGTAGGTTCCCTGCATATTCAAAGCATCCACAGTAACTTTAAGTCCTTGAGCCCGGATAGTACCATTCATGGAAACGGCATCGGCATTGACCGTTATTTCCGTGTAATCAAAATCAGATGGAATCTTAATCACAAGAGTCCGATTCCCCCTGAGAGGTCCTCCGTCAAGAGTCAACCCTTTGCTAATGTCATCCCTTCTTTCGGTCATCCCAGAAGGATATTGGATCCGCTCGAGGTCTTCGATGAAATCAAATCTCAACGAATTTCCCCGAATCACCAAATTCTCTGCAACATCCACCTCGATCTCAGGCAATACCAGCCGCGTATTTTGCTCAAAATTCACCCCGAAATTCATGTTCCCCATATGATTCAAAAACCAGGGCAGTTCAAAGTTGTTAAAAAACTCAATCGCCGTGTAAATACCGCCCATAGTCAACAGTGCCAGTACAAAAAAGATGATAAGCAGCACTTTAAATTTCTTAAAACACAGGGCAAACAAGATTCCCGCAGCCCCCACAAACAAAATCTTGACCGGAATGAACGGCAAATAAATTGCTAAGAAAGCCAAGAATAAGGCAATCGCAAGCTTACCTAAAATCGGGTAATTCTTCTCCATCACATAAACACCTCCGTTGTAGTTTAGATATCTATTGTACTAATGTATTATAACACTATAGATTTAAAATGTCAAATTTCCTCCTTCTTTTTTTCATTAAATGCTTTTTCATTCTTCAACGTTCCATTCCAACTCATCAAAAAAAACATTTACTTTGGTTTGTATCATCTTAATTTTCGAAACCGGTAAACGAGCATTCTCTTTTCTCAAAATATTTCTAAAATTAACTTTTTTACTACTCAGTTGTTCTTCTCAGCGAATGCGTTACGATAAAAGTTTTTGGCAAATCGAAACTTGTTTTATTCCATTTTTCTTTTTCAACCATTACTGTTATAATAGATAAAGTCAATCAACTTATAAAAATTGGGGGTGAATGTAATGAATAAACAATATGTAAAAAGCTTTCAAACCATTATGGAAGAGAAATGGTGGCAGGGACTTTTATTGGGTCTTTTGTTTATTGTGCTGGGAGTATTATTAATAGCCTGGCCTGATCTAACATCGGCTTTATTTATTATGCTTGTCGGCTTGATTGCCTTGATTTTTGGTGTTTATAGATTGTTTCAAGCTTTGTTTTACAACGAGGGGAAGGCAACGCAACCAAAATCGATGCTCATCACAGAAGCTATTATTGGAATAATCATTGGTTTATTTTCATTTTTCTTTCCAGGAATCTTAGAAGTGGCTATTGTCATCATCATCGCCATATGGATGCTTTATCATGGTTTTTTTGATTTTTGGGCAGGCTTTACCATACCTAAAGGCAAAGTTACTGGTGCTTTTAAGTGGATACTTGTTCTTAATGGATTGCTCTCTATCATTGTGGGTATATTTTTATTAGTGAACCCTTTAACAGGTTTATTAGCGCTGTTATGGATTATTGCAGCTTATGCAATTGCCTTTGGGGCTTTGAACATAGTATTGGCATTTTTGCATCCAAACAGAAAATAGTATGAAAGAATTTCTGGTTTAAAAAAAGCTGAAAAATTCTTGTTTATTCTGTTTTTTGAACAGAAGTGGATAGCGTTTCCTTTTTTTATCCTTTTTTCGTAATAGAAATGGATAGGTGCTTTTGTGTTATAATAAAAAATATCTAAATCGTTTTTTTACTTCTGAGTAAAAGATCCATATTTTAAAAACTGGGGGGTTTTTAATGAAAAAAAATTTTGTTATTGTTTTTTTTGTACTCTTTTTTAGCTCTTTTTTCTTCGTGAGTTGTATCGACTTAATCGTAGGTTTAACACCACCAGATCCAAAAACACCGATAATCAAGAACATGACGGTTACATTAAGCTGGGGAGGGGTAGAAAAAGCAGAAAGCTATCTTTTGACAATCAATTCAGTCTCAAACAACGAAGGTCTAAGAGATATTACATTTCCTGTTGAAAAGGTTGTTTACGGCACGTCCTTTAACTGGGAGGCGCCGGTACCCGGAGTTTATAGTTGGAAGCTTCGCGCGACTAATGATAGGGGTGCATCCAGATGGATTAATGGTCAAAATTTTACTGTAGATCCTAGTTACGAGCCACCCGAAGTTAACATAACCTATCCGGCAGAAGGTCAGATAGTCAATAGCTTGAGTCCTACAATAGAATGGACAGCTGACCCTGGCACCTTAACTCATACTCAACCAAGAGCTTATAAGATTGAAACATGCGAAGTCTTCGTTTCAGAGGGAAGTGAAGAAATATACAATGCTTCAGGAGTCCATGGAACAAATAATCATTGGAGTGTTGAACTACCAAATGGTGTGCTTGAGTATGGGAAAACTTATGGGCTTAGAGTAACGGCGAATCAGGAAGAGGCTGTGTATGAAGGGGAAGATGAATTAACCTTTAAAGCACCTACTGGTATCGGACTTGAATTATCTGAAGCAAGTATGTACAACTGTGGAATCCTTGTAGCAACGGTTACAGCCTATGATCCTGATATTGATAAAGTGGCTTTATTTGGAAAGTTACAGTCCGAATTAGATTACCTACAAATTGCTCCTTCACAGGGATGGAGAGAACTAAACAACAATCGTCAAGCAACATTTCAGATTGAAGTAAATAAACTGGGTGTGGGCGATTGGTTGATCAACGCTCAATCTTCGGGAAGTTCTTCAAAAAGCACTGAAAAATTGCTTGAGATAAAAGAAATCAATTT
The DNA here is from genome assembly GCA_964449405.1 of uncultured Thermotogaceae bacterium. Classification (GTDB taxonomy): domain Bacteria; phylum Thermotogota; class Thermotogae; order MWEM01; family MWEM01; genus JASUTC01. The sequence goes on from CAYUYU010000061.1 coordinate 5,500, forward strand.
AATTCCTAATTTGACTGTTCGTATGTGTGACAAAACCATAAGTGATGGAGAATACGTTTATATTGACGCACAAACGGGATTCCCGACGACTGCTACATATACAGTTGATGTAGAATTAGATGAAAAACTTTCGGACATCATATCAGAATTCTTCTTTGTTTTTGAATATGCAGGTGCTGATACGGTTGTCAAAACCAGTCCAAACTACACTTTTGACACATGGAATGCAACTGATATTGCTGTAACAATGGCAACAGAATGTACGAAAGCTGCTACTGTTTCCTTATTTGGAAGGTCTTATTGCGATGACCAGTTTAACTATCATAACTTTGATTCCACATCACTTTCATTTACATTGGATGGGACATTGCCTGAAATAACGTTTGATAACCATGAATTTGGGGAACAAAAGAACACTTTAAAAATACCTATACATTTGTCAGATACCAAGTCACTGTCTCAAGCGACCATTTCATTATTAGCAGAAAAGGTGGATGTAAACGGAAATCAAATGCCAGGATGGGGTGAAAAAGAAATTCCATGGGGTGTTCAAACAGTAACCGTTGGTACCGGTGAAAACAAAATTGAAGGAGTGATTAGTTATTCCGATCCCATTGTTTTCGGTCAAACAACTACAGCAGATGCAACCATTCAATTGTCACTTGGGAAACTCGATGGTGCTACATTGACTTCCACGGTTACCGCTATAGACTGTGAAGGTTATACCACGAATGTGTGTTCGGAAGAAGTATTACGAAACTCATCCACTAAATCAGTTGGAGTTTTCTTTGATAATCGTTTTTATCAACAACAACATACAAATATCAGCTTCTTCGACGAATCAGACTTTGCACAATTAGACCATTCCTGGCTGTTAACCAAGGACAACGACACCGGCATGGCTTCTTTCTGTTTTACAGATGCTTATATTGACGATACCAACGCTGTCGAGCTTTCTTTAACCGGATCAGTTTACGCTGTATCAGTTAACGGAACCAGTTCTCTTAAAGAAAATATCATTGCGGAATGCACCGGTTATCCATTGAAAAACGAAGTTTGTCTGTTGATTGCAATGACGGCAATACAAGATGTTGAGACTTCTGTAGATGCCCAATTAACTGCAATGGATCAACATGGTAATTCAACAGAAACAACTCAAAGAATTATAATTGATACAAAATCACCAGTGCTAAATTCTGTAGATGGTCATTTGGGCCAATCGTCCGGAAACACTGGCGACGATTATGTGGAATTTGCCTTTAGAGTCTCTGATAAAGGGCAACATCCAACATTTGACGGAGCAACCGTTACTGTCAATGGTAATCCGGATAAAAAACAATGGTATCAATATCTGGGACCCGTTCACGATTACAATACGCAGAGAGGGATCGTACGTTTGAATGAAGATCACCAGTTTAGAGTTAATTTCGATGATTCTTCTTGGGGTTTGATTGAAGATGGAACGGTCTCAGTTGAGATGATCGCTTCCGATAAATACAATAATTCCGGATACACGAATAAAACAGGCAATGTATTTAATCCATAAGCTATCACGTTGATATAATCTTTGAAGTTTATCAGTTTTTAGCCATCAAAAAAAGAAAACAGGCATCCTTTTTTTGGGATGCCTGTTTATTATTTCAGGAAAAATTTATATGCAGATATTTGCTTTTTACATTATCCTTTTACTGAACCCGCCATCAAACCACGGATAAAATACTTACCTAAGAATATGTAAACCAACAACGTGGGCAATGCTGCTACGATAGCGCCTGCCATTTGCATATTCCATTCTACTACCTGACTTCCTGCTAAATTCACCAGGGCAACGGTGATGGGTTGTTTGGAAGGGTTAGATGTGATGGTTACGGCAAAGAGGAATTCATTCCAGATGTTAGTGAACTGCCAGATGATAACGACAACAAATCCCGGTAGTGAGAGGGGGAACATGATGTTAGTGTAGATTTTAAACATGTTAGCCCCGTCAATGTTGGCAGCCTCGATCATTTCATCGGGAACTTCGGTGTAGTAGTTTCTGAATATCAAGGTGGTGATGGGAATACCATATACCACATGAGCTAATATAAGACCACCGATTTGTCCATATAAGCCTATCTGCTGAAGAAATCTTATCAGCGGAAACAAAATACTCTGATAGGGGATGAACATCCCGAACAAAATAAGGAGAAAGACGATGTTTGAACCTTTAAATCTAATCTTTGCAAATATAAAGCCGTTGATAGATCCGATAATACACGATAACAATGTGGCGGGGATAACCAACATAAAACTGTTTTTCAGATTGGGCCCTAATTTCTGAAAGGCGTTGACGAACCCTTCCATTGACGGACTTTTGGGAAGATTCCACATGGTGGACATAGCAATCTCAGAAAGGGGTTTAAAACTGGTTACAAGGATCATGTAAAGGGGCATCATAAAGAAGACAGCCAGAAGGATGAGAACGATATAACTCACGGTATTGCTCCATCTTTTTGTGTGATTCATTTTGACCCCTCCTTCTTCAAGGTGCTTAATAGATACGGAACGATGACAAATGCCACCATCACGAGCATGATCACGGCAACGGCTGCACCCAATGCGTATCTATCACGTTCAAAGGTTAGGTCGAACATGTACACGGCAGGCATGTCTGTCACGTTGTTTGGTCCACTTCCGGTCATGGCATAAACAAGGTCAAATATTTTTAGCGAAATATGACCCAATATAATCATGGCACTTAATGTGATGGTTCTTAACATGGGCATTTTCACACGCCAGAATATTTGCCAGTTTGAACCTCCGTCAACTCTAGCGGCTTCAATCATGGATGAGGGGATCCCCCGCATCCCGGCCAAGTACATGGCCATGGTATAGCCGGACAGTTGCCAGGTGGCGGCTATGATAACCGGTATTAAGGCCAGGTTGAATTTCCCGATGCTGTCAGTGACCGTAAACCAGCCCCATTGAAGCGAACCCAGTCCAATGGTTTTTAAGAGCATGTTCACCCCGGAAGGATCGGTTGGGAAATTACCGGGGGCAAAAAACCAGCTCCAGATGGTACCGGTGACGACAAATGAAAGAGCATATGGAAACAGAAATATATTTTGAAATAATCTCCCGCCCTTAAGCTTTCTGTCAATAGTGTTGGCAAGAAACAACCCCAGAATGATACAGCCGAGAAGAAAAAAGATCGTAAAGAACAGGGTGTTCCAAAGGTCGGTTTGAAAACGGCTGTTCAAAAAAAGACGTTGATAGTTGCGCCATCCTACAAACTCGAATTCATTCTGTACCAGTCGTGAATAGCTGTTGAAATTCGAAAAAGAAGTCCTGATCGTCGAAGAAATGAAACCATAAACGAAAATGGCAATAGCCACAATACTGGGAGATACAACAAAAAAACCGATGAGCTTTCTTTTAGATTTCATAAAGTCCCCCTCCATTATTATGTTATTTATTATATTTAATATCTCACATACAATAAAGGAATCCCTTCATTATATCTGAGATACTAAACAAATGCAAATTTAAAAGGGCAGGTTAAAAAACCTGCCCTTAATCGTTTTAAAAAAATTAGATCAGTCTACTTTGTATTCTTCGTCTTCTGCTGCCCAGATGATTTCCTGTTTGGCATTTTCGATGTTTTCATTCGATAAGAATGAATTAATGACATCATTAAGAGCACCTGAAAATGCACCAGGCGCTGCAGAACCATGTGCGATGGATGGTGCAAGAGCCAAATTGGAGAAATCGCTCATGGCCCACTGCAGGTAAACATCGTACTTGGATTTGTCAGCATCAATTCTTGCCGGAATGGAACCCTTGATGGGGTTAAAGATATCCTGTGCTTTTCTACTTCCGATAAATTTCAACCATTTCAAAGCGTTCTCAGAATTTGGAGCGCCTTTTGGTAGTCCGAATGTGTCGGATACAACCATGAAGGCGTTTCCTGTTTCCGGTACGGCAAACCAACCAAATTCTTCTCCCGGTGTCCATCCCATCTCTTTGAAATAACCTTCTGCCCAGTCACCCATGACGTTGAACAATGCCTTCTTCTCGAAAACGAGTCTGGAGGCATCCTGCCATGTGAGCGATGAATGGTCTTTGTTGAAATAAGGGATCAGGTCCTTCATGATTTGGAGAGAACCTTCAAGGGCAACAGAATTGAAACTTTGCTGTCCGTTCCAAAGTTTGGCGTACTTGTAGGCACCAAACTGGCTGAGCATGATGTCTTCGAAAAGGTGCGTGGCAGTCCATTTATTCTTGTCTCCCAGACTTAATGCAGTGTAACCGGCATCTTTTGCCTTATCCATGTAATAAAAGAATTCTTCCCATGTGTTGGGCTCTTGAGTCATGCCTATCTCATCTGCGATTTCCTTGTTATAAAATACAACATTTCCCCGGTGAACGTTGACGGGTATAGAATATACGTCGCCTTCATAGGAACATATGTCCATGATGTCCTTCGGGAACTTGTCCATGTATCCCCATTCTTCAAGGTACTTTGTAAGAGATTCCATCTTTCCCGTTACAACGTGAGTATCTGTCAATTCTTCCCCGGCATGAACCTGGAAAGAATCCGGAGGATTTCCACCAAGCATTCTTGTCTTTAATACTGCCTTTGCATTGGAACCTGCTCCACCGGCAACGGTTGCATTAATGACTTCAATATCCGGATACTGACTGTTAAATTCTTCAATCAGCGCCAGGAGTCCTGCTTCTTCACCGCCACCTGTCCACCAGCTGAAGATTTCAAGCTCGTTTGCAGCAAAAGCTCCTACAGTGAACAACAACACGACCATTAGAGAAACAATTAGTTTCTTCATTTTGTTACCTCCCTTTTAAAGATATGGTTCTTTTATTATTATACAACTTTTTGGCTCATTTTTCAAATTAGTTTATTCAATAAACAAAATTGTTTTGATACGCTTCCGACATCTTTTTCAGTTCTTCACAGGCTTTGATGAACTTCTGGTAAAGCCTTGAAAGCAACTCATAATCGTCTATTTCTGAGGCTTCTTTGATTCTTGTGCGCAGACTCTTTTTCTCACTGTCATCCCTGATTATATAATCCATCAATTTTTCAATCACTTTCTTACCCTTCATATTTTTTGGATCAGTTCCGGTAAACGAATAAGTTCGATACAACTCCTCCAACATTACCGGTACAATCCTATTGCAAATCTCTTTATTCCACCTGTCTAACATATAATCGCAATAGGAATCAATAAACATTTCTGAAAAAACCTTTTTAAGATAATCGTTGTTTCCATTGGCTTCGCGCAAGGCAATAATAACATCGTATACAGTCTTTGGAGATTTACCAAATAGCTTCTCCCGTTCTTCTTCCGAATAATCTATAAAAATATTCTTCTCGGCTCTGAAAGCGTAGTTTTCATTGAGATACCCTAAAAATTCACCGGGTTGCTTGGATATCTCTTTTAGCAGCTCCTGCTCACTCTTTTCAGATTCCACAGCATAAGTAATCCCATCCAACATACACATCAATATAGCCGGTAGTGTGATATACAAGTTTGTATGGGGATTGGCTGCGCGGAATTCAAAGCGTCTTGCCATCTCATTTTCAAGATCACTGACAAGCCCAATTAACACGGTTCGGTTTCTTGAGGGCATCTCAGGTGAAACGCCCAGAGAACAAACTGAGGAAACAGGTGCTTCAAAATCGGGTTTTAATCTGTTCAAGGCATCGTTGGTAGGAGATACAAATGCAGAGAGAACATCGTAATGATTTAAAATCCCCATCAACGAACCATAACCAAAGACGTTAAGATAACTGTCCTTCTCAAATGGTGAAAAGAGGTTATACTCCTTTCCGCTATCCGTTTTTAAGCTGACACCAATATGAATATGCTCTCCATTACCGGCTACATTGTCAATGGGTTTTGCCTGAAAAGACACCTCCAGGCCGCTTCGTCTGAAAGTCTCCTTAATCATGATTCTTGCCAATAATTCCTTATCGGCTGCTTCAAGGGGATTGGTGGAGTATTTCCAATCAATTTCAATCTGTTCCATCACGTAATCTAACTCACCGGTTGTTCCAATCGTTGCCTTGACACCACCCACCTCTTTGTGTCCCATTTCAGGATTTAGACCGTAAAGCTCCAGCAAGCTAAGTGAATTTTCCAAAGCTGTTCGAACATGTCCCTTGGTTCGTTGCCAATAATTCTCCTGCATGGATTGAGCCGTCTGCAACTGGCTGATCCGAGCATCTTCCGTAGGTGTTTTCACCCAGAATTCCAGTTCTGTCCCAATGTTGATATTGATATCCGCTACTTTATCTTCAATATATGTTGATGACAAAAATCCTGTTTGAATGATGTATTTCATCACAGCATCTTTAAACAACCTTTCCCCTTTTTTTAGAAGGGCTCTGGACCCTATGGGAATACCGTTATGATACAAATACGCCGGAATACGTAACGTTCCAACTGGGAGATTTGTTCCGCTATCGATATTTTCAAAATTATAATCCACATACCAGGTTGAATGCCTGTCTGCCACCATATCCACTTTGCAATCATTCAGTTTTGCCAGAGAAGAAAGAGCGATGGAAGAACCATCGGTTTGAAGAAAAGGCTTGTCTAAAAAGACATCCTCCAACTTGTCAAGAAAAACCCATTTGGGAATCTTTTCATCAGTATCGTGACCTACAATATCGATACCAAAAAGCGAAACAAAGCGTATATTCGGATTCTTGGAAAAAAACTCGATAATATATTGCGGATCTATCAACTCCGGTCGGATAAAATAAGAAAGGTTTTCTTTCATCTGTTATATTCACCACCTTGTTATTTTTCATTCATTATACACTACTTTTCTTTTTTTTAGGGACTTCTTTAAATGAGTAAAACAGAGACTTTACAGATTCCACATCCGATTATCTTCTCACAGACGTTTCAGAAACGGCTTAAATCATTGATGCAAATGTTCAGGAAGTTGCTCAGTCGACAACAAACGTTGCCAATGCCTGCACAGATCTGTCCTCGGAAATGAACGAGAAAAAAAAGCAGTCGCTGAAGAAATGGCAGGCGGCGTTGCAGATATAGTCAGATTGATCAAAGAAGCGGCAGAAAAAATGCAAGATACCCAAAAAGGTATGCAAAATTTGGATAAGGCTGTTGAAGGACTATCAGAATTGACCACCGGATTGGAAGAACAGAACAAGACATTGAAACAACAGATAAATAAATTTGAGGTTTAAAGGCACATGTTAAATGGGACAGAGCACAAAAATCTGTCCCATTTTCATATACTTTTATGATAGAAATTCCTTCAAATAAGCCATCACAGAACGTGTCATCTCTTTTGAAAACTCCGAATTGAATTTTCTCTCACAAAAAGCTTTCATCCATTCTTCATATGTTTTGCTGCCGGTTTTATTGTCAAACATCTCCCGAAGTTGTTGTCCACT
>CAYUYU010000062.1:0-12614 GCA_964449405.1 uncultured Thermotogaceae bacterium
ATCTGCTAATGATACTATAGCTTCCGAGTCATTTCGATTAAACAGTCTGTTTTAGGTTGGCAGCTTCTAAACAATCTCATAAGACCCAGCATGTTGTTGTTATTGCCATTAACATAGAAAAAGAATCTTGTGATTGCTTCGGGAATGTTTTGGTAAGCAAAAGCCAGTAGCGGGATGAATAAGCCGTTGTTACGGTATTTTTCTTTGATAAATAAATGATGTATGTATAATGCCGTCTTACCATTGGCTTCAAATACAATCCATCCTGCCGGATCATTATCCTGCCAAATCATAGTGGAACATTCAGGGTGATAGGCCTGTGTCAAAGGGTAAAAATTGTCAGGAATCTCTGTACCCCTTTGTTCATTAATCAATTGGATGCTTTCCGGTTTTAAATCCTTAAATACCCTGAGTTTTTGTCTGTAGGAATGTAAATACCGAGTATACTTGGTACTAATTCGTTTGATATCCATTCCAATTACTTGCCGGTCCATAACAAAGGTATTCCGCGTGTACCCAGATGCTTTGAATCCAAAGGACTCGTATAGTTTTTTTAACCGTTTGAATTCTTCAGAGCCTTTAAAATAACTGATGTAAAAATGCTCTGCTCCCTCTGCTTTTGATTCTGACAGGGCTTCATTAAGCATGATTCCCTCATACTCTCGTGTCTCGATTTCATTTTGTATATAATATGTGGAACAAACGTGATGAAGGCCATCACGACGTTCAACCACAATAAAACTGATTGGTTTCCCATCACATTCCAACCCCAACACATAAATAAACCCCTCATAAAGAAGGTGTAAGTATCTTTTAATCTCACCGATGGGGTAAATCTCCGCATATTTTAAAAACTCCAAAGCGTTATCTGCTTCGATTTTTTTGACTGTCAATTGTTTGCCCACACATTAACCCCCGAATCTGTCACAAAATTATACCTTTACATCCTCCTGCAGCTGCTTTCAATTCCTCTTCAGACATTTCTCCAACCTGCTCGGAAGATAACAGGCTCAAAGCTTCAAGGGCCATTTCATCAGATAATTCGACGCCCCACTTCTCAGCCTGTTTTTGTAATTCTTCAGTTGTTTTAATCTCAGAGACCTGATTAATCCAATCTTTACCCACTTTGTCTTCAATTTGTTTTACAGTCTCCATTAACGCCTTCGTCATCATAATCTCCTCCTATTTTCAAATATTACTCATTTCTTTAATTTATTCTATATAATTATAGCATTTAAAAGACTTGAAGTCCATAAAGATTTTTTTCACCTTAAAGAACCATACAAGTTTGCAGGAATTGAGTATTCATCTGTAAAATTACTCAAAACAAAATAAAACACACAGAAATCGGTACAAAAATGTAAATAATTATTACAAAACCCCTGTATTTGCTAAATTTTAAAGCGATGCTATAATGTTTTAGTAGGATAGTACAATTTCAAGTTTAGCTGTTAAAAGCGGGGACTACCCTTAGTAAAAGGAGAGAATGATGCCGTATATTTCACAAATCAACCAATTTCATCCACAAACCGATTCAGAAAAGAGTGACAAACAAATCATCTTAGACTATATAAACCTGGTAGGCCATGATATTCTCTATCGTAAGAGTCAACTGGCTCATATCACCTCATCCGGGTTTATTCTTAACCAATCAATGACTAAAACGCTCATGGTTCATCACAACATCTATCAAACATGGGCCTGGACAGGTGGCCATGCAGATGGAGATAGAGATCTGCTTGAAATTGCCATAAAAGAGGCTAAAGAGGAAACGGGTATAGAAACGATCTCCCCACTGACGGATGAACTACTTTCTTTAGATATTCTAACGGTTAAAGGACATCATAAAAGGGGAAATTATGTCAGCGCACATCTACATTTGTCCGCGGCCTATGTCTTGATTGCCGATGAATCAGATGATTTAACTGTAAACCTGACAGAAAATTCGGATGTGGCTTGGATAAAGGTTGAGGAAATGGCTAAGATGAGTAACGAAGCTGAAATCATCCCAGTCTATCAAAAATTATATGAGAGGGCGTTGAAATTTAAGGACAAAGAATAATGACATTCATAGGATATAAAGAAGAAGAAGGGAGGAAGATCCGATGAAATGGCTTGAACAATTAAACGCTAATCCAATAGAATGGTTGCTTCAAAGCAATCCATGGACAGAGTATAGAACCAGGATCGACCTTCTGGATGAACCGGAAGATTCTGAAGCTGTTCAAAAAGCTCGTAAAGCATGTCTTGAAAATGAATCCATCAAGCAGCTGATTAATGAGACCAAAGACTGGATGCCAAAAGCCCCGACAAGAAATAATGATCCCAAGATATCTTATTTCAAATTAAGAATGCTGGCTGATTTTGGTCTAAAATCTACAGATAGCGATATTCAAGAAATATACAGCAAAGCAACAGCACATGTTGAGGACACCTTATTTGCATGTAGGGGATCCATTCCCGAAAAACCAAAAAAGGGAGAGAAATTTACGAAACAGGATCCTTTTGAAGATGCATGGCACATTTCACCGTGTAATTCACCGATGATTACCTATTCACTTCTGGCATTAGGATTCAGAACAGAAGCTGTTATGCAGTCTGTGAGTCGTTTGAAGGAACTTTGGGAAGATGAAACGGGCTGGTTTTGCCATTTCTTTTTTGTGGAAGGACAATTCAAACGTGAGAAAGCCGGTTGTCCCATGGCGGGATTGGTGGCTTTAGAAGTATTTTCTCAAATTGACGAATTAAGGGAATCAAAGTATGCAAAGAACGCTTATACTCCTATAGAATATCATAAGATACTTGGAAAATCATTGTATTATTTTGGACGTTCGAAGAAATTCTGGACTTTCAAATACCCTTTTGTCTGGTACAACGCTTTGTATTTGAGTGATGTTCTTTCCAGATTTTCATTTATCAAACAATCATCGTTGTTGAAAGAATGTGTTGACTGGATTGTAAGCGCTCAGGATGTATATGGCCGGTTTAAGCCAACTTCAATCTTCATGCCATACAAGGGGTGGGATTTTGGGAACAAGAAAGAACCATCGCCTTGGATAACATTTCTTTGCTGCCGTATCCTCAAGCGTTATTATGACTGAGCGTTGTTTGGTGCAACCAAATTGAAATATTTAACATTAACAAAAGAAAAAAGAGGTCTGTATAAGACCCCTTTTTCTGTCAATTACTCTTTTGCTTATCTAATTATTGGGAATATCCAATGGAAAAAATTGCGCTCGTCTTTTTCGTCTTTTTTGTTTTCCACTGGTTTAGGATTGGTTAATTCGTCTCTCCAGTAATAATATTTGTCGTTTGCATAACGTTTCATTCAAATCACCTCTTATCTTATTCCGTTAATACCATGAGACATGAAAAAGAATCTTTCTTTTGTCTCTTCATATATGTCAGTCATTATTGCTTTTTGCCCTTGTTGTTTCTGACCAAATTTTTTTATAAGATACATATTCATCCCTCCAATTAATTTTTGTTCTCTTTCCTTACTTCTACCTACTTGACGACAGATACTATCTATTTATTACATATGGCTATGATAGATATAATTATATATATTTATTTGCTTTATATATATTTGTTATTTATAAATATTTTATAACTAACGTTTTTTTATCATACACAATAATCCCCGTCTCTTTTGTCTGCGCTACATATGAAAGGGGATTTGAAAATTCTATGATATTATAACCATCCGTAAACTTTGTAATACAAGGAGGCGAAACAGCAAGAGTACAATATCCGTAAGATTAAATGAGAAAGGCGATGCGCTGATCAGAAAATACGCACAAATGCACAACATGAATCTTTCGTCCTTTATTCGTCAAGCTGTTATTGAAAAAATAGAGGACGAATACGATCTTACCCTCTTTAACAAAGTTTGTGAAGAAGAGAAAGAAAAAGAAAGATTCAGTCATGAAATGATTGCACTGCAAAAAGGTCAATTTTGAAGACATATTCGCAAAATCAAGTATCATCTCACTTGCGGGCGGACACACCGGTCCCGCCCCTACAAATGCGTGAAAACACCTTAAATAGAGACGTAGGGGAGCACCGGTGTGTGCTCCCGAATAACAATAACGGAGACATTTTTTTGGCAATAATCGCAAAAAAAGCTTTTTTCAGTGGAACCATGAAATGGTTAAAAAAGAACTTCGTCTACGACATACCGTGTTGAATATAGATTTAAAGCCTTGAAGCAGCTTAAAAAGATGGATAAACAGACTGCTGCCTTCATCATCTCATATATTGAAAAAAAGCTAGTTAATTGTACAGATCCAAGAAGATTCGGAAAAAGCCTTCAAGGAAATTTGAAAGATAAATGGCGTTACAGGGTAGGAAATTACAGGATACTGGCAAAGATTGAAGTTGGGCATAGGCGTTCTGTTTATCGTGAAAAGTAAACGCTAAAGGATCCACCTCACCTCCGTCCACTTTGCTTGCTTTTTTTGAAATGTGATAAGCAAAAACATCTCTTAACAAAATTTAGAAATTGGTATAATTGTTACCCAGGCTGTTAAAAAACTTGAAACGGCTGAGAATAATGAGGAGGAGTAAAACATGGGTATTGAATTGATTTACGATGAAGTTGAAGTCTGTTTAGCCTTATTAAATAAGTCTTTGGAATCTTCCCTCCGATTAAGTGATTGGGATAGATTGTTTCAAACAAGAGGCTATCGATTGCTGAAGAAGAGGGAATTGGAGATGGGTAATTCTTTTTCTGATAAAGCGTTTCATCAATTCATCCAATCTCAAGCAAACAAGGCTGTAGTGCATTCGTATAAGACTACTTTACAACACTTCAAAGACATCGACCTTTTAGATATTCAAAAAAAGGTCCTGAACTACCTGCCTAAAAGAGCCCATTTTAACACGATCATCATCCCTGTGATAAAACCTAAAAAGAATAGCTTTGTCCACAGAATCGAAGGTGAGTCGTACCTGTTCATCTATCTTGAACCAGATTGTGAAAAAGAAAAACTTGAAAATGTGTTCATACACGAACTGCACCATATTGGATTGGACAGCGTTTATGATCCTAAGAAATATGAATCATTAGATAAGAATACCAAGAAACTGATCGAATGGACCAATGCCTTTGGTGAAGGCTTTGCGATGCTTGCAGCTGTTGGAGGCCCTCAATATCATCCTGTCCCTTTTGATGAAACAGCAAAGGAAGTTTGGGATGCAAATATCAAAAATTTTGAGGTTGATTTTAACAAAATACAACGCTTTTTGTTTCATATCATTGATGGTCACTTTGAAGATGAGAAGACTCTTATGAACAAAGGCATGGAACTGATGATGAACAACGGAGGTAGGGGATCATGGTATACGGTCGGTTGGAAGATTTCCGTAATCATTGAAGAGATTTTGGGAAGAAAAGCCTTAATCAATTGCATGGAGGATTTACGGAAGTTCTATAAAAATTTTAACAAGGCAGTTGTTTTTTATAACCAAAAATATGGATCACAATGGCCTTCCTGGGATGAAAAGATTGTGAGTAGATTTTGAGTTGAATAATTAAAAGGAATGAAAGAGGCAGGGCATTGCGTTGTTGTGGTATGATCGATAAATAAAATGAGATTGGGATTTTATGGATTGGGAGGCTGCATATGAAGCAAAAAGCTAAAGGAAAAACCCTTTGGGGATTAATGCGATTGAAGTGGTATTTACTGATTCCGACCGTTGTCCTGATTACCTGTTATTCTGCTTTGAAAATTGCTGAGGGACATATGCTTGCAAGATTGATTGACACAATTGTACAGCAGAATAAGGAACAGTTTTCAGAGGTGATAGTAGTAACGGTTTCAGTATTTACATGTTCTTTGTTTTCTTTTTTTCTTTGGAAATACCTTGCACTACAATTTTCCGATCGGTTATGTGCCCTCCTTCAAAGACTGGTTTCAAAAAGAATTGCTCATGCCGCTGATTATACAATGCACCAAAATCACTCAGGGGATCTAATATCTCGGATGTCCAACGATTTAATCCTTTTTCAGGAGATGCTTCAAAAGGATCTTTTCCAGCTTTTTGGCGGTATCGCCACCGCATTATTTGCATTGATTTACCTATTCTATAATAATTGGCTGTTGACCGTTGTCGTTTTGTCATCATTGCCGGTTATTGTCATTTTATCTGTAATTCTGAGTGCCCCGGTTGAAAAATATACCAAAGAGGCGCAAAATACACTTTCTGATATTAACAAAGAGGCAAAAGAAACGATGGCAGGCGCGGAGATTATTCGGGCTTTTAATATGCAGCAATTCTTCATCAATCGTTTTAAAACATTCCAACAGGTATGGGCAACGCATACACATAAAAGGGTTAAACAAACGGTTTTTCTCTTGGTGTTTGGCATTTTAATCGCTTTTCTGCCCTTTTTAATCGTTTTTGGTTTTGGCGGTTATCTGGTTTTACAGGGACAAATCACAATCGGTTTGTTATTTGCGTTTATTCAATTGCTTAACTATATCGCATTTCCATTACAGGAATTACCCCTTCTTTTAGGAAAGATTAAATCCGGGCTGGCGGGAGGTAAGCGACTGGCATCACTTCTTTCCCTTGAAGTGGAAAGAGATAATGGTAAAAAAGGAACGATTACCAGAGAAGAACTGATTCGCTTTGAACATGTTTTTTTCCGTTATCCGGATCAAAAAGAATGGGCTTTATGCGATGTCAGTTTTACCATCAAAAAGGGCGAACAAATTGCATTTGTGGGTAGTAGCGGGTGTGGTAAATCAACGATATTCAAGTTGATTTTGGGTGATTATACTCCACAAAAAGGCATAATAATGATCGGAGATCATGAATTGGAAGAGTGGAACCTCCAAGCACTGAGAAAGCATATGACAGTTGTTGTACAAGAACCTTTCTTAATGGATACTTCCATTAAGGAGAATATTCAACTTGGAAATCTGAATGGTTCAGACAACGAGATTGAAGAAGCCCTGACAAAGGCACAGGTTAGACCTTTTTTGAATCAATTATCATCGGGAATACAAACTTCGGCAGGAGAACTGGGGTCTCGATTTTCCGGTGGACAACGTCAAAGAGTTTGTGTCGCACGGGCTTTGATGCGACAAACACCTTTGATTCTAATGGACGAAGCCACAAGTGCTCTGGATATTGAAACTGAATCCTTAATCATCAATACCGTTCGAAATTTGCCTCATGAAATGACTGCCATCATGATTGCCCACAGAATAAGGCCTTTAAACTTCGTTGACCGGTTTATTGTGTTGGACCAGGGCAAAATTGTTGAACAGGGAAGTCATGATGAATTGATCAAAAAAGGCGGACGCTACGCACAATTATATCAGTTGCAGTTGATGGAGGGGGAATGAAGATGAAGATGAATACGGAAATGAACATTCTGAGAGATTTTTTCGTGTTTTTAAAGCCCTATAAATATCAGTATATCTTTGGTGTGATTGGCGTTGGACTCATGAATTTTGTTTTAACGGCATATCTTGCATTTGTCTTGGGTGATTTAACTTCAAGTATGGTTGAGATGAATCAGGAATTACTGATTAGAACGGTTTTAAATGTTATTATCTTGTTAGTTGTGGGGGGGATTATCCTCTACTTTTCAGCAAGGGCTATGCTTTTAAGTACCCTTCATGTAGAAAAAGATATTCGCAGTACCTTTTTTTCCCGTTTGCTGAATAGTCCGGTAGCCGGGATTCAAAAATATTCTTCAGGAGAATTGCTGTCCCGGTTCAGTAATGATATCAATGAGAGCATTCAGCTGCTTAAGGATACTTTTCAGTCTGTATCGACGATGCTTTTTTATGGCGTGGGTAGTTGTGTCACCATCTTTATACTTGACTGGTTAATGGGATTGATCATCTGTTCCGTTGCTATGAGCATCTTTATGCTTAACTTGCCCATGATAAAGAAATTGAGAAAGGCCAGTCAGGAGGTTCAAAGTCAAAAGGCTTCCTTTTTAAATCTATTTTCACAGCTGGTTCAAGGACAACGAATCATACGCTATTTCAATCTTGCATCTTGGATTCAAGACAAGATATGGCATCAATCAGAAGCATTAAAGCATGCCAATATCCACAGAAATACTCTGGAAATTTCAAGAGAGACGCTGGATACCATTTCTTTTTTAAGTATACTCATCGTGATTTTCATAGGAGGATTCAAAGCCATAGAAAACCCGAATTATCTGGTCACACTTGTAGCCATTATTCAATTGCAGAATGGTGCCGCTTTTTTGTTTACCATTCTAACGAGTATTTTTTCAGAGATTTCAAGAAGATTGGCGGGAGTTGAGCGGTTGATGGAAATCATAGATATTGAGGAAGAACCACCCAAATTACCGGCAAGAGACCATTTGGTTCAAGTTGAAAAGGAATCGGAAAAAGGATTAATCGTCAAAAACCTTTGGTTTTCTTATCCGGAGAGTGATGAATCAGTACTGAAAGGTGTTGATTTTCATATTCCTATCGGAAAAACAGCTGCTTTTGTGGGTCCTTCAGGCAGTGGAAAAACAACGCTCTTTAAACTGCTTCTTGGTTTATACGAACCGGTTCAGGGAAACCTTCTGTTTGAAGGAAAGAGTCTTTATGATATTACACTCAAAGAATGGCGTGAGAGTTTTACTTATGTTCCTCAAGATGCCTTCCTGTTTTCAGGAACAATAAAAAATAATTTTGAAGCGGTATGTAATGAGCTATCTGACATAAAATTAAAGGAAGCAAGTGACATGGCATACGCATCACCTTTTATTGAGGCATTAGATAAAGGTTTTGAGTTCATCCTTGATGAATCCGGCAGTAATCTATCCGGTGGACAAAGACAGCGTATTGCATTAGCCCGCTCTTTTTTAAGCAACTCACCGGTGTTACTGTTAGACGAAGCGACAAGTGCTTTAGACAGTGAATCAGAGAAAGTCGTCCAAGAGGCTTTGAACCGTTTGATGAATAAAAAAACAACCCTTGTCATCGCACACCGACTTTCAACAGTAAAAACAGCCGATTGTATCTTCTACCTTGAAGATGGCAGAATAGCTGAAAAAGGAACCCATAACGAGTTGATGCAGACAACAAATGGAAAATATAAAAGAATGGTTATGGCGGGCGAATTAAACGATGATCAAGCATAAAGACTCAGTGCTTTTGCCAAGTGAATATGGTATACACCTACAGAACCAAATTGTTTAAATTACTTTGGTTTGAAGAAGGTGCTTATTATCAAACATATGGTAAAAAAAAGGATCTGCCTATAGATGTTTAAGTAAAACTTTAGTTATGAGTTTATGGTTGCATAGCTCCAAATAGAACTAACCAAGCCAGTGCGGATTTAGCAACTAAACTTAGAATAATATAAACCCTTTCACCATATAGATAATCTTTCCATTTTCCAACTTGTTTGTATTGTAGAAACATGTTGATTGGGAAAGTGTTGAATGCGATAAAGTAAACAATAACAATTGCCCAGACAAACCAAGGTACTGCTCCAAAGTTACCTGTTCCAAACATATACAATGCGATAGCAATCCAAGGTGCAATACCTGCAATTGTTCCCCAAATGAATGGTCCCCAATTAACCTCTGCTTTTTTGCGTTTAGAGTTTAACTGTTCCATAACTAAACCAAATAAGTTCATTGTGGCGTTAACAATGAAGATAAGTATTAATGAAGCAATATCATGAATACCAAACAGGGTTGCGATTAGAACAATCATGATGGATGAACTAATTGCATATTCAAACCATCTAAATTGATTAATACCATTTTTTAAGTCAGCAAAGTATTTATTACTCATAACATATACAATACCGTGAGCCAGTGCTGAGATAAGCAAGAATGAAGCCACCAGAATCCCAAATGGTAACTCAAACAATTCTTTACTTGCGGTAACAAGTTCTCGAGTTGCAACATCAAACTTTAAAAAGTTTTGTGTGATTGTTGGCTGAAATTCAGTGATTTTTTGAATGACATTTGTTGCGAGAAACAGCATTAATATCCCTTGTACAAGATGTAGAGCTCCCATAATTAAATTAAATCTTTTGAGTTTATGTAATCTTTCTTCCATCAAATCACCTCTTTATAATAGTAAATTAAATAAATATTTAATATTATACCATATTTCGATATTTCGTAAGATTTAAACAAGTTTAGATAGATTCTGATGTGCCTTTGTCAAGTAAAGCCTGGTTCTTTCCTTATTCAATAGAAAGCGAGGATCAAAAAACTTTCTAATCCTCAGAGTGTTATAAAAGGGTTCATTTTAATATCATCCTTTATTTCTGTATGTACCAGTTCTGTATCGCCCAACCTAACCCACTATCGTATGTTGAACTGAAACTCTTTATATACTTCTTTGCAAAATGTGGTGCTGGATCTGTCAACAGGGGAATGGTTGGCAATTCATCCGTCCAGAGCGCAAAATGGTCCTTGTAAAGCGCAAGTTTTTTGTCTGCTTCAAGTGTTCGTGATATTTCATCAAGAATGGCATCATTCTCTTCATTTGACCAGGCTCTGTAATTCAGGCCGGAAAATCCATTGTCCTTTGATGGAATATCTTTTGTCTCCCAATAAGCTGATGCTTCATCACTAATACCAAAACCCCAGTTTGCCAGAAGTGCATCAAATTTACAAACAGACATGACGTCAGTCCATGCTACAAGCATAGGCATCATATCCAGATTAACCTTCATTCCAATATCTTTTAACATGCCTTGAATAAGATTTCCCAGGAGTTCATCCGTTTCATTCTCTTCTATACCCACAAGATTAAACTCAAAAACTTTGCCATCTTTTTCAAAGTATCCCACTTGGTTCATTGTCCACCCAGCCTCTTCCATGAGTTTTTTTGCTCTTGCCGGGTCATATGGATAATGGATGACTCTCGGATCTTTTAACGCTTCTCTCATCACATGAAGTTCTGTTATCCAGGTGTCAACTACCGTTGCTTCATTTTCGTAAACAATGGCATTTATCCGATCTCTGTTTAACCCAAGCAGGAACGCCTGTCTCACTCTTTTATCTGAAAAAAATTCATTGGGTTTTGAGGCATCGTCTTTGTCTCTGAAATTGAGTTCAACACATTTATACCCAACACTTGCCGTGAGAAAAACATTGTACAGATCAGATTTCTGCTCTCTGAGTTGAAGGCTCTGTTTAACGTCAAGTGTGTATCTTCCCATATCTATTTCCCCATTAAGAACCGCCTCAAAAATGGCATTTCTATCCGGGATTATTCTGAATACAATCGTATCAATGTTGGGTCTTCCCATATAATAGTCATCAAACGCTTCAAGAACAATGTACTCCCCTTCTTTGTATTCTTTTAATTTATAGGGGCCACACATCATTGGATTTTGTGTGGCTGCCGTTGAAAATTCTTCCCATTCCCCTGTTTTTCTTGCACGTTCAAAACTTTCTTTGTAGACATGTTCAGGAAGCTGAAACCACCCAAAATAAAACCCATAAACAGATGAGCCAAACGCTGCATCCGTCACCAATTGATCAAAATAGATGGTAAAGCTGTAATCATTATGTATGTCAACCTTGCTGACGAGATTTTCAAATTCATTTGCCGTTACCGGTGCATCAGATGTCATGACTTCCCATTGGAATTTTGCATCATTTGCTGTAATCTCCACACCATCATGCCATTTCATGCCTTTCCTGAGGTTGTATGTAACTGACATACCCCCATTTTCAAGCAGTTTTACCAAGCCGTTTTCAACGGTTGGCACCACCTTTATCATTCTTGGGGTATAAAAACCATTTTCATCTGTCCCCAAATAACCGTCACCGATTATATTGCACATGGTCCATGTCAAATTCTCTGATGTAAACAGCGAGTTGAACCCTGAGAGGCCTTCGGTCACAGCTGTCACAACCTGTCCACCAGGTTTTGGCGGGAATTTTGCAGCATAGAGGGAGCGGGCAGCTTCCACTTTTGTCATTGGCTCAAAAGGAGCAACAAGATGTCCATATCTGTAATCCATAAGCTGATAATCACTTTGATAGGCAAGTGTGAAATAGCCAAGTAATTCCTCCGGAATCTCCTCTTCATCATTTGCCATCGTATAGGCATCTTCAAAACTTGTTGTTTTTTCTGTCAGACCAAGAAAATTGACGAGTTCTACAACAAAATCCTTTCTTATAACGGGTTCTTCTGAGGCATCAAATGCTATGGCTTTTCCGGGGAAAGACTTCCGTAAGGCATCATGGAATTCCACATAGGTCAATGCCTCATTATCACAGTTGTCTAAAATCCCATTAGATTCAACAAAGGGAACGGCTACCGTTTCAGAAATCTGTCCAAAAATCACCCCGAATAATAAAAAAAACATCACGACGAACAAAGTACACTGTTTCATTATCACACCCCCATAATTACCCTCGGTCTGCTGCATCTCCAAGTATGTTTTCCCTTTCTTTGATCTTTTCAAGCAAGCCTTTTGTCATTGAGTTTTTCTACTTTCAGATTATTGAATCTTTTATTATTATACACCGTAAAAGCAACAGGAAAACAAAACAACATTCCTGTATAGGAATGCTTTTGCTTTTCGCTCAGTCAAGAATTATGTTAAACTAAGATTTGGAAAAAAGAAACTTGGTGTCTTAGAACACATAT
>CAYUYU010000063.1:0-12574 GCA_964449405.1 uncultured Thermotogaceae bacterium
AGGATTCTGGCGGCCAGCAAAACGAGAATTGAAAAGATTAAAATGATCGTTAAGCCTGAAGTCAGGTTGAAGATGTACGATGACAATGAAGAAGAAATATTCAAGAAAACCATAGAAAGGGAAGAGGATCATTATGATAAAGAAACTTAAGGAAGAGGCTATCAAGATGCTTGAATACAGTTACAGCCCTTTTTCAAATTTTGCCGTTGGTGCTGCTCTTTTGACAAAAAGTGGAAAGATATTCACGGGAGCCAATATAGAAAACTCTTCATTCGGATTAACCATTTGCGCTGAACGTGTGGCTTGCGTAAAGGCTGTTTCAGAAGGAGAGTTGGAATTTAAGTCGATCGTGGTTGCCACCCGTTCTCAAGATCCCGCCTCTCCATGTGGTGCTTGTAGACAATTCCTTTGGGAATTTGGTGATATGGATGTAATTTTGATTAATACCCAGGGTAAGGAAAAGCAATACAAACTTTCCGAGTTGTTACCTGACGGATTCAGACTCGGACAATAATCATTGGTGGTGAAAGAAATGAACGAAAAGAGATTATACAGATCAAGAGATGACAAGGTCTTGGCAGGCGTTTGTTCAGGATTGGGCAAATATTTGGATGTGGATCCGGTTATTATCAGACTCATTTGGGCCGCAACCATTTTACTTGCCGGAGCCGGAATCTTTCTTTATATTATCGCCTGGATCATCATCCCGGAAGAACCTCTGAAAACAAAATCAGCTCCTGAAGATGTAGAATCGGATTCCAACCTTTACGATTCAGAATTCGATCAAAATACGGGAACCTACAACAGTGAACAGAAGATCAAAGAACGATTAGAAAAGGAACGACGTGGGAAGCTTGCCATTGGCGTTGGTATTGTCATTGTAGGTATCATTTTTCTTTTCAGTCAGATCTTCTCCTTTAACATTTCTTGGAGGGTCATTATTGGAATACTACTAATATTAGCCGGAGGCGCTGTATTATTACGTTTCTTTAGGGAGGAAAGGTAATGCCTCTTTTTTTCGGTGTTTTGCTACTTGTAATAGGTATTTTATTGGTCTTTGGCCTGTTTGATGCTTCTATTTTTTCCACAATTTTTGAAAATCTCTTTTATCTTTGGCCGTTTATTTTGATCTTAATCGGGCTTTCTATCCTTTCAAAAATCAAAGGCTTGAGATGGCTGCGATTTATAAACGCTATCTTCATTATCCTATTTGCCCTTGCTCTGATTTTTTATCCTGTTGATTTGATGTCAGATGGGGTATATGAAGAATATCCCTTTCAGATCGCGCTAAACGAAAGTGCTGACAAAAACATCGTGGAAATAGATGTGGCCGTTTTATACCTTGAAGTGATGACCGATGAAACTTTAACAAATATGATCAGTGGAACCTATTACTCAAATGTAGATGATACAGATGTACGAATATCCGGAAACAGGGTGAGGATTTCTCGAAGAGACGAAAACAAATTTTTCATCTTCAGAAAACCCAAATACGAGCTAAGCCTCCGTATACCTGAAAACACACATCTTGAACTGTTAATTGATTCAGCTGTGTTAAAAAGTGATATAACCATTGATAATAGCGCAATCGATATTATAGACGTCAATACCGCTATTTTGAACATGAATTTGGCAGCAAACACATTTTCAGTACCTCTTGAAATCATATGTGAATCGGCAATCAATAATCTAAACATAAAGGCTCCAGCGGATTTGAGATTTAGACGAATGATGGAATCTGCCATTAATAAAATCACAATTGATGATGCCTTTCAAGAAGTAGATTACGATGCGGATTTGGATATTGAGATACACGCTGCCATCAACAATTTTAATCTGAAACAGTATGAATAGAAAGAAACTGTATTTAACCCTAAGCGCTTTATTTGTTACATTATTGGTATTAGTCTTTTTTTACGTGCTTTTTTTTACACCTATCAACAGTGATGATAACATTCAAGTTGATTGGATCTATGCATATTATTCGGAACGCCCTCAAGAGACAGAGGCCGTCTCCGAAATACCGGAGCTGGCAAATCCCAATTTCCCGCTGGAAATTGATCAAAGAGGTCCCATCTATTTTAACCTCTACGGTGAGGTGGTATTATCGGATAAAAACACCTCAGGTCTTTTGATCCCCGCCGTAAGGGGAGCACACGTTCAGGTGATCTTTAACGGCCAGTTGATTTTGGATACGGTGTTTCCCAGAGAATTTGACAAATCCAGTCAATTGTTGTTCTCCCATATCGAACCAATCAATCCCGAGCTTATCGAAGACATCAACAAGGTGATCATTCAATATCGGGGAAGGGATCGTCTTGAAATTTTCACCGCCCCTTATTTTGGTGATTTTGCAAAACTAAGAGGACAAATCAACACCATTCGATTTTTAGGCCAGGATTTTTATCTTATCATTTTCGGCATGGGTACTTTATTGTCCGTTACTCTGATTTCTTTGGGTAAACATGTATCCAGCAAAAAGAACTCCTACGTTGCAATGGGGATCGCAATGCTGTTTAATGCCATGGGTAGTTTTTTATACATTCTTAATTCACCTGATTTTTTTTCGGGCATTTATTCCGAACAGATTTTCAAGGTCTTACAACCCATCAGCTATACCCTCTTTATCTATTTTCTTGTTATTGGCATTGAATCCTATTACAACAACGACTCCAAAAACACGATCAGTCACAAATTGCTTTTCCCAAACATCACTGCTTGTTTTGTTATCTATCTTGGTTTTGATATAGCTCAGTACATCATGAGTTATATCAACTTGAGCTTTATGGTATTTTTATCCTTTAACCGTAAAACCACAGAATTCATCTATCCGGTCACCGTCTTGACTGCCAGTACAATCTATCTGCTGGTCGTTCAACTCATTGGATTCATCATTCCGTTCCCTGTCTATGCCCTGTCCTCTATGATCATTATTTTCAGTTTCGGTATTATCATGGTCAGGGATTTTCAAAAAACATATCAGGAGCTTCAATCCACTTCAAACGAATTATACGCTTCCTATGAAGAATTGACAGCTATGAATGAAGAACTTGAAAGTTCTTATAATGAATTAGACAGAAAGGTGGAAGAAAGAACCTACGAATTAAACAAAACTACTGTAGCCCTTAAAACATTGTTGGATAATACTGAAGAAGGCTTTCTAACTTTTTCTGAGTCTTTAATCATCGACCCTGAATACTCCCTGCAATGTGAAAACATGTTTGGTAAAAAGATTTCGAATCGATCTATTTCCGCAATTCTTGGAGATGAAAAACCTAAAACGATAGAGTTTTTAGATAAAGTTTTCACAAAAATATTACACGAAGACAAGCCTTATGCTCTTGATATGTACATTTCACTCCTTCCTGAAACGATAACTGTTGGCACCAAGACAATACAACTCAATTATAAAGTGATTGAAACAGACTCAGAAGGACGCAAAATCATGGTCATTTTACACGATATATCAGAAAAAGTTGAATTACAAAATGAGATAGAAAACGAAAGAAATATCTTAAAAATGGTCATCAAGGTTTTAAACTCCCGTGAGGATTATCTGGAATTGATTCGCGATTTTCGAGACTTTACCATGAATGGGATGGAACAAATCTGCATGAGCCAACTTGACAATGAAGACAAGATAGCTGAAATTTTTAGAATGATTCACACCTATAAGGGAAGTTTTGCGAATTTTGACACAATTAATGCCGTTACCTCACTTCACACTTTTGAAACTGAATTAAATGATAAAAGAAAGGTGTTATCTCAATATAACGGCCCTCAGTTGGTGGATTTTTTCAATTCGTATGATTATAATTCCTGGATTCGAAAAGATATAGATATCATCAGAGACCTCTTGGGGTCTGATTTTTTCTCAATGGAACAAAAATTATCCATCGATCCTGATCGTATCGTGGAATTGGAGAACAAAATAGCCGAAAGCGAGTTGGGTGAAGAGGGTAGGGAATTTCTCATCGAGCTGAAAAGATTGAGATATACCTCTTTCACGGAACTTTTGACGTATTATAAGAATTACACCGGTCAGTTGGCGCAGAGAATGGGTAAATTCATCAACCCTGTCATCATTGAAGGTGAAGATATACCAATTGACAGGGAGCTCTACAAACCTATGATAAGAGCTTTGACTCATCTTTTTAGAAACAGCATTTATCATGGTATCGAAACCCCTGAAGAAAGAGCTCGGAAGGGAAAATCCGAATACGGTCAGATTAAAGTGGAAGTCAAACAAACCGGTGAAAATATACAACTCATCCTTTACGATGATGGTAGAGGTGTTAACATCGATGCTGTAGTTAAAACCGCTTTGGAAAAGGGATTTGTAGAAAAAAAACAACTTGAAAAAATGAGCGAAAGCGAAAGATTAAGCCTCATTCTTAAAGATCGACTGAGTACCAGTAAAAAGGTCTCCGATATATCTGGAAGGGGAGTTGGTTTGTCTGCTTTAAAACACGAGTTGGAAAAATTTCAGGGTGAGATTGAAATTCAAACAAAAAAAGACATTGGAACGACATTTAAACTCATTATCCCTATTAAGGAAGCTCACGAAATGCCTGAATTGCCTATAAAAGCAATATTGGATATGATAAAAAAAGAGGTTGATGATTTTCTGGATTCAGAAAGTATCCATATCATAAATGTAAATCAAAACAGATTTTATGATGGGATAGAACTCTTCAGATACAACGCACTCATTAGACTCAGCGGTTCCGTTTACGCCACGGTCTTTTTATCAGCAGAAAGGAAAATGGCAGAAATGTTTGCATCGAAGTTGTTGATGGATATTGAAACCAGCACGTTAGATGAGAATGATATTTCGGATGGTGTTTGTGAGCAATGCAATATCTTTGTGGGTAATGCCATGAGGGAAGCATCCAAAAAAGAAGCCGTATTGTCCATCAGCTCGCCGGTATCCTTAAAATGTAATGATGGTTGCTTAAACTATCCGGATAAAGAAAAGCATATCTACAGCCTTCAGACTGAGTACGGTATGTTGAAATTTGGTGTAATTGAAAAATAGGACTTATTTAAGGAATTTGGTGTTTCCTCCGGAATTTTTTATCTTATCCACGAGAGGTTTTAAGGCAAAACTCATTTCATCCGGGTAATCACAACCGCTCAAATCAAAATAGATGTGTACATTAGGCATTGAAAGCAGCCCCTGCACAGTCCCCTCTAATTGCAAATATTGCCGGTTATTTAGTGTTGAAAAGATGGATATGTAGAAAACACCATCTGTATTAGATACCTTGTAGGGCATCATTGAGGATTCTTCTGATTTCTTTGTTTCTTTTACCTCTTCGGACTTTTTACTCAAAGCATCCTGTTTCTTATCAGGATTTAAAACATGTTGAATTGCTTTTAATACTGCAGATACTTTGAAAGGTTTGACTATATAATGTTTTGCCCCGCATTCCAAGGCCTTGAACACCATATGTTTTTGATCAAGAGCGGAAATCATAATGATGTTGGCATCGGGATATTCATCTATAATGCTTTTAACCGCCTCAATGCCAGTCATTACAGGCATGGTGATATCCATTGTAACGAGATTGGGTTGATGTTTCCGATAGAGTTCAACGGCTTCTTTTCCGTTTGAAGCCTCGGCCACGATGTTATATCCCGCCTGCTTCAATATATTCTTAAGGTTTCTTCTCATTAATACCGAATCGTCTGCAACAAGAATATTCAAATTAATCAACTGCCTTTCCTCTTGAAATCCTTTGTTTGATTATTGGTAAAAACACATCAACTATTTGAGGGTCAAATTGTTTGCCTTTGTTTTTCTCTATTTCTTTTATAGCATCATCAAAATCCAGTGCTTTTCTGTAAGCTCTGTTTCTTGTCATTGCATCCCATGTATCAGCGATGGCTAAAATTTTGGATACTTGTGGAATTTCATCACCTTTTAATGCATCTGGATATCCGCCACCATCAAATCGTTCATGATGAAACCTGACGTTACGCGCTATTTTGAAGAGGTATTTGGACTGTTTTAACACCTCATATCCCCAAACAGGGTGTTTTTTTATTATATCAAATTCCGATGAAGATAATTTCCCCGGTTTGTTTAAAATGGAACCGGGAATGAGAATTTTCCCAATATCATGAACCAATCCCGACCAATACACCTCTTTCACCCTTTCTTCATCATATCCCATTGTAAGGGATATCTCCTGAGACAGTTCTGCAACCATTTCTGAATGACCACGTGTATATTC
Source organism: uncultured Thermotogaceae bacterium (assembly GCA_964449405.1). Taxonomy (GTDB): domain Bacteria; phylum Thermotogota; class Thermotogae; order MWEM01; family MWEM01; genus JASUTC01. Next base: position 6,240 of record CAYUYU010000063.1, read on the forward strand.
ATCGTGTATTTCCATCATTCTGATAATAGAAAGGATGATTTCTTTTTGAAACTCTTCATGCATTTGATTTAAACGTTGAAATGCCATAAAGGTGGCTGCAATATTACCGAGAGCACCGAACATCTTTAATGATTCGTTTGAAAAAACCGCTTCGCTTTTTTGTGAGGTATCAAGGGCAATGGTTCCTGCCATATCTTCACCAATATCAATTTCCATAATTGCTGTTTGATTTGTTCGTTTCGTCGCTTTGTAAAATTGTGGATAGATATCTTCCGGGATTCTGAAATTGCGTCTCTCAATCCCCTCAATAACAAAGACATTGGAATCAAAATACATGGTATCATCGGAATTTCTGGGATCAAGAAAATATTCCTGCTTCAGTTCCAATGAGTTAAGGAGCTCGAGATCATGACCTATGGCATGCACATATCGCCATTCGCCGTCTTTTATCAGAACAACACTACCATATTCAGCCTCAGGAATAATGGCCACTGATTCCTCGAGCAGTTTTTTTAAAAACCCCTCATCTGAATCTGATTGAGAAGCCATTTCGATAAGTCTGGAAGCAGCCTGTATAACATTTTCATAAAGCTCGAGATTGGTGAAAAGCCTTTGAGTTTCCATTTCCGCTTCATTCGAGCTGACGGTTAACTCATCGACTTTTGATATCAATCGCTTTAGTTCTTCTTTATCTGCCTTATTGGCCTTTACTTTCTTCTTTAACGAACTGATCACTAACAACAAGTACAACGAAAAAGACAGAAAAACAAATGTTAAAACGTAAAACATCAAAATCCTCCAGACAATCAAGAGTTTACTGTCAGCTCAGCAAAGACTTTCAGCAAGAAAAACTCACTGGATTATAACACAATTACCGCCCATTCTCTGCGAATGTTTCGATTATCATTCAGTTTCTTTTCTTGTATCCCTTGACATGAAAAAACACGAATAAAAACAAAACTAATTGAAAAAACTGCGAAAAATGGATTTCGAGTTGATTGAAAAAACCAATACAAAAAACAAACTGAAACAGATAGAAGATAAAAAACCCATATTGGAGGAATTTCTGTCTACGGTTGTAATAGACGGATAACAAGCTGAAGGCAATGAAAAAAATCGGCGAGAGATAGACAAAAGAGGGAAAAAGCAAAGTCCATAAAACAGCATAAACGGTTGATAAAAAGATCCCCATATGTCCTTTTTTCTCTAGCGCATAAATCATGGTCAGCATATAACCGAGGCTTAACGCAAAAACATCTCCAAAAAATAAATCCCAAGATAAGAGGAGATAAATCATCATTGCATTCATTATTAAAATGAATATGTCTCGCTTTTTACTACTTCGTTGGTATAATCTCTTTTTCAATCCTCACCTTCGTGTCTTTTCAAAAAAGCCTATGATCTCTGACCTAAAATCCTTCTTACCGCTTTTATAATCCATCTCAAGTAAAAGAATATCGTATAACAGGGCTTCTATTTCATCCATGGTATACTGTCCCAAGATATTATCCTTGTGTTCGTCCTTTTTGAAAGAAAACCCAACTACTTGGGAAATCGCGGGAATATTCGTTTGCGTCTTCGCTGCAAGTTCCCTTATTTCGTTGAATGTATAATGCTTCTTTGTTGAAAGCAACTTTATCTTAAGCATCAAGGTGTAGATATGGCTTAATCGATAGATGATTTGAATGGGATTATTTTCGGTCAATATTTCTCTTAATCCATCAAGGGACTTTAAGGTATTTCTGTTGACGAAATCACAAATAAAATTCTGAAGGTCCTCTTTGGTATATGAGTAAAACAGGTCGTTAAAGGTTTCATTGTCAATCTTATTTCCCTTTGACAAGTCTACGAATTTGGACAGTTCGTTATGAATTTTCCACATATCCGGACCGGTATCGTATATGAGTCGGTTGATCTGTTCATCACTTAAAACCAATCCGATTTTTTCGCTTTGTGAACGAACAAGCACTTTCCACTCATCATCCTTCCATGGTTTTGGGAGTTGAAAGCTCTGTTTACTTTTTTTTAAACCCTTAATAGGCTTCTCACTCCCGATATACAAATCGTTGTTTTCTGAACTTTCAAGAATTTGGGCTAGTTCTGTTATCACATTCAGTTTCTTTTTGGAAAGGCCATCGTGAAAATCACAATAACAAGAATAATCCATCGAAAACAACGTTTTTTTGTAGAGTGAAGGCAAAAAGGCTTCAAAGTCATTCCAATCCTTGGATTTAAAAAACTTAAACTGTTTGTTCTCTTTTTGAGCCTTTTTTTTGCAGTATTCATATTTTGAGTAATCATCAGTTCCCGTTAATACTTCCAACATGTCATTACCCTTTATCTTCAATAATAGTTATGGTTATCTGACATCAATCCCGCTTAAAACACGGAAAATATTCTCAATCTTGACCGCATCTAACATCATTTCAATGTACTGATCTTCAAGTTCTACTGCCATCTTCTGCATTTGATTCAATTCCTCTTTAGACATTTCCCCGTTCACTATTTTGGCGGTTGCGCTGTTAATTTCCTTTTCAAGGCGCTGGTATTCCTCTTTGATTTCAGGCATTACCTCGATCAACACATCGTGTAAGAGTTTATTTTTTCTGATCTCTATTTCTTCAATTTTGTCCGACACGGTTTTCTGGACGGGTTCTTCAAAATCATAAGCACCTCCCAATCCTCCTGAAACCCCCTGAAGAAAGGTGTTGTAATCGGTCCTAAATATGGCATATAGCGAGCTTTTATCATCGACTTCACTTGCCGGTGAAAACATATTCAAATAACGGATGACTGCCGTTTGAACAATGTCCTCATCGATTTTTTTTGGAAGGTATTGAGACAAACCGGAAATTTGTGGTTCGCCATCTGAAAGGGAAGACATGGCTTCCAATTTAATGGCAATATAGGCCATATCTACACGCTCAAGTTTTTCCTTCGCAGATGACAATAAATCTCCTTTTGTTTCGGTCAGCTTGATTTTCTTTTTTAAATATTCAAAAAATAAATCCACCGCTTCCAATTGACGCATTAAGACCTCTCTGTTTGCTTCCTGATAGCGTTTTTCCGCATTTGATGGTCTTAAGAAATCATAACTGACACCTAATGAGAAACGGTAAGAAGAATCTGTGGCAAAATCAGTCATCATGGCAAAGGAAGTGGATAAATCCAATTTCTCAAACAACTTCATATTTGCCTGAGCCCCCACAAGCCCCTTTTTCTCAAAGGGATCGTAACCAGCCCTCAGTTCACCATCAACTGCATTTACCCATTTGAAATAGGGCAAAGAATATTCTTCGAATGTTGTTTTTTCCACCCCGTCTAAGACCTCTTCTATGGTGTAAGTAAATCCAACGGAGCTTATGATCAGTAAAACAATCAGTATCAGTCGTACACCCTTGATATTAACACCTCCAATCAAAAAGTCCTGGTATTCGGTTCATATGTAGATATTTCAAATGAATCCCTTATTTCCTTCACACTTTTTCCACTGCCCAACAACACCATCAATTTTATCTTTGCCTTCTGACCGCTTTGCTCATATCCAAGTATTACCCCGGCCTCCTTTAATGAAGCGCCACCACCCTCATATCCATAGATATCAAGTACACGTCCTTTGTAGCATCTGGATACGAGAACAATGGGAATGTTTTGTTCGATACATCTTTTTATAGGCGCGGTTAGTTCAGGGGGTACATTTCCCCTGCCAAAGCCCTCCAAAACGATCCCTTTAGTCCCCGTTTTTCTGGCATAGTCGATAAATTCTCCATTATCTCCTGTGAAAGTCTTGATCAAACAGGTTCTCTGTTCAATGGCATCGGTCTTGATATACGTTCTTCTTAAAGACTTTCTAAAAAAGAATACTCCATCTTCATCAACAATACCCAAAGGCCCAAACCCGGGTGAATCAAACGTGGCCACATTACTCGTATAGGTTTTAGTAACCTCTCGCGCAGCATGTATTTCATCGTTCAAACAGATTACCGTTCCACAGTCAAATGAATATTTTGATGCTGCCACTTCTACAGACGAAAAAACATTTCTGGGACCATCCGTTCCCAATTCGTTGATATTGCGCATGGCCGCAGTCAGGATAATGGGCTTTCTCGTCTTAACCGTTAGGTCCAGCATATAAGCCGTTTCTTCCAAAGTGTCGGTACCATGTGTGATAACAACTCCATTTACCTCAGAATCATCCACTATCTTTTGAACCAATTTTGAAAGTTCAAACATCTTTTGAGGTGTCATATGAGGGCTGGGAAGATTACAAAAATCAACGGTTTCAATTTTTCCAAACTCTTCCAGTCCCGCAAGGTCCGAAATCTTTTGATTGCCAAGATGGGAGGGGATGACCACATCGCTTTCCTTTCTCATAGCAATGGTTCCCCCTGTTGTTATAATAATGATCTTTTTTTTCATACTTTCCCCCGTATTGTTTTTTTTCTCTCTTTTGGATACCCGCAAGGGTATTCCTACATTTTCAAATGATGCGCTGAATCATCTTCAGGCAACCTTGAAGCATTTCATTTTTTTCATGCCAATCATACTTGTCTAAATCGATAATCCGCATTCTTTCGAAGTTCTTCAACCGATTTATTAAAGGATAATCAACCTTTTTCATCGTGAAAAAGGAAAAAGGGGCATCCGATATCGCCTTGATGACACCCTTTTGCATTGTTTTTGATAATTGTTCAAGAAAACCTATCTCATCAGCAACAAAGACTCTCGAGGTCATGTTCTGTTGCAAGAGAATTTCGCCGATATGCTCAATATTTTCAAAAAAAGGTTTCATGGAGTACTTACCGCTCTTCTTACCCAACTGAATCCGATCATGTTCCGCATTGATCCATTCCAACCACAATGTTCCCGATTCGACAAAATAAGTTTTAAATCCGAAAAAAATGGTATGAGTTCTCTTGATTTCGTTTACCATCGCTTGAAAAAAGGTTGTTTTTCCGGATCCTCGATTCCCAGTAATGGCGAGCCTAAGAAGAGGCATTTTTGATGATTTCCGGTAAAGCCTCTATGGCTTGGTTGAGGTTTTCAACCTTTTTTCCGCCGGCTTGAGCAAAATCAGGTCTTCCTCCTCCGCCACCACCTAAAATAGCTGCAAGTTGTTTTGCCATTTTTCCCGCATGTAGACGTATTCCAGCAATATCATCGCTTACTTTAACAATGAACGAAACACTTTGAACTTGTTTGTTGAAAATGCAAATAACGCCTCCATTCATTTTTTTGATGGCATTATCTGCAACCGTACGCATGACATTTTGATTGGAGTCTTCCTGAACGATGGAGAGATATTTGATGCCTTCTACCGTTTTAACCCTGCTTTCAAGTATATCCTTTATATTCTGTCTGCTCAGTTTTTCCTCCAACTCTGTTGCCTTTCTTTGGAGTTCTTTGTTTTGCTCTAATATCTTTTTCACACTTTCAATGAGTGTTGACGGATCTGATCCAAGTTGAGTTGCCGCTTCAGAGAGAATTTTTTGCTGTTCCTCAATCATTTCAATGGTATTCCAACCCGTACTTCCTTCAATCCTTCTAACCCCGGAAGAGATTCCTTGTTCACTTTTAATCTTGAAAATGCCTATTTGGCCGGTGTTTTTAATGTGGGTACCCCCGCAAAGCTCTGCACTAAAGTCGCCCATTCTCACGACTCTAACAGTTTTTGAATATTTTTCATCAAATAGTGCAATCACACCCGATTTTTTAGCATCTTCCAAATCCATAATATCCGTTTTTACTTGCATTGCCTTCATGATTTGATCATTGACCAACTGTTCGATGTGTTCAATTTCATCTGAGCTAAGGGGCTTAAAATGTGAAAAGTCAAATCTTAATCGATTGGGGGATACCAACGATCCGGCTTGTTTGACATGTTCACCCAAAACCCTCTTCAAAGCCTCATGTAGTAAATGGGTAGCGCTATGATTTCTGGCTGTTGCCAAGCGAGTCATATTGTCCACTTCCAAAGTAACTTGATCACCCTTATGGATGATACCCTTTTCTACTGTCACACGATGGACGATGACTTTATTGTAGGGATTAAACACCTCTAAAACACTCGATCTAAACTTTTGATTGTAAATAATCCCCTTGTCTGAAACTTGACCTCCCTTTTCATCATAAAAAGGTGTGATACGGACAACCACATCACCGGTTTGTCCTTCCCTTAGCTCATCAACCAATTCGTTGTCTTTTAAAAGGAAAAGCACTTGTGAATTCTCAGAAAGCCTGTCATAACCAATAAATTCAATTGATGAAATGGAATCGGGATTCAATTGTTCGTAGATTTTGGCAACCTTTGTGTATTCTTTTTCCCCACGTGCCTC